>NZ_JBSFJZ010000054.1:0-56495 GCF_053598315.1 Streptomyces sp. NPDC001153
CCTCCGTGCGGTGAAGATTCGACACCTCCACCACACACGGGGGCCTTCGCCACGATCAAGACCGGCCAGCGTTAACAACGCTCGTGATCAATACACCTAGGCCACCCCGGCGAGCCGCAGCAGCGCGGTCGTCGCCGCCGCGCCGAGCACCACCACCACGAACGGCGCCCGGCGCCGGGCGAGGACGGCGCCGGCCAGGACTCCGGCGGGGCGGGCCCAGCCCGCGAAGCCGCCGGACTCCGTCAGCGCACCGGTGGCCAGCAGGGCGACGAGCAGCACGACCGCCCCGGCCGAGGCCAGCTCCTGCGCCCGGGCCGGTATCTCGACCCGCCCGTGCAGCACCGGCCCCACCAGCCGGAAGGCGTAGGTGCCCACAGCCAGCGCGAGGATCACGACGACGGCGGCGTTCATACGGCGGCCTCCACGGGCTGCCGGCGGTGCAGCAAGAGCCCCGCCAGAGCGAGCAGCACCGGCACCCCGGCAGGTACGGCGGGCGTCACCGCGAGGGCGACGACCGCGCCGAGCAGGGCACACCGCCGTACCGTCGCGTCCGCCCGCAGCTGGGGCAGCACCAGGGCCACCAGTACGGCGGGAAAGGCGGCGTCGAGGCCGTACCGGGCCGTGTCGCCCAGCGCGCCCCCGGCGAGCGCGCCCGCCAGCACGCCGGTGTTCCACACGGCGAACAGACCGACCCCGGAGATCCAGAACGCCCTCCGCTGCCGTACGGGGTCGGACTGGGCGAGGGCGAAGGCCACCGTCTCGTCGGTGACCAGGTGCGCGCCGAGCAGACGGCTCGCACGGCCGGTACCGATGATGTCCGCCACCGCCAGGCCGAACGCGGCCGTACGGGTGTTGAGCAACAGCCCCGTCGCCGCGGCGGCGACCGGCCCGCCCCCGGCGAGCAACACCGCCACCGCGCTGAACTGGGCCGAGCCCGCGTACACCACCAGGGACATCACCACGGGCACCCACACCGGAAGCCCGCCCGCGACCGAGACGGCGCCGAAGGAGACGCCGACGATGCCGCTGGCGAGCCAGACGAGCGAGCTGTCACGCACCAGGGACATGTCATCGGTTGTTCGCTGTATCGAACGCATGTTTTCTACACTGGAACAAAGATCGGCTGTCCGTCAAGCCGAACGATCGTACCGATGGAGCGAACAAACATGGCCGAGCCGTCTCCCCGGACCCCCGCCCGGCTCCCGCTGGAGTGGATCGCGGCATCGCTCAAGCGCGAGCGCGCCCGCAGCGGCCTGTCCCTGTCCGAGCTGGCCAAACGCGCCGGCATCGCGAAGTCCACGCTCTCCCAGCTGGAGGCGGCGAGCGGGAACCCGAACGTGGAGACGCTCTGGGCACTCGCGGTCGCACTGGGGGTGCCGTTCAGCGCGCTGGTCGAACCGCCCGCGCCGCAGGTCCAGGTGATCCGCGCCGGCGAGGGCCCGGAGGTCGCCTCGGAGCAGGCGAACTACGTCGCGACGCTGCTGTCCGCGAGCCCTCCCGGGGCCCGGCGGGATATCTACCGCCTGCGCGCCGAGCCCGGGGCGGCCCGCACGTCTCAGCCGCACATTCCCGGCACGGTCGAGCATCTGATCGTCGGCTCGGGCCGGGTGAAGGCGGGTCCGGCGGGGGAGGAGGCCGAACTCGGTCCCGGCGATTACATGACCTATCGGGGTGATGTTCCGCACTCGTACGAGGCGCTGGAATCGGGCACGGCCTTCGTCCTCGTCATGCAGCACACGTAACAGCGGGCGGCCCACGCCGAGAATTCGCCCAGAATTCACACGCGGCGTCGGCCGCAAAGGCAGGAGCCCCGTCGCCGGAACGGCGCGGGGCTCCTTGGGTACTTCTCTCAGGTTCTGCGATCAGGCAGAGATCAGACGGGGGTGACGTTCTCCGCCTGCGGACCCTTCGGGCCCTGCGTCACGTCAAAGCTCACCTGCTGGTTCTCCTCGAGGGAGCGGAAGCCGGAGGCGTTGATCGCGGAGTAGTGAACGAAGACGTCGGGGCCGCCGCCCTCCTGGGCGATGAAGCCAAAGCCCTTTTCGGCGTTGAACCACTTCACGGTTCCGGTAGCCATAAGCCCTCCTTGGGCTCACAAAGGGTTGCCCTGCTCCAGAACCTGCAAGTGTGAAACGGTGCTGCACAACTGCATTTGTCTGAAAACGACGAGAGCCCGCGGTCACATGCTCCGCAGGCTCTGTACTGCAAGGGAAACCAAACTGCAACTTGCGGCGAGCCTAGCACGCGGGCGCCCGAAAGCAATAGAGGTCAAGATCACGTCACCCGGATGTTTGAACATCCGCTGGGCCATTTGACGGCGTGGCGACGGTGGGGCCGGTCCCGGCACCGTAGCGCACGGGGTCTAGTGTCGCGATGTGGACAATGCTCGCACCCGGCCGCGCGTCGGCCACATCCAGTTCCTGAACTGCCTGCCCCTGTACTGGGGGCTCGCGAGAACCGGCACACTCCTCGACTTCGAGCTCACCAAGGACACCCCGGAGAAGCTCAGCGAGCAGCTCGTGCGCGGCGATCTCGACATCGGCCCCGTCACCCTGGTCGAGTTCCTGCGCAACGCCGACGACCTGGTCGCCTTCCCGGACATCGCCGTCGGCTGCGACGGCCCGGTGATGTCCTGCGTGATCGTCTCGCAGGTCCCGCTCGACCGTCTGCACGGCGCACGCGTCGCCCTCGGCTCGACCTCCCGCACCTCGGTCCGCCTCGCCCAGCTCCTGCTCGCCGAGCGCTACGACGTGGCGCCCGACTACTACACCTGCCCGCCCGACCTCAGCCTGATGATGCAGGAGGCCGAGGCCGCCGTCCTCATCGGCGACGCGGCGCTGCGCGCGAACCTGCTCGACGGCCCCCGCTACGGCCTCGAGGTGCACGACCTCGGCGCGCTCTGGAAGGAGTGGACCGGCCTGCCGTTCGTCTTCGCGGTCTGGGCGGCCCGCCGCGACTACGCCGACCGCGAGCCGGACATCACCCGCCAGGTCCACGAGGCCTTCCTCGCCTCCCGCAACCTCTCCCTGGAGGAGGTCGGCAAGGTCGCCGAACAGGCTGCCCGCTGGGAGGACTTCGACGAGGCGACCCTGGCCCAGTACTTCACCACCCTCGACTTCAGCTTCGGCACCCCGCAACTCGCGGCCGTCGCCGAGTTCGCCCGCCGCGTCGGCCCGACGACCGGCTTCCCGGCGGATGTGAAGGTGGACCTGCTGCGGCCGTGAGCAGGCGTGACTAGGCTGCTCACCACTGGATGTGGGGTGGGGGGAGCGCGTCATGCAGCCGCTGGACGGGGACGAGCCGGCCACCGTCGGGCCCTACCGGCTGCTCGGCCGGCTCGGCGCCGGTGGCATGGGCCGGGTCTACCTCGGCCGCAGCGCGGGCGGCCGTACCGTCGCCGTGAAGATCGTGCACCCGCACTTCGCGCTGGACGAGGAGTTCCGCGCCCGCTTCCGGCGCGAGGTGGCCGCCGCCCGCCGGGTCGGCGGCGCCTGGACCGCCCCGGTCCTGGACGCGGACCCGGACGCGGCCGTGCCCTGGGTCGCCACCGCCTACGCGGCCGGCCCGTCCCTCGCCGCGACCGTCACCGACACCGGCCCCCTGCCCGCGCACACCGTACGGGCCCTGGGCGCGGGCCTCGCCGAGGCGCTGACGGCCGTACACGACCTGGGCCTGGTCCACCGGGACGTGAAGCCCTCCAACGTCCTGCTGACCCTGGACGGGCCCCTGCTGATCGACTTCGGCATCGCCCGGGCCATGGACGGCACGGCGTCCCTGACGTCCACCGGCGTGTCGATCGGCTCCCCCGGCTACATGGCACCCGAGCAGATCCTCGGCAAGGGCGCCACGGGCGCGGCCGACGTCTTCTCCCTCGGCGCGGTGCTGGCCTACGCGGCCACCGGCGAGCCGCCGTTTCGGGGGGACTCGTCCGCGGCCCTCCTCTACAAGGTGGTGCACGAGGAGCCCGAACTCGACGGCATGGACGGTGAACTGAGGGAGGTGACGGCCGCCTGTCTGGCCAAGGACCCCACCTCCCGCCCCACCCCCGCCGAGGTGAGCCACCGGCTCGCCCCCGAGGGCGCCACCCGCCTGACCACCGACGGCTGGCTGCCGGGCCCCCTGGTGGAACAGGTCAGCCGCAGCGCCGTACGCCTCCTCAACCTGGACACGGGCGCCCCGGAACCGGCGTCGGGGCCGGTGGCCTTCGACAGACCGGCGGAGACGGGGCCCTCGAACTCGTTCACGGGGGCCGGGGTTTTCGGGCCTGCGCCGGTGATGAGTCCAGGGGGCCCGGCCACGCCGGTCGGCGGGCCAGGGGCTCCTGCCGCACCCCTCGGTGACCTGCAGCCCCCCTCGCTCTCAAGCCACGGCACCCCGAAGGGGGTGGAGGTCTCCTCGGGACCGGCGACCGGCGTGGCCGGGGCTTCCTCCGGGCCTCCTCCCTCCGGAGTGCCGACCGTCGTGCCCGCGCAGCGTGACGCCGCGCCGCAGGGCCGGTTCTCCGTCAGCGTGGCGGCCGCCGCCACGCCGGCCGAGGGCGGTCGTGGGCGCCGACTGAGCTGCACGGTGGTGCTGGCCGTCGCCGGTGCCCTGGCCGCAGGAGGGCTGGGGCTCGGCGTGCTGCTGCAACCGTGGGCCCAGCAGGACGGCGGCGCCAGGAGCGTGGGCGGCGGCCGCCCCTCGCTCTCCCCGGCACCGAGCCAGGCCTCCGGCGGTCCCACCGGCCGAAGTGACCAGCCCGGCGCCGTCCCGGCCCGCTACCTCGGCACCTGGGAAGGACAGGCCACCGGCCTCGGCGGCAGTCTGCCCATGGGCACCTTCCGGCTCACCGTCCATCAGGCCGGCGTGGCACAGGAGTTGGGGCAGCTGCGGCAGACCGACCAGATCGGCGGCGTGTGCACCGACGTCCTCACCCTGAAGAAGGTGACGATGACCCAGATCCTCGCGACCTCGACCGGCGCTAAGGACAACCCCGGACACTGTGTACCGACCCCGCACCAGGTCGAGTTGACCCCGGTCGGCGACGACCTGAGGTTCACGTCGGACAGCTCCGCCGAGGGCAACCCGGTGGCGCGCCTGTCGAAGGCCGGATGAGCACGGTGGGCGCGCCGGGGGGCGGGGGGACCCGATGAGCACAGGGGCGCTGACGGCCGTCGCCGCGCTGTGGGGCGCGCTCGTCGGCGCGCTGCTGCCCCGCGCCGCCTACCGCTTCGCCGTACCGGCCGGTGAACCCTGGCGGGACCGCTGCCCGGACGGTCATCCGATCCGCGGCTGGATCGGCCGGATCGCGTGCGGCGCCTGCGGGGGAGAGGCCCGCCGCACGGACGTACCTCCCACCGCGGCCCTCCCCGCTGCCCTCGCCACCGCCCTGACCTGCGCCGCCCTCGCCGCCGCCACCGGCACCCGCCCCGAGCTGGCGGTCTGGCTGCTGCTCGCGCCGGTCGGGGTGCTGCTGGCCGTGGTCGACTTCCGGGTGCAGCGGCTGCCCGACCCGCTGACCCTGCCCCTCGCCGCGTCCGCCCTCGCCCTGCTGGGTCTCACCGCGCTGCTGCCCGAGCACGCCGGCCACTGGTCCACCGCGGTGTACGGCGCTGTGGCCCTCGGCGCCGGCTATTTCGTGCTGTTCCTCATCAATCCGGGTGGCATGGGCTTCGGCGATGTGAAGCTGGCCGTCGGCATGGGTGCCGTACTCGGCTGGTACGGCTGGTCCACCGTCCTGCTCGGCGCCTTCGCCGGTTTCCTGCTCGGCGCGCTGTACGGCGGAGCCCTCGTCGTCGTACGGCGGGCGGGCCGCAGGACCGCGATCCCCTTCGGGCCGTTCCTGCTGGCCGGTGCCTTCGCCGGGCTGCTGATCGGCGCGTACGCGGCCTGACGTCCGTACGGTGAAACCGCTGGCGTAGGCTGGTTCGGTCCGTCCGCACCCCTTGACGAAAGGGCCCCTGGTGACCGAGAAGGCCGACCTCCAGTCTGTCCTCGACCGTGCCGCTGCCGGTGGGCGGATCACCCCGGAAGAGGCGCTCGACCTCTACCGGGATGCCCCGCTGCACGCGCTGGGCGCCGCGGCCGACGCGGTGCGGCGGCGGAAGTACGCCGGTGTCGAGCACATCGCGACGTACATCATCGAGCGGAACATCAACTACACGAACGTGTGCGTCACGGCGTGCAAGTTCTGCGCCTTCTACGCGGCCCCCAAGGACAAGGACAAGGGCTGGACCCGCGACCTCGACGACATCCTGCGCCGCTGCGCGGAGACGGTCGAGCTGGGCGGCACCCAGATCATGTTCCAGGGCGGCCACCACCCCGACTACGGCGTGGAGTACTACGAGAAGCACTTCAAGGCCATCAAGGACGCCTTCCCGCAGCTGGTCATCCACTCCCTCGGCGCGTCCGAGGTCGAGCACATGGCCCGGATCTCCGGTGTGTCGGTGGAGGAGGCCATCACCCGTATCCACGAGGCGGGCCTGGACTCCTTCGCCGGTGCCGGCGCGGAACTGCTCCCCGAGCGGCCCCGCAAGGCCATCGCCCCGCTGAAGGAGAGCGGTGAGCGCTGGCTGGAGATCATGGAGACCGCGCACCGGCTGGGCGTGGAGTCCACCTCGACCATGCTGATGGGCACGGGTGAGACGAACGCCGAGCGCATCGAACACCTGCGGATGATCCGGGACGTACAGGACCGCACGGGCGGCTTCCGCGCCTTCATCCCGTACACCTACCAGCCCGAGAACAACCACCTGAAGGGCCGCACCCAGGCCACCCTCTTCGAGTACCTGCGGATGATCGCGATCGCCCGCCTCTTCCTCGACAACGTCCGGCACATCCAGGGCTCGTGGCTGACCACGGGCAAGGAGGTCGGCCAGCTGTCGCTGCACTACGGCGCGGACGACCTCGGCTCGATCATGCTGGAGGAGAACGTGGTCTCCTCGGCCGGCGCCCGGCACCGCTCCAACCGCCTCGAGATCATCGACCTGATCAGGAAGGCGGGGCGGGTCCCGGCGCAGCGCGCCACGACCTACGAGCACCTGGTCGTCCACGACGACCCGGCGAACGACCCCGTCGACGAGCGGGTGATGTCCCACATCTCGTCCACGGCGATCGAGGGCGGCACGGCCCACCCCGAACTGAAGCTGCTGGCGTCCAACTAGGCGCTCCGTGCTGACACTTCACGTGGCCGATCGGTCTCCCGAGACGGCGGTTCTGGTCGACGGGGCGTCCGTCGCCGCCGTCGGCCCGTACGAGGAACTGGCCGCCGCCGAGCCCCGGGCCAAGGTGCGGCGGTGGCCCGGGATCCTCACCCCAGGGCTGCTGAACCCGTACGGTCCGGAGCTGCTGGAGGCCACCTACCACCCCGATCCCCGCGAGGCCGACGTCCTCGGCACCGAGCCCATCGGCGGGCAGCGCGCCCGGGAGATCCTCCGCGGCGATCCCGCACGCCTCGGCGCGAGCGCGCGACGCGGGGTGCAGCGGATGCTGGCACACGGCACGGTGGCGGTGGCCGGGGAACTGCGGTCGCGGGCCGTGGTCGACGCGGTCCGCAGGGCCGGGCTCGCGGTGGGGCAGCGGCCCGACCGCCTTCCGGGCCCGGCAGCGCTGTCCCCGACCCCGCTGATCCTGCTGCCGCGGCTCGTCCCGGGCGGGCCCGCCCGCTTCGCCGTGTTCGACGTCGCGGACCGTGCCGAACTGGTCCGCCGCGGCGCCGGCACCTGCGTGGCGACCGTGATCGGCGGGCGGTTGGTGTACCGGGGCCGCTGATCCCGGGGCACCGGACGGGCGCGGGACCTTCGCCGGCCGGCCCGGCCCGGCCGGGCGTGCGCCGCGCGGGCGTAGGCGAGGGCGCTTCCGGAGTGCCGTACCCCCTGCTGCCACAATGAGCGGGTGACCCGCGCTTCCCTGAACAAGCAGCCGCACGAAGTCGCCTCGATGTTCGACGACGTGGCGGAACGGTACGACCTGACCAACGACGTGCTGTCGCTCGGCCAGGACCGGGTGTGGCGCAAGGAGGTGGCGAAGGCGGTCGACGCGCGCCCCGCGCAGAAGGTCCTCGACCTGGCCGCCGGTACGGCCACCTCCTCGCTGCCGTTCGCGCGCACGGGCGCGTACGTCGTCCCCTGCGACTTCTCGCTCGGGATGCTGCAGGTCGGCAAGAGGAAGCACACCTGGCTGCCGTTCACGGCCGGCGACGCGACGCGGCTGCCGTTCAAGGACGACACCTTCGACGCCGTGACGATCTCCTTCGGGCTGCGCAACGTGCAGGACACGGACGCGGCGCTGCGGGAGATGTTCCGGGTGACCCGGCCCGGCGGGCGCGTGGTGATCTGCGAGTTCTCGCACCCGACCTGGGCGCCCTTCCGGACCGTCTACACCGAATACCTGATGCGGGCGCTGCCGCCGGTCGCGCGGGCGGTGTCCTCGAACCCGGACGCGTACGTCTACCTCGCCGAGTCCATCCGTGCCTGGCCCGACCAGCCCGCCCTCGCCGAACGGCTCCGCAAGGCGGGCTGGTCGAAGGTGGCCTGGCGCAACCTCACCGGCGGCGTGGTCGCGCTGCACCGGGGCTTCAAGGAGAGCTGAGGCCCTCGCCGAGGCCTTTTACGGGGCTCGGCGGGTCCTTCACCGGGTTCGGCGGACTCTTTACCGGGTTCGGCGGTCCTTGTGCCGGGCCCGTCGGGCCGGGGTCTCAGCGGTTGATCATCTCGAAGGCGTCACCGGGCTCACCGAGTTCGCGTTGGAGGCCACCAGCGGGCGGCCGTGGGATGCGTGGCTCGCGCACGCCTCCGCCGCCCTCTCCCTCACCGAAGTCGAACCACACGTACACCATGGACTCCCGGGGCACCTCGGCGCCGGGCTGCGGGTACTGGCGTACGACGTAGTCGACGACCGCGAGGTGGAAGTCGGGGCGGTCCGGCGCATTGAGGAACAGGCCCTGCGCCCGGGCCGTTTCGCGCGCGTCCACGGCCATCAGTCCGACCAGCCGCGGCACGCGCACTTCGGGTGTTTTGGGTGTTATGCGCACAGATGTCACCCCCAGCGGTACTGGAAGGGTAACTCCCGCGCGCCCCGGCCGGAAGGAGCCGGTGTCTTTCTGTGACAGACGGCTACTCTGTGTGATCGAGGCTGAGTCGGAAGCACAGGGCGTCCTCGCCCAGCGTGGGGTGCGGATAGGTCTCCGCCGGTTCCATGCCGAGGCGCCGGGTCACCGCGATCGACCGCTCGTTGCCCGGCCGGACCATCGCCACCACCTCCTTGACCCCGGCCGCCCGCACCCGCTCGAGCGTCTCGCGCGCGGCCGCGGTCACGTACCCCTTGCCCCAGTGCGCGCGGCCGAGCCGCCAGCCGATCTCCATCTCGCCGACCGGGCCCCAGGCGGGCTGCCAGGGCTGCGCTCCGGTGAAGCCGATGACCTCACCGGACTCGTCCAGCATGGTCCACAGGCAGAAGCCGAGTTCCGCGTCGTGCCTCCGCTGCCGCGCGGTGAGCTCCTCGTAGACCGACAGCGCGGCCGGTCTGCCGCCGTAGAACTCCATGACCTCGGGGTCGTCGAAGACCCGGTGCCAGGCGATCGCGTCCTCGTGGGTGGGAACGCGCAGCCGTACCGCGGGGAGAGGTCGGTTCACAGGGCAGCCCTTCAGCCGGGTGATCAATTCTGCTGAATAGACTGCCCATGTCCAGTGCCGGTCGGCACATACATTTCGAACTTGGGGAGATCCCGCCGTGACCGTCGAGACCGAGCCCCTCTCCGAGAACACCGCCGATGTGATCGTCGTGGGCGCGGGGCCGGCCGGCTCCACGACCGCGTACCACCTCGCCAAGGCCGGCCTCGACGTCCTGCTCCTGGAGAAGACCGAGTTCCCGCGCGAGAAGGTGTGCGGCGACGGCCTCACCCCGCGCGCGGTCAAGCAACTCGTCGCCATGGGCATCGACATCTCCGAGGAGGCCGGCTGGCTGCGCAACAAGGGCCTGCGCATCATCGGCGGCGGCAGCCGCCTCCAGCTGGACTGGCCGGATCTCGCCGCCTACCCGAACTACGGACTGGTCCGCAAGCGCGACGACTTCGACGAGCAGCTCGCCCGCAACGCCCAGAAGGCCGGGGCGCGGCTGTACGAGCGCTGCAACGTGAGCGGCCCGGTCATCGACGACCGCACCGGCCGTATCACCGGCGTCACCGCCAAGCTCGGCGAGGAGAAGCGCGAGGTCACCTTCCGCGCGCCGCTCGTCGTCGCCGCCGACGGCAACTCCACCCGCCTGTCCCTCGCGATGGGCCTGCACCGCCGCGAGGACCGCCCGATGGGCGTCGCGGTGCGCACCTACTTCACCTCGCCCCGGCACGAGGACGACTACCTGGAGTCCTGGCTGGAGCTGTGGGACCGCCGCGGCGCCCAGGACCGCCTGCTGCCGGGCTACGGCTGGATCTTCGGCATGGGCGACGGCACGTCGAACGTCGGCCTCGGTGTCCTGAACACCTCCGCCTCCTTCAAGGAGCTGGACTGGCGCGAGATCCTCAAGGCCTGGTGCGCCTCCATGCCGGAGGACTGGGGCTACACCCCCGAGAACATGACCGGCCCCATCCGCGGCGCCGCCCTCCCCATGGCCTTCAACCGCCAGCCCCACTACACGCGCGGCCTGCTGCTCGTCGGTGACGCCGGCGGCCTGGTGAACCCCTTCAACGGCGAGGGCATCGCCTACGCCATGGAGTCCGGCCAGATCGCCGCCGACGTCATCGTGCAGGCACACGCGCGTGCCACGCCCGCACAGCGCGAGATCGCCCTGCAGCGCTACCCGCGCGTCCTCAAGGACACCTACGGCGGCTACTACACCCTCGGCCGTGCCTTCGTGAAGCTCATCGGCAACCCGAAGGTCATGCAGATCGCGGCCCAGCGCGGCCTCACCCACCCGATGCTGATGAAGTTCACCCTCAAGCTCCTCGCGAACCTCACCGACCCCACGGGCGGCGACGCGATGGACCGCATCATCAACGGCCTGAGCAAGGTGGCCCCGAAGGCGTGAGCCTTCACCGGGCCGGGCTCAGCTCCCCGGCCCGGGCGGCGCGGCGGGCGAACACCTCGTCCCGCCGGGCGGCCATCTGCCGCAGCGCGTCCTTTTTCTCCCGCTTGGAGAGTCGATCCAGGTAGATGTACCCGTTGGTGTGGTCGGTCTCGTGGACGAGGCAGCGCGCGAAGTACCCGGTGCCCTCGATGGCAAGGGGGTTACCGTCCTTGTCCTGCCCGCGCACGACGGCCCGGTCCGGTCGCGGTACGGCCATCACGGCACCCGGCACCGACAGGCAGCCCTCGCCCTCGTCCAGCAACCGCCGCCCTCTCGTGGGCGTTTCGAGCACCGGATTGACGATGTGTCCGACATGCCGGACTCCATCCTCATCGGGGCAGTCGTACACGAACAGCCGCAGATCGACCCCGACCTGGTTCGCCGCAAGTCCCGCCCCTTCGGCGACATACAGGGTGAGGAACATGTCGTCGACGAGGGCGGCGAGGTCGGGCCCGAACTCCGTGACGTCCCGGCACGGCTTGTGCAGGACCTCCTCGCCGACCTCGGTGATCCGGCGCACCGCGCCACGCCCGGCCTCGGGGGCGTGGCGGGGGTAGGAGTCGGCGGGCCTTCCCTGTACGAACACGCGTGGCATGACGCGGACTCCTTCGCTCATGGACGGACCGCCGGACGGCGGTCCGAGCCGAGCATGTCAGGAGCGGCGCTCCGAGGCGCCGGGAACGACGCAGGGGCCGCAGCCCCCGAGCGGCTGCGGCCCCTGTGCGCGTGACAGGCGTGCCAGAGGTACTGGGTGAGGTTCAGAGCACCCGCACGGCGCCGGTCGGCGGGTCGTACGACAGCGGCTTCTCGACGATGCCGGTGGACGGGTTCTGCGCTCCGACGAACATACCGTCGCCGACGTACACCGCCACGTGGTACGCGCTGCCCGCGCTGCCCCAGTAGAGGACGTCGCCCGGCTGCAGGTTGCTCAGCGAGACCTGCGTGCCGGCGGTCGACTGGTCCTGGGAGACGCGCGGCAGGCTGACGCCGATCTGCTTGAAGGCGGACTGCACCAGGCCGGAGCAGTCGTAGGCGCTCGGGCCGGAGGCGCCCAGGACGTAGGACTTGCCGATCTGCGCCTTCACGAAGGAGATGACGGACGCGGCCGAACCGGTGGCCGTGGACGTACTCGTGGAGGTGCTGCCGCTGTCCGCGGCGGCGAGCGTCGTCCGAGTCGCGTTGCGCGAGGCACGCTCGGCGGCGGCCCTGCGGGCGTCCTCGGCGGCCTTCTTCTTGGCCGCGGCCTGCTGCTTCGCCTCGGCGAGGTCCGCCTTGGCCTGCTTCGCGGCATTTGCGGCGGCCGCGTCACGCTCGGCCTGCAGCTGGTAGTTCGCGGCGGCCTGCTGCGTGGCGTCCGCGGACTTGGCCGCCTGGGCGGCCAGATCGGCCGTCAGGGTGGGCAGTTCGAGGGTCTGCGTCACCGGCTCGGCCGCGTTCGCCGAGCCGGACGCCCCGGCGACTGCCAGGGAGCTGAGGACGCCACCGGCAACTCCGGCCCGCATCGCGAGGGTCGACGCGCTGCGGCGGGGCTTCCGGTGGCTGCGTATGTGAGCGGTGTGGGACATGGGAATAACCGGTACCAGGGGCTCCTTCATATCTTCAAGAAACGTGTGCTGCGCCACAGTTGCTCAATCGAGACCTGAATTCCCGGGCGCGTCACTCTTTATTGACGCCGTAACGGACATTGCGGACGTCGGTGATCAAGCCCTTGATCACGGTCTTTGATCATTACGTCCGAATTGCCCCACGCCTACCACTGGTTGGGGTCATTGGCCAAGCCCGGTTCTCTGAGGCCTCTCATCGATGTGGCGGAGGTCACGGAACGGTCACCGGGAGCGCGGCGTCCCGTGCGCGCGGGCTCGTGAATGTGTGCACGCGTCCACACCCGCGTCCACATCGCACCCCGCACCTCCCTCTGATGTGTGAACGCGCTCCTTTAGCAGGCACCCACGTCCAGCGCCAATTTGCATGCAGCGGAACTCTCTTGATATTGAGACGACCCCTCCGGCCTGCGATGACAGGCGAGAATGTCACTTCTCGTGATCAACTGAACGCTTCGCGTATGAAGATCACTCATCATCCGACTTCATGATCCTTCGTCAGGTGGTGGAGATCACAAAGCTCGTGCAATACGCCGTGTCGCAGATCACAGAGCGACGGGCATAAGATGCGTGGCAACTGGGCTTGTGACCTGCTTCACATGTTCTCGATCTTCGCCCGGGACGGCGGGGCTCGTGGGACCGGTGAGGCGGAAGTGAGCGCAGTGCACCAGTGCAACCGCCAGCAGTCAGCGCCGACTGAGAGGAGCGAGGAGCGGTGAACGCGTATGCGCCCATCCTCGTACTGGGAGCCCTCGGGGCAGGCTTTGCGATCTTCTCCGTGGTCATGGCCACGCTGATCGGTCCGAAGCGGTACAACCGCGCCAAGCTCGAGGCCTACGAGTGCGGTATCGAGCCGACCCCCACGCCGGCCGGCGGCGGGCGCTTCCCCATCAAGTACTACCTGACGGCGATGCTCTTCATCGTCTTCGACATCGAGATCGTCTTCCTCTACCCCTGGGCCGTCACCTTCGACGCCCTGGGGATCTTCGGGCTCGTGGAGATGCTGCTCTTCGTGCTCACCGTCTTCGTGGCGTACGCGTACGTATGGCGGCGCGGCGGCCTGGAATGGGACTGAGGGGCCTTAGGACATGGGACTCGAAGAAAAGCTGCCGAGCGGCTTCCTGCTGACCACCGTCGAGCAGGCCGCGGGCTGGGTGCGCAAGGCGTCCGTCTTCCCGGCCACCTTCGGCCTCGCCTGCTGCGCGATCGAGATGATGACCACCGGCGCCGGCCGGTACGACCTGGCGCGCTTCGGCATGGAGGTCTTCCGCGGCTCACCGCGCCAGGCCGACCTGATGATCGTCGCCGGCCGGGTCAGCCAGAAGATGGCGCCGGTCCTGAGGCAGGTCTACGACCAGATGCCCAACCCCAAGTGGGTGATCTCCATGGGCGTCTGCGCCTCCTCGGGCGGCATGTTCAACAACTACGCGATCGTCCAGGGCGTCGACCACATCGTCCCGGTCGACATCTACCTGCCGGGCTGCCCGCCCCGCCCCGAGATGCTGATGGACGCGATCCTCAAGCTCCACCAGAAGATCCAGTCCTCCAAGCTCGGCGTCAACGCCGAGGAGGCCGCCCGCGAGGCGGAGGAGGCGGCGCTCAAGGCCCTGCCCACGATCGAGATGAAGGGGCTGCTGCGGTGAGCGACGCGAACGGCAACGGCACGGGCGGCGTGAACGGGTCCGCGAACGGGGTGAACCCCGAGAAGGACCTCTCCGCCTCCAACCTCCCTGGCCAGCGCGGCCAGGGCGGCGAGGAGATCCGCGTCCAGCGCGGCATGTTCGGCGCCAACAACGGCGGCGACACCTCCGGCTACGGCGGCCTGGTCCGCTCGGTCCGACTCCCGGGACCGGCGACCCGCCCCTACGGCGGCTGGTTCGACGAGGTCGCCGACGAGCTGGAGGGCGCCCTGGAGGAACAGGGACTCCTCCCCGGCAACGCCATCGAGAAGACGGTCGTCGACCGCGGCGAGCTCACCTTCCACATCGAACGCGAGCACCTGGTCCGCGTCGCCCGCACCCTGCGCGACGACCCGGCCCTGCGCTTCGAACTGTGCACCGGCGTCAGCGGCGTCCACTACCCGCACGACACGGGCCGCGAGCTGCACGCCGTCTACCACCTGCGCTCGATCACCCACAACCGGCTGATCCGCCTCGAAGTCAGCGCCCCCGACAGTGACCCGCACATCCCGTCGCTGGTCCCCGTCTATCCGACGAACGACTGGCACGAGCGCGAGACCTACGACTTCTTCGGAATCGTCTTCGACGGTCACCCGGCCCTGACGCGGATCATGATGCCGGACGACTGGCAGGGCCATCCGCAGCGCAAGGACTACCCCCTCGGCGGCATCCCCGTCGAGTACAAGGGCGCCCAGATCCCGGCTCCGGACCAGCGGAGGTCGTACTCGTGAGCACGCAGTCAGCATCCGCCGCGTCGGCCGCCTCGGCGCGCGAGACCACCGAGGGCACCGTATACACGGTCACCGGTGGCGACTGGGACGAGGTCGTCCAGTCCGCGACCCGCGCCGACGACGAGCGCATCGTCGTCAACATGGGTCCCCAGCACCCCTCCACCCACGGAGTGCTCCGCCTGATCCTGGAGATCGAGGGCGAGACGGTCACCGAGGCCCGCTGCGGCATCGGCTACCTGCACACCGGCATCGAGAAGAACCTCGAGTTCCGCACGTGGACGCAGGGCACCACCTTCGTGACGCGCATGGACTACCTGACGTCCTTCTTCAACGAGACCGCCTACTGTCTCGCCGTCGAGAAACTCCTCGGCATCGAGGACGACATCACCGAGCGCGCCAAGATCATCCGGGTGCTCCTGATGGAGCTGAACCGGATGTCCTCCCACCTGGTGTGCATCGCCACCGGCGGCATGGAGCTCGGCGCCACCACGATCATGATCTACGGCTTCCGTGATCGTGAAATGATTCTCGACCTCTACGAGCTCATCACGGGCCTTCGGATGAACCACGCGTACATCCGCCCCGGCGGACTCGCCCAGGACCTGCCACCCGGCGCGGTGGACCAGATCCGCGAGTTCGTGAAGAAGATGAAGAAGAACCTCCCGGAGTACGACAAGCTCGCCACCGGGAACCCCATCTTCAAGGCCCGCATGCAGGACATCGGCTACCTCGACCTCGCCGGCTGCATGGCCCTCGGCGCCACCGGCCCCATCCTGCGCTCCACCGGCCTGCCGCACGACCTGCGCAAGGCACAGCCGTACTGCGACTACGAGACGTACGACTTCGAGATCCCGACCGCCGACAGCTGCGACGCCTACGGCCGCTTCCTGGTCCGCCTGGAGGAGATGCGCCAGTCGCTCGGGATCGTCGAGCAGTGCCTGGACCGGCTCCAGCCCGGCCCGGTCATGGTCGCCGACAAGAAGATCGCCTGGCCTGCCCAGCTCGCTCTCGGGCCGGACGGACTCGGCAACTCCCTCGACCACATCAAGAAGATCATGGGCACCTCCATGGAGGCCCTGATCCACCACTTCAAGCTCGTCACCGAGGGCTTCCGCGTCCCGCCGGGACAGGCGTACGCGGCCGTGGAGTCCCCCAAGGGCGAACTCGGCGTGCACGCCGTCTCCGACGGCGGCACCCGCCCCTACCGGGTCCATTTCCGGGACCCGTCCTTCACCAACCTGCAGGCCATGGCGGCGATGTGCGAGGGCGGCCAGGTCGCCGACGTGATCGTCGCCGTCGCGTCCATCGACCCCGTGATGGGAGGCGTCGACCGGTGACCACCTCTTCTTCGGAGCGGGGCGTCAGCCTGGGCATGCCCGAACTGCCCGCTCCCGCCTACCCGGACGAGGTCCGGGCCCGGCTGGAGGCGGACGCGCGCGAGGTCATCGCGCGCTACCCGGACTCCCGGTCCGCGCTGCTCCCGCTGCTCCACCTCGTGCAGTCGCAGGAGGGCCATGTCACGCGCACCGGAATGCGGTTCTGCGCGGACATGCTGAACCTGACCACGGCCGAGGTAACCGCCGTCGCCACCTTCTACACCATGTACCGGCGCAAGCCCTCCGGTGACTACCAGGTGGGTGTGTGCACCAACACGCTGTGCGCGGTGATGGGCGGAGACGCGATCTTCGAGACCCTCCAGGAGCACCTGGGCGTCGGCAACGGCGAGACCACCGACGACGGCAAGGTCACCCTGGAGCACATCGAGTGCAACGCGGCCTGCGACTACGCGCCGGTCGTGATGGTCAACTGGGAGTTCTTCGACAACCAGACGCCGGGCAGCGCCAAGCGCCTGGTCGACGATCTGCGCGCGGGACGTCCCGTACAGCCCACGCGCGGGGCGCGGCTGTGCACCTTCAAGGAGACCGCGCGGATCCTGGCCGGCTTCCCCGACGAGCGGCCCGGGGCCGTCGAGGAGGGCGGCAGTGCGGGACCCGCGTCGCTGGTGGGCCTTCGCCTGGCAAGGGGAGAGGCCGCACCCGCGCGCGTGGTCCATCCGCGCGGAGGTCCGCATGAGGAACCGCAGGACAAGGTGCACGAGCCGTCGCCGGCCGAGCACCTCAGTTCCCATGACGCGCCGCTGGACACATCGGCCTCCGACCCGGCCCACCCGGCAGGGCCTACCGCCGAGGAGGGGGAGTGATGACCGTGGTACCCGAGGTCAAGGACACGAGCCCCGAGAAGCTGCTCGCACCCGTGCTGTCGGCCTTCTGGGACGAGGACCGGTCCTGGACTCTGGACGTCTACCGGAGGCACGAGGGGTACGAGGGGCTCCGCAAGGCGCTCGCCATGTCACCGGACGACCTGATCGCGTACGTCAAGGAGTCCGGTCTGCGCGGCCGCGGCGGCGCGGGGTTCCCGACCGGAATGAAGTGGCAGTTCATTCCGCAGGGTGATGGAAAACCGCACTATCTAGTTGTCAACGCCGACGAATCGGAGCCCGGGACCTGCAAGGACATCCCGCTCCTCTTCGCGAACCCGCACAGCCTCATCGAGGGCATGGTGATCGCGTGCTATGCCATCAGGTCGTCGCATGCCTTCATCTATCTGCGTGGTGAAGTCGTTCCCGTTCTGCGGCGGTTGCACGAGGCCGTGCGCGAGGCCTACGCGGCGGGCTACCTCGGCGAGAACATCCTGGGCAGCGGGCTCGACCTCCAGCTCACCGTGCACGCGGGTGCCGGCGCGTACATCTGCGGTGAGGAGACCGCACTGCTCGACTCGCTCGAAGGCCGCCGTGGTCAACCGCGGCTCCGTCCCCCCTTCCCTGCGGTGGAAGGCCTCTATGCCTGTCCGACTGTTGTGAACAACGTCGAGTCGATCGCGTCGGTTCCCGCGATCCTGAAAAACGGGAAAGACTGGTTCAGGTCGATGGGCAGCGAGAAGTCCCCGGGCTTCACGCTCTACTCGCTCAGCGGCCACGTCGCGAGCCCCGGCCAGTACGAGGCCCCCCTCGGCATCACGCTCCGCCAGCTCCTCGACATGAGCGGCGGCATGCGGCCCGGCCACCGCCTGAAGTTCTGGACACCGGGCGGCTCCTCGACGCCGATGTTCACCGACGAGCACCTCGACGTCCCCCTCGACTACGAGGGCGTCGGCGCCGCCGGCTCGATGCTCGGCACCAAGGCCCTGCAGTGCTTCGACGAGACGACCTGCGTGGTGCGGGCGGTGACCCGCTGGACCGAGTTCTACGCCCACGAGTCGTGCGGCAAGTGCACGCCCTGCCGCGAAGGGACGTACTGGCTGGTGCAGTTGCTGCGGGACATCGAGGCCGGCAAGGGCGCCATGTCCGACCTCGACAAGCTGAACGACATCGCCGACAACATCAACGGCAAGTCCTTCTGCGCCCTCGGCGACGGCGCCGCGTCCCCGATCTTCTCCTCGCTGAAGTACTTCCGCGAGGAGTACGAGCAGCACATCACGGGCCGGGGCTGCCCCTTCGACCCGGCCAAGTCGACGGCCTGGGCGGACCGCCCGGAGGTGAACGCATGACCGTGACCACCAGTGCTCCCGCCGGTGGGGGACAGGCGGCGGTCCCGCCGGAAGACCTCGTCACGCTGACGATCGACGGCATCGAGATCAGCGTGCCCAAGGGCACCCTGGTCATCCGTGCCGCCGAGCAGCTCGGCATCGAGATCCCCCGGTTCTGCGACCACCCCCTCCTCGACCCCGCCGGCGCCTGCCGCCAGTGCATCGTCGAGGTCGAGGGCCAGCGCAAGCCCATGGCGTCCTGCACCATCACCTGCACCGACGGCATGGTGGTGAAGACCCAGCTCACCTCGCCGGTCGCCGAGAAGGCCCAGCACGGTGTGATGGAGCTGCTGCTCATCAACCATCCGCTGGACTGCCCGGTCTGCGACAAGGGCGGCGAGTGCCCGCTGCAGAACCAGGCCATGTCGCACGGCAACGCCGAGTCCCGCTTCGACGGCAAGAAGCGCACCTACGAAAAGCCCGTACCGATCTCCACTCAGGTGCTGCTCGACCGCGAACGGTGCGTGCTGTGCGCCCGCTGCACCCGGTTCTCCAACCAGATCGCGGGCGACCCGATGATCGAGCTGATCGAGCGGGGCGCGCTCCAGCAGGTCGGCACCGGCGAGGGCGACCCGTTCGAGTCGTACTTCTCCGGCAACACCATCCAGATCTGCCCGGTCGGCGCGCTCACCTCGGCGGCCTACCGTTTCCGCTCCCGCCCCTTCGACCTCGTCTCCTCGCCGTCGATGTGCGAGCACTGTTCCGGCGGCTGCGCCATCCGCACCGACCACCGGCGCGGCAAGGTCATGCGGCGGCTCGCCGAGAACGACCCCGAGGTCAACGAGGAGTGGATCTGCGACAAGGGACGCTTCGCGTTCCGCTACGCGCAGCAGAAGGACCGCCTGGACACGCCGCTGGTGCGCAACGCCGACGGCGTCCTGGAGCCCGCCTCCTGGCCGGAAGCCCTGGAGGCGGCCGCCCGGGGCCTGACCGCCGCCCGCTCCCGGGCCGGCGTCCTCATCGGCGGCCGGCTGACCGTCGAGGACGCCTACGCGTACAGCAAGTTCGCGCGCGTGGCGCTCGACACGAACGACATCGACTTCCGCGCGCGCGTGCACAGCGGCGAGGAGGCCGACTTCCTGGCCGCCCGGGTGGCAGGCCGCGGCCGTGACCTCGACGGTACGGGCGTCACGTACGCCTTGCTGGAGAAGGCACCCGCGGTCCTGCTGGCCGGCTTCGAATCGGAGGAGGAGGCGCCCGGCGTCTTCCTGCGGCTGCGCAAAGCCTGGCGCAAGCGAAAGCAGAAGGTGTTCGCGCTGGCCACGCACGCGACCCGGGGTCTTCAGAAGGCGGGCGGCACCCTGCTGCCGGCCGCGCCCGGCACCGAGACCGAGTGGCTGGACGCCCTCGCGAGCGGCGTCGGCCTGGAGGAGCCCGGCACCCGCGCCGCCGAGGCCCTGCGCACCGAGGGCGCGGTCATCGTCGTCGGTGAGCGGCTCGCCGCGGTCGCCGGCGGCCTCACCGCCGCCGTACGCGCCGCCACCGCGACCGGTGCGCAGCTGGTGTGGATCCCGCGCCGGGCCGGTGAGCGCGGCGCCGTCGAGGCGGGCGCGCTGCCGTCGCTGCTGCCGGGTGGCCGCCCGGCGACCGACCCACGCGCGCGTGAGGAGGTCGCCGCCGCCTGGGGGCTCGGCGAACTCCCGCTGCGCTACGGCCGCGACACCCACCACATCGTCGAAGCCGCCGCCACCGGCGAACTCTCGGCACTCGTGGTCGCCGGGGTCGAGGTCGCCGACCTGCCCGACCCGGCACGCGCGCGTGAAGCGCTCGACAGCGTCGGCTTCCTGGTGTCGATGGAGCTGCGGCCCAGCGAGGTCACCGAGCGCGCCGACGTCGTCCTGCCGGTCGCCGCGGTCGCCGAGAAGGCGGGCACCTTCCTCAACTGGGAAGGCCGGGTGCGGTTCTTCGAGGCCGCCCTCAAGCCCGACCAGATGACCCGCCGCCTGGCACCGACCGACGCGCGTGTGCTGCAGATGCTGGCCGACGCCATGGACGTCCACCTGGGCCTGCCGGATCTGCGCACCACGCGCGCGGAGATCGACCGGCTCGGCCCCTGGGACGGCCCGCGCTCCGCGGACCCCCAGGAGTCCGCGGGCGCGCTGCCCCGCCCCGCAGCCGGCGAGGCCGTGCTCGCCGGGCACCGGCTGCTGCTCGACCAGGGCGTCCTCCAGGAGGGCGACGAGGCGCTCGCCGGAACCCGCCACGCCGCGCACGCGCGCGTGTCGGCGGCGACGGCCGCCGAGGCGGGCGTCAAGGAGGGCGACGCCCTCGCCGTCACCGGCCCCTCCGGCACCGTCGAACTCCCGCTGCAGATCACCGAGATGCCTGACCGGGTGGTCTGGCTTCCGCTGAACTCCGTCGGCGCGGGCGTCGCGTCCGACAGCGGGGCACGGCCCGGCTCACTCGTCCGTATCGGCCCGGCGGCATCCGCCGAACAGGCCCCCAAGGAGGTGGAGGCATGAGCCCGTACCTCGCAGCTGAAGACCTCTCGATGTTCGGCCGCGACCCCTGGTGGCTGGTCGTCATCAAGGCCGTGTTCTGCTTCGCCTTCCTGATGGTGACCGTGCTGTTCTCCATCGTCTGGGAGCGCAAGGTCGTCGCCTGGATGCAGCTGCGCATCGGCCCGAACCGGCACGGCCCCTGGGGCATGCTCCAGTCGCTCGCCGACGGCGTGAAGCTGATGCTCAAGGAAGACATCATCGTCAAGCGTGCCGACAAGGTGGTCTACGTCCTGGCGCCGATCGTGGCGGCCATCCCGGCCTTCATGGCGATCGCGGTGATCCCCTTCGGCCCGGCCGACAACGAGATCTCGATCTTCGGCACCCGCACCGCGATGCAGCTCACCGACCTGCCGATCGCGATGCTCTACATCCTCGCGGTCGCCTCCGTCGGCATCTACGGCATCGTCCTCGCGGGTTGGAGTTCCGGATCCACCTACCCGCTCCTCGGCGGACTGCGCTCCTGCGCGCAGATGATCTCCTACGAGATCGCCATGGGTGCCGCGTTCGCCTCCGTGTTCCTGTACTCGGGGTCGATGTCGACGTCCACGATCGTGGCGCAGCAGCACGACCGCTGGTACATCCTGCTGCTGCCGGTCTCGTTCATCCTCTACATCGTCACGATGGTCGGCGAGACCAACCGCGCCCCCTTCGACATGCCGGAGTCCGAGGGCGACCTGGTCGGCGGCTTCAACACCGAGTACTCGTCCATCAAGTTCGCGATGTTCATGCTCGCCGAGTACGTGAACATGGTGACGGTCTCCGCCGTGTCGACCACCCTGTTCCTCGGCGGCTGGCGCGCCCCTTGGCCGATCAGCTCCTTCTGGCAGGGCGCGAACCACGGCTGGTGGCCGCTGCTCTGGTTCGTGATCAAGGTCCAGCTGCTGCTGTTCTTCTTCATCTGGCTGCGCGGCACGCTCCCTCGCGTCCGCTACGACCAGCTGATGAAGCTCGGCTGGAAGGTCCTCATCCCGGTCTCCGTGACCTGGCTGATGCTGGTGGCGACCGTACGGGCCCTGCGCAACGAGCACTACGACTTCGCCGACATCGCCCTCTATGTGGGCGGCGGAGTCCTCACCCTGCTGCTGATCTCCTTCGTCGCCGACATGTTCCGGGAGAAGGCGGAGACGGCCGAACAGCCCGCCGCCGAGCCGACCGGATTCGACGCGATGGCGGGCGGATTCCCCGTGCCGCCGCTGCCCGGACAAGAGCTGCCGCCGGTGCCCAGGCGCCGCTCGCGCCGCGAGCGGGAGCTGATTGTCAGTGGGGGGCCGGACACTGTCAGTGACGGATCTTCGGATGGAAAGGAGGCGTCCGATGGCTGAGGAGCCCAAGGAGACCAAGCCCGGTTTCCTGAACCCTGTGGCCGGTTTCGGCGTGACCTTCAAGGCCATGTTCAAGAAGCGGCTGACCGAGCAGTACCCGGAGCAGAAGAAGACCACGGCTCCGCGGTTCCACGGACGGCACCAGCTCAACCGCCATCCGGACGGCCTGGAGAAGTGCGTCGGCTGCGAGCTGTGCGCCTGGGCCTGCCCCGCCGACGCCATCTACGTGGAGGGCGCCGACAACACCGATGAGGAGCGCTACTCGCCGGGCGAGCGGTACGGCCGCGTCTACCAGATCAACTACGCCCGCTGCATCCTGTGCGGCCTGTGCATCGAGGCGTGCCCCACGCGCGCGCTGACGATGACCAACGAGTTCGAACTGGCCGACTCCAGCCGCGCCAACCTCATCTACACCAAGGAACAGCTCCTCGCCGGTCTCGAAGAGGGCATGGTCGACACGCCGCACGCGATCTTCCCGGGGACCGACGAGCAGGACTACTACCGGGGCCTGGTGACACAGGCCGCGCCCGGCACGGTCCGCCAGGTCGCCCTGTCCAAGGGCGAGGTCCCGCAGGAGGCCGCGTCCACCTTCGGCGAGGAGGAGCCGGCCTCGGAGAAGGTGATCGGCCGATGACGACGCAGCTCGCCGCCTACACCACCTCAACCGGTGAGGCCCTCCAGTTCTGGGTCCTCGGCACCGTCGCGGTGATCGGCGCCCTGTGCACCGTCTTCATGAAGAAGGCCGTGCACAGCGCGCTCAGTCTCGCCGGGACCATGATCGTCCTGGCGGTGTTCTACCTCGCCAACGGCGCCTACTTCCTGGGCATCGTGCAGATCGTGGTCTACACCGGCGCGATCATGATGCTGTTCCTGTTCGTGGTGATGCTCGTCGGCGTGACGGCCGCGGACTCGCTGAAGGAGACCATCAAGGGCCAGCGCTGGCTGGCCCTTCTGTGCGGTGTCGGCTTCGGTGTCCTGCTGTTCGCCGGCATCGGCAACGCCTCCCTGAAGGAGTTCTCCGGCACCGGCCGGGCGAACGCCAACGGCAATGTGGAGGGCCTCGCCTCCCTCATCTTCACCAAGTACGTCTTCGCCTTCGAAATCACCGGCGCCCTGCTCATCACGGCCGCCGTCGGCGCCATGGTGCTCACCCACCGCGAGCGCACCGAGCGCGCCAAGACCCAGCGCGAGCTGGCCGAGCAGCGCGTCCGCGAGGGCACGTACGTACCGCCGCTGCCCGCCCCCGGTGTCTACGCCCGGCACAACGCCGTCGACATCGCGGGCCTGCTGCCCGACGGCACCCCGTCCGAGCTGACCGTCAGCAAGACGCTGCGCGAGCGCGGTCAGATCCGTGACGTGTCGGCGGAGGCGCTCAACGACCTGCGGGCGCTGGAACAGCGCGCGGAGGAACGCCTGGAGCGCAAGGCGATCGAACCGGCGACGTTCAAGCGGCCCGAGGAGGCGTCGAAATGAACCCGGTCAACTACCTCTATCTCGCCGCCCTGTTGTTCACGATCGGTGCGACCGGCGTACTGATCCGGCGCAACGCCATCGTGGTCTTCATGTGCATCGAGCTGATGCTGAACGCCTGCAACCTCGCGTTCGTCACCTTCTCCCGGATGCACGGCAACCTCGACGGCCAGATCATCGCCTTCTTCACGATGGTCGTCGCCGCCGCGGAGGTCGTGGTGGGCCTCGCGATCATCGTGTCGCTGTTCCGTACCCGCCACTCGGCCTCGGTCGACGACGCCAGCCTGATGAAGCTGTAAGGGGTCGGAAGAATCGTGGAGAACCTGATCGCGCTGCTCATCGCGGCGCCCCTGCTCGGAGCGGCCGTCCTCCTGGTCGGCGGCCGGCGCCTGGACCGCGTCGGCCACTGGATCGGCACACTGCTGTCGTTCGTCTCCTTCGCCATCGGCCTCGTCCTCTTCACCGACCTGCTCGGCAGGAGCGCCGAACACCGCACCCTGACACAGCACTTGTGGACGTGGATCTCGGTCGGCAGCTTCCAGGCGGACGTCACCTTCCGCCTGGACCAGCTCTCGATGACGTTCGTCCTGCTCATCACGGGCGTCGGCTCGCTGATCCACCTGTACTCGGTCGGGTACATGGAGCACGACGAGCGGCGCCGCCGCTTCTTCGGCTACCTGAACCTGTTCCTCGCGGCGATGCTGCTGCTCGTCCTAGCCGACAACTACCTGCTGCTGTACGTCGGCTGGGAGGGCGTCGGCCTCGCCTCGTACCTGCTGATCGGCTTCTGGCAGCACAAGCCCAGCGCCGCGACGGCCGCGAAGAAGGCCTTCCTGGTCAACCGCGTCGGCGACATGGGCCTGTCGATCGCGATCATGCTGATGTTCGCCACCTTCGGCACCTTCGCCTTCGGCCCGGTCCTCAGCCACACCGGCGACACCTCCCAGGGCAAGCTCACCGCGATCGGCCTGATGCTGCTCCTCGCCGCCTGCGGCAAGTCCGCCCAGGTGCCGCTGCAGTCCTGGCTCGGCGACGCCATGGAGGGCCCGACCCCGGTCTCGGCCCTGATCCACGCGGCGACGATGGTGACCGCGGGCGTGTACCTCATCGTCCGCTCGGGAGCCATCTTCAACGCCGCCCCCGACGCCCAGCTGGCCGTCACCGTGGTCGGCGCGGTCACGCTCCTCTTCGGTGCGATCGTCGGTTGCGCGAAGGACGACATCAAGAAGGCACTGGCTGGCTCGACCATGTCGCAGATCGGCTACATGGTGCTCGCCGCGGGCCTCGGCCCCATCGGCTACGTCTTCGCGATCATGCACCTGGTGACGCACGGTTTCTTCAAGGCCGGGCTGTTCCTCGGCGCCGGCTCCGTCATGCACGGCATGAACGACGAGGTCGACATGCGCCGCTACGGCGGGCTGCGGAAGTACATGCCGATCACGTTCATCACCTTCGGTCTCGGCTACCTGGCGATCATCGGCTTCCCGTTCCTGTCCGGCTTCTACTCCAAGGACAAGATCATCGAGGCGGCCTTCGCCAAGGGCGGCACCGAGGGCTGGATCCTCGGCGGCGCAGCCCTGATGGGCGCGGCCATCACCGCCTTCTACATGACGCGCGTGATGCTGATGACGTTCTTCGGAGAAGAACGCTGGCGGCACGCCCCCACCCCGTCCCCGGCCGAACCGAGCGTGGAGCCCGCCGCCGAGACGCGTGGCGAGTACGCGGAGCCGCACCCGCACGAGTCGCCCAAGGTCATGACGATCCCCATGATCGTGCTGGCTGTGGGGTCGGTGGCCTGCGGCTTCTTCTTCAACCTCGGCGACCGCTTCCTGCACTGGCTCGAGCCGGTCACCGGGCACAGTGAGGGCCACTCCCCGGTCAGCACCTGGACGGTCACCGGCGCGACCCTGGTCTGCCTGGTCATCGGCGTCGGCATCGCCTGGGCCCAGTACGGCCGCAAGCCCGTCCCCGCCGTGGCCCCGCGCGGCTCGCTGCTCACCCGCGCGGCCCGCCGCGATCTGCTCCAGGACGACTTCAACCATGTGGTCCTGGTGCGCGGCGGCGAGCACCTGACGCGCTCCCTGGTCTACGTCGACCACACCCTGGTCGACGGCGTCGTCAATGGCACGGCGGCCGGCTTCGGCGGCCTGTCCGGACGGCTCCGCCGCATCCAGAACGGCTTCGCCCGCTCCTACGCGGTCTCGATGTTCGGCGGCGCGGCACTCCTGGTCGCCGCAACCCTGCTGATGAGGGCGGTCTGATACCGATGTCCTTTCCTCTGCTGACAGCGACGGCGGCGCTCCCGGCCGTAGGGGCCGTCGCCACGGCCGCCGTACCGGCCGCCCGGCGCGCCGCCGCAAAGTGGCTGGCGCTGCTCGTCTCGCTCGCCACGCTCGCCCTGGCGATCATCGTCCTGGTCCGTTTCGACCCGGGTGGCGCCCGCTACCAGCTCACCGAGTCCCACGCGTGGATCAAGAACTTCGGGGTGAGATACGAGCTGGGGGTCGACGGCATCGCGGTGGCGCTCATCGCCCTGACCGCCGTACTGATCCCGTTCATCATCCTCGCGGGCTGGCACGACGCCGATCCGCTGGAGACCGGCAGCCGCCGCTGGCGGCCGACTCAGGGCTTCTTCGCGCT
The DNA here is from genome assembly GCF_053598315.1 of Streptomyces sp. NPDC001153. Classification (NCBI taxonomy): domain Bacteria; kingdom Bacillati; phylum Actinomycetota; class Actinomycetes; order Kitasatosporales; family Streptomycetaceae; genus Streptomyces; species Streptomyces sp. NPDC001153. The sequence continues at coordinate 26,570 of NZ_JBSFJZ010000054.1, forward strand.
GATCCTGGCCGTCGAGGCGATGGTGCTCATCTCCTTCGAGTCCACCGACGTCTTCCTCTTCTACATCTTCTTCGAAGCCATGCTCATCCCGATGTACTTCCTCATCGGCGGCTTCGGAGACCGTGCCCACGCGCAGGGTGAGGAGGCGGCCTCGACCCAGCGGTCGTACGCGGCGGTGAAGTTCCTGCTCTACAACCTGGTCGGCGGCCTGATCATGCTGGCCGCGGTGATCGGACTCTACGTAGTGGCCGGAAACTTCAGCCTGCAGGAGATCGCGCAGGCCCGCGCGAACGGCTCGCTGCACATGGCGACCAGCACCGAACGCTGGCTGTTCCTGGGCTTCTTCTTCGCGTTCGCGGTGAAGGCGCCGCTGTGGCCGCTGCACACCTGGCTGCCCAACGCCATGCAGGAGTCCACCGCCCCGGTGGCCGTCCTCATCACCGCGGTCGTCGACAAGGTCGGCACCTTCGCGATGCTCCGCTTCTGCCTCCAGCTGTTCCCCCAGGCCAGCAAGTGGGCGACGCCCGTCATCCTCGTCCTGGCCCTGATCAGCATCGTCTACGGCGCACTGCTCGCCGTCGGCCAGCGGGACATCAAGCGCCTGGTCGCCTACGCGTCGATCTCGCACTTCGGCTTCATCATCATGGGCATCTTCGCGATGACCAGCCAGGGCCAATCCGGCGCGACGCTCTACATGGTCAACCACGGCATCTCCACGGCCGCGCTGATGCTGGTCGCCGGCTTCCTGATCTCCCGGCGCGGCTCGCGGCTCATCGCCGACTACGGAGGAGTGCAGAAGGTCGCCCCGGTGCTCGCCGGTACCTTCCTGATCGGCGGCCTCGCCACCCTCTCGCTGCCCGGACTCGCCCCGTTCGTCAGCGAGTTCCTGGTCCTGGTCGGCACGTTCACGCGCTACCCGGCGATCGGCGTCATCGCCACCTTCGGCATCGTCCTCGCCGCGCTCTACACCCTCGTGCTGTACCAGCGGACGATGACGGGCCCGGTGAAACCCGAGGTCTCGGCGATGCCCGACCTACGCGCGCGTGAACTCGTGGTCGTCGCCCCGCTGATCGTGCTGCTGATCTTCCTGGGCGTCTACCCGAAGCCCGTCACGGACATCGTCAACCCGGCGGTCAAGCAGACCATGTCCGACGTACACAAGACCGACCCCAAGCCCTCGGTGGAGGCGGCCAAGTGAGCGCAACAGCCGTCCACAGCCTGTGGACAACCGCGGCCGACCCGATCGCGAAGATCCCGGCACCGAAGATCGAATACGGACAATTGTCGCCGACGCTGATCGTCGTCGGTGCGGCGCTGATCGGCGTGCTGATCGAGGCGTTCCTCCCGCGCAAGTCCCGCTACTACGCGCAGGTTTTCGTGTCCGTCGTAGCCCTGTGCGCCGCCTTCGCGGCGGTGGTCGCGCTGGCGGCCGACGGTTACGGCACCACCAAGGCGCACATCGCGGCCATGGGGGCGATCGCGGTCGACGGCCCGTCCCTGTTCCTGCAGGGCACGATCCTGCTGGCCGGTCTCGTCGGCCTCTTCACCTTCGCCGAGCGGCGCCTCGACCCGGCCGCGCACGGCAACCGCGTCGACTCCTTCGCCGCGCAGGCCGCCTCCGTACCCGGCAGCGACAGCGAGAAGGCCGCGGTGAAGGCCGGTTTCACCACCACGGAGGCCTTCCCGCTGCTGCTCTTCGCGATCGCCGGCATGCTGGTGTTCCCCTCGGCGAACGACCTGCTGACCCTGTTCGTGGCCCTGGAGGTCTTCTCCCTGCCGCTGTACCTGCTGTGCGCGCTGGCCCGCCGCAAGCGGCTGATGTCGCAGGAAGCCGCGGTCAAGTACTTCCTGCTCGGCGCGTTCGCCTCCGCGTTCACGCTGTTCGGCATCGCCCTGCTGTACGGCTACGCGGGCTCGGTGTCGTACGCGCGCATCGCCCAGGTCGTCGACGGTACGGTCATCAACGTCGACCCGGCACTCGCCAACACCATGGGCAACGACGCACTGCTGCTCCTCGGCAGCGCCCTGATCGTGATGGGCCTGCTGTTCAAGGTGGGCGCGGTGCCGTTCCACATGTGGACGCCGGACGTCTACCAGGGCGCGCCGACCCCGGTGACCGGCTTCATGGCGGCGGCGACCAAGGTGGCCGCGTTCGGCGCGCTGCTGCGTCTGCTCTACGTCGTCCTGCCCGGGATGCGCTGGGACTGGCGGCCGGTCATGTGGGCCGTGGCGATCATCACCATGCTCGGCGGCGCGATCATCGCGATCACGCAGACCGACATCAAGCGGCTGCTGGCGTACTCGTCCATCGCGCACGCCGGATTCATCCTCGCGGGTGTCATCGCCACGTCGAAGGACGGCGTCTCGTCCGTCCTCTTCTACCTGGCCGGCTACTCGTTCGTGACCATCGGCGCCTTCGCGGTGGTCACTCTGGTGCGCGACGCGGGCGGCGAGGCGACCCACCTGTCCAAGTGGGCGGGGCTCGGCCGCCGCTCCCCGCTGGTGGCGGCGGTCTTCGCGGTATTCCTGCTGGCCTTCGCCGGCATCCCGCTGACCTCCGGCTTCGCCGGGAAGTTCGCCGTGTTCAAGGCAGCGGCGGACGGCGGCGCGGCCCCGCTGGTCGTGGTCGGTGTGATCTCCTCGGCGATCGCCGCGTTCTTCTACATCCGCGTGATCGTCCTGATGTTCTTCAGCGAGCCGAGGCCGGAGGGCCCGACCGTGGCCGTGCCGTCTCCGCTGACCATGGCGGCGATCGGTGTGGGCGTGGCGGTGACGCTGGTGCTCGGTGTGGCGCCGCAGTACTTCCTGGACCTGGCGAGCCAGGCCGGGGTGTTCGTACGCTGACGCTCACCTCGCAAGACGCCGCTGCCCGGCACCCTCGGTCAGGAGGGCACCGGGCAGCGGCGTATTTCAGGGCTTGCCAGGCGGAAGAACGGACCCAGCCTGTGGATAACTCCGAGGCTGTCGGTCCGGACCCCTATCGTGGAGGCAGTGGTCGAGGACGACACGCGGGGGACCGACGGGGGACAGGACGATGGGTGCGATGGGCGGGATCAGGGAGATGCCACAGGCGACCGAGGGGCCGGGCGCGGTCGACAGCGAGGCGCTGGCCACGCTGCACCGGGTCTTCGGATACGACGCTTTCCGGGGCGAGCAGGAAGCGGTCATCGAGCATGTCGTGGCGGGCGGTGACGCCGTCGTCCTTATGCCCACCGGCGGCGGCAAGTCACTGTGCTACCAGATCCCGGCCCTGGTCAGACCTGGTACGGGCGTGGTGATCTCGCCGCTGATCGCGCTCATGCAGGACCAGGTGGACGCCCTGCGTGCCCTCGGGGTGCGGGCCGGCTTCATCAACTCCACGCAGGACTTCGACGAGCGGCGCATGGTCGAGGCCGAGTTCCTGGCCGGCGAACTGGACCTGCTGTATCTGGCGCCGGAGCGGCTGCGCCTGGAGGGCACGCTCGACCTGCTCTCGCGCGGCAAGATCTCCGTCTTCGCGATCGACGAGGCGCACTGTGTGTCCCAGTGGGGTCACGACTTCCGCCCCGACTACCTGACGCTGTCCCTCCTCGGCGAGCGCTGGCCGGACGTCCCGCGCATCGCCCTCACTGCCACGGCCACCCGCGCCACCCACGAGGAGATCACCCAGCGGCTGAACCTGCCGACGGCCCGCCACTTCGTCGCCAGCTTCGACCGGCCCAACATCCAGTACCGGATCGTGCCCAAGGCCGACCCCAGGAAACAGCTGCTCGCCTTCCTGCGCGAGGAGCACCCGGGCGACGCCGGTATCGTCTACTGCCTCTCGCGCAACTCGGTGGAGCGGACAGCGGAGTTCCTGACCGCCAACGGCATCCAGGCGGTGCCGTACCACGCGGGCCTGGACGGAGGCCTGCGCGCCGCCCACCAGTCCCGGTTCCTGCGCGAGGACGGCCTGGTCGTGGTGGCGACCATCGCCTTCGGCATGGGCATCGACAAGCCGGACGTACGGTTCGTCGCCCACCTGGACCTGCCCAAGTCGATCGAAGGCTACTACCAGGAGACCGGCCGCGCGGGACGCGACGGACTGCCGTCCACGGCCTGGATGGCGTACGGCCTGAACGACGTCATACAGCAGCGCAAGCTGATCCAGTCCGGCGAGGGCGACGAGGCGTTCCGCCGCCGCGCATCCGCCCACCTCGACTCGATGCTCGCGCTGTGCGAGACCGCCCAGTGCCGCCGTGGCCAGCTGCTCGCGTACTTCGGCCAGGACCCTGACGCGGCGGGCTGCGGCAACTGCGACACCTGCCTCACCCCGCCGGAGACCTGGGACGGCACGATCGCCGCGCAGAAGGTGCTGTCGACGGTGGTGCGGCTGCAGCGGGAGCGCGGCCAGAAGTTCGGCGCCGTGCAGATCGTCGACATCCTGCTCGGCAAGCGCACCGGCAAGGTGATCCAGTTCGACCACGACCAGCTGTCCGTCTTCGGCATCGGGCAGGACCTCACCGAGGCCGAGTGGCGGGGTGCCATCCGGCAGCTGCTGGCGCAGGGTCTGCTCGCGGTCGAGGGGGAGTACGGCACTCTGGTGCTCACCGAGGCGAGCGGCTCCGTGCTGCGGAGCGAGCGGGAGGTACCGCTGCGCAAGGAGCCCAAGAAGCCGGCCGCCTCCCGGTCCAGGTCGGCCGGCGCCTCCGGTGGAGACCGCAAGGCCAAGGCCGCCGCGGCCGAGCTGCCCGGCGAACTCCTTCCGGCCTTCGAGGCGTTGCGTGCCTGGCGTGCCGAACAGGCCCGCGAGCAGGGCGTGCCGGCGTACGTCATCTTCCACGACGCCACCCTGCGGGAGATCGTCACCCGCAGGCCCGGCTCGGTGCGTGAGCTCGGCACGGTGAGCGGCGTCGGGGAGAAGAAGCTGGCGACGTACGGGGAGGGCGTGCTCGCCGTGCTGGCAGCCCTGGACGCCCCGGCCCCTACCGCAGGCGACGCGCAGGAGGCCGACTGGCCGGAGCCGCACGAGGAGTCGGAGCCGGAGCCGGACGACTGGATATAGCGGTCTGGTCCGGGGCGACACGCGGGAGCGTCGCCGTCACAGACCCCGAGCCGCGTACGCCCTGACGTCCGCGTCCGTGTCGACCGCGGCCGTGGCGAGGGCCGCGCGGGCCTCCTCCGTGGCCCGGTGCCGGGTCAGGGCGATCACCGCCGCCTTGCGCACGTCGGCGTTGGGGTCCGCCAGCGCCTTGGCCAGGGCGGGGACGGCGGTCCCGGGGGACGCGGCAGACAGCGCGGTGGCGGCGCCGGAGCGGACCTGCCAGGCGGGGTCGGACAGCGCGGCGACGGCACGGCGGGCGAGCGGGCCCGGGCAGCCGGTGCCGGCCAGGGCGGCGAACGCGGCCCCCCGCACCAGGGGATCGCCGTCCTCGGTGAGCCGGTCCAGGGCGGCGGCCAGCAGCTCCCGGTCGGCCGTGGCCGGGGACGCCGAGCCGACGGCGGCCAGGGCCTTGGCCACGGTGACCCGGATCTCCCGGGAGGGATCGTCCACGGCACCCGCCAGCGGTCCGACCGCGTCGACGGAGACCAGCGCTCGTACGGCTTCGGTGCGCACCGTGATGTCCGGGTCGTCCAGCGCCGCCGCGAACACCCCGGCCTCGCCGAGCCGCAGGGCGCGCAGTACGTCGAGGGCGGCGGCGCGGACCACGGGGTCGGCCGAGGCGAGCGCGCCGGTGAGGGCGGCGCCCAGGGCGGGTTCGGGAGGCAGGGTCTCGACCAGCTCGCGCAGCGAGGCAGCGGCTGCCGCGCGTACCTCGGCCTCGGGATCGGCCAGGGCGCCGGCCAGGGCCTGTCCGGTGCCGGGAGGCAGGGTCTCGGTGAGGACCGAGACGGCCGTACGGCGGACGGCGGGATCCGTGTCGGTCAAGTAGGCCTCGAACAGGGCGAGTTCGGGTTTCGCCTCGGCCAGCTCCAGCAGCTCCAGGAGCCGGGGTGAGGCGACGTCCGGCGCGCACCCCCGGTCGGCGGAGGCGGTGGCACGCGCGGACGTCGGTCCGGCCGCGACCGGCGCCACCTCACGCGGCCCGGCCGTGGCCACGTGCTCCGGACTGACCTCGCCCAGCTTCCGGGAGGGACCGCCGACCGGCGCGAACTCCTCGACCGGAACCAGGTACGGAGCCACGGGGCGCGCCGTGAACTCCATGGCACCAGAGGGGGACTTGTGCAGATCGAGATGGTGGAACCAGGAGATGTCGTCGCGGCCGGGGTGGTCGAGACGGTCGTGGTAGAGGCCCCAGCGGGACTCGGTGCGGGCGAGGGAGGCGCGAGCAGCCATCTCGGCGCAGTCACGGATGAACGTGACCTCGGCGCAGCGCATCAGCTCGTGCGGGGTGCGGGCGCCCATGGCGGCGATGTCGGCGCGCATCCGCTCGAAGGCCTCCAGGGCGAGCGAGAGCCGGGCGCCGGACTTCGGCGGTGCCACGTAGTCGTTCACGAAACGGCGCAGCTTGTACTCGACCTGGGGCTGCGGCGGGCCGTCGGGGTTGCACAGCGGGCGGTAGATCAGCTCATGCGCCTCACGCATCTGGTCCGCGGGAAGTTCACCCTCGTAGGCCGTGTACTGGGCGGCGTCCGCGCCCGCGAGGTCGCCGAAGACGAAAGCGCCGATCATGTAGTTGTGCGGGACGCAGGCGAGGTCGCCGGCGGCGTACAGGCGGGGGACGGTCGTACGGGCGTGGGCGTCGACGCGGACTCCGGAGGCGGAGTGGCCGCCGCACAGGCCGATCTCGGAGATGTGCATCTCGACGTCGTGGGTGCGGTAGTCGTGTCCGCGGCCGGCGTGGAAGGTGCCCCGGGTGGGCCGCTCGGTGGAGTGCAGGATCGACTCCAGAGCGGAGACCGACTCCTCCGGGAGATGGCTGAGCTTGAGGTAGACCGGGCCGCGGTCACTGGCGACCTCCTCGGCGAACTCGGCCATCATCTGCCCCGACCAGTAGTCGGAGTCGACGAACCGCTCGCCGTGCCGGTTGACCTGGTAGCCGCCGAAGGGGTTGGCGACGTAGGCGCAGGCCGGTCCGTTGTAGTCCTTGATCAGAGGGTTGATCTGGAAGCACTCGATGCCGGTCAGCTCGGCGCCCGCGTGGTAGGCCATGGCGTACCCGTCCCCGGCGTTGGTGGGGTTCTCGTAGGTGCCGTAGAGGTACCCGGAGGCGGGCAGGCCGAGCCGGCCACAGGCGCCGGTGGCGAGGATGACGGCGCCCGCGCGGACGGTGACGAAGGCGCCGGTGCGGGTGTGGAAGCCCGCGGCGCCCACGGCCCGCCCTTCCGCGGTCAGGACCCGGACCGGCATCACCCGGTTCTCGATCCGGATCCGCTCCCGCATCTCGTGCCGCCGCAACTGCCGGTACAGGACCTTTTTGACGTCCTTGCCCTCTGGCATGGGCAGTACGTACGAGCCGGAGCGATGCACCTGGCGCACCGCGTACTCACCGTGCTCGTCCTTCTCGAACTTGACGCCGTACGACTCCAGCCGCTGCACCATGGTGAAACCGCGGGTGGCGGTCTGGCGGACGGTGGACTGGTCCACGATGCCGTCGTTGGCGCGGGTGATCTCGGCGACGTAGTCGTCGGGTTCGGCACGGCCGGGGATGACCGCGTTGTTGACGCCGTCCATGCCCATGGCGAGCGCGCCGGAGTGACGGACGTGGGCCTTCTCCAGCAGCAGGACGTTCGCGCCGCGCTCGGCGGCGGTCAGGGCGGCCATGGTGCCGGCGGTGCCGCCACCGATGACGAGGACGTCGCAGGTCAGCTCCTCGGCGTCGGTGACGGGGGGAATCTCGGGGGAAAAGGTGGCGGGGGTGGTCACCGGGGTGCCTTTCAGGAGCCGAGCGAGGTGAGGATGTCGCGGCGCAGGGCCACGCGGGCCGGGTCGCCCAGGGCCCCGCGGTCACGTGGCCCGGGCACGTCCCGTACGGCGGCCACCCGGCCCGAGCCGAGCACGGCCACACGGTCGCCGAGGAAGAGGGCCTCGTCGACGTCGTGCGTGACGAAGACGACGGTCGCGCCCGTCCCGCGCAACACCTCCACCAGCAGGTCCTGCATGCCGGAGCGGGTCTGGGCGTCGAGGGCGCCGAAGGGCTCGTCCATGAGGACGGCGCGCGGGCTGTCGGCCAGTGCGCGGGCCAACTGGGCGCGCTGGCGCTGCCCGCCGGACACCCGGTGCGGCAACTGCCCGGCCTGCGCACTGAGTCCGACGCGGGCGAGCCAGGACTCGGCCCGGGAACCGCGTTCGGAGCGTGGTACGCCGCTGATGGCGAGCGGCAGTTCTACGTTCCCGCGCAAGGTGCGCCAGGGCAGCAGTGCGTCCTCCTGGAAGACCAGCGCGCGGTCGGCCGAGGCGCCAGCCAGCGGCCGCCCGTCCACCTCGGCGACGCCGTCCAACGGAGGCAGCAAGCCGGCGAGGGTGCGCAGCAGCGTGGACTTGCCACAGCCGGAGAGGCCGACGACGGTGAGGATCTCGCCTGGGGAGACATCCAGGTCGACGTCGTACAGCACCGGCGCGTCCGGGCGGCCGAGCACGGCGGAACGCAAGGCGAGCCGGGTGCCGCCTATGGCGCCCGATGCCGACGTGGTGGGAGCTGTGACGGTCTCAGACGAGGTGCTCATCGCGGGCCTCCTCGGCGTCCTTGTGGCCCTGTTGCTCGGGCTGGGCCTGGTGCTCGGAATCGTTGTCGGCACGAACGGAGACGGCGACAGGCCGGGGCACGCAGGTGCTGCGGCCACCGGGGACGTACGAGGTGCGGGGCAGCCAGTGGGTCAGGCGCCGGCCGAGGAGTTCCACGGCCGTGGAGGTGACCCAGCCGAGGACGCCGATCGTGACCATGCCGACGAAGACGCCCGGGTAGTTCACCACCGTGTAGTCCTGCCAGGTGCGGTAGCCGACCCCGTACTGGCCGGAGATCATCTCGGCGGAGATCACGCAGATCCACGACACGCCGATGCCGACCGACAGCCCGCCGAAGATGCCGGGCAGCGCGCCCGGCAGCACGACCGACCCGAGGATCCGCAGCCGGCCGCCGCCCATGGTGCGCACCGCCTCTTCCCAGACGGGGGTCAGCGCGCGGACCGCGTGCCGGGTGGAGACCAGCACGGGGAAGAAGGCGGCGGTGCAGGTGATGAAGACGATGCCCTGCTCGTTGGACGGGAAGAGGAGGATCGCGACCGGGACGAGGGCGATGGCCGGGATCGGGCGGATCACCTCCAGGACCGGGCCGAGCAGATCTTCGGCGAGGCGCGAGCGGGCCACGAGCACGCCGGTCGCCACGCCCAGAACGGCCGCCAGCGAGAAGCCGGTGAGGATCCGGGTGAGGCTGTCGGTGAGGTCGGTCCAGTAGTCGCTCCCGGAGAGCCGGTCCGCGAAGGCACGGGCCACGTCGGTGACCGTCGGGAACTGCGAGAAGCGCAGCCACAGGTCGACGTTCAGGCTGGTCAGCAACTGCCAAAGCCCGAGGAAAGCGGCGAGGGAGGCCGTCCGCAGCGCATAACGGACCAGGGGGCGCCGGCTCATGAGGCACGCTCCAGAGCCTCGCGGTAGGACACCGTACGGGCACCGCCGTGGGCGGCGACGTAGGTCTGCGCGGTCGCCGGTGTGACGAAGGGCAGCAGCTGGTCGCCGTCGGCCACCCACACCGCCTTGTCGGCGAACCAGAGGGTGCCGGTGGTGGGGTCAGGTACGTAGGCGGCGCGGATGTCGCCCCGGTGGCCGGCCACGTAGGTCAGCAGTTGCTTGGGGGACTTGAAGGAGACGGTCTTCTCGCTGCCCTTGGGCCATACCTCGCACGCGGCCGGCGGAGGTCCGGCGGCAAGCCGCCGGGCGTAGGAGGCGCCGAGGGCCTTCTTGATGTACCGGTCGTCGGTGAAGGAGCCCACGTCGATGTCGCCGGTCAGTTTGGCGGCCTTCAGTACGGACACGTCCTGTTTCAGCGCGGAGACCAGCTGCGGCTTGACGGCGGGGTCGAAGGTGGCGATGCCGTGGGCGCCGTTGTAGAGGTAGACGACCTCGGCGGGCAGGCCGGTGGCCTTCGCGACCTGCTCTGCGGCGGCCACGGGGTGGGAGTTGAGGTAGTCCGTCGCCTCTGCCTGGGCCTTGAGGAAGGCCTCCAGAACGCCGGGGTGCTGCTTGGCGAAGTCCTCGCGGGCGGTGACGCCGTGGAAGGTGGGCAGGTTCAGCTGGGCGCCGTCGTACAGGGCCTTCGCCTTTCCCTGGTAGGCGAGCAGGCCCGGCCAGGCGACGAACTGCGACAGGGCGTCCACGCCGCCGGAGGAGAGCGCCGAGGCGCCCACGGCAGGCTGCTGGTTGAGTTTGGAGATGCCCTTGTCCGGATCGATGCCGGCGCGTTGCAGGGCCCGTACGAGGGTGCCGTCGGCGGCGGATCCGACGCTTGTGGAGACCCTCTTGCCCGTCAGGTCCTGCAGGGAGGTGAGCTTCGATCCGGGCGCGGTGACGACGGTGTTCAGGCCGCCGCGCAGGTTGTAGCCGGTCACTGAGACCAGGTGGGTGGGGCGGCCGAGCTGTTCGCCGCGGGCCGCGTTGAGCAGCAGCGGGAAGTCGCCCATCGAGCCGATGTCGATCTTGCCCGCGGTCATCTGGGCGGTGATCGGGGCGCCGGTGGCGTAGTCCTGCCAGTCGACCTTGTAGGTGTGGCCGTCGTGCAGGGAGTCGAGCTGCTTCTCGAAGGAACCGAGGGAGCGCAGCAGAGTACCCGCGGTGACGGTGTTGATGGTTTTGGACTGGTAGCCGACGGTCACGGTGACCGTCGAGTCGCTGCCGGCCTCAGCGCTGCCGCCGCAGGCGGACAGGGGAAGGAGGAGCGCGGCGGCGGATGCGGCGACTGCCGTTCGTTTCATGGTGGTTGTACCTCTCACCGCAGCAGGTAGGGCATGTTGACCGTGACGGCTCCGGTGGGGCAGCGGGCTGCGCAGGGGCCGCAGTACCAGCACTCGTCGACGTGCATGTACGCCTTGCCGTTGGTCTCGTCGATGGCGAGGGAGTCCAGCGGGCACATGTCCACGCAGAGGGTGCAGCCGTCGATGCACTTCGACTCGTCGATGGTCACGGGCACGTCGGCCCGCTGGGGCGCCAAGGGCATGGCTGTCTCCAGGAAACGTGCAGGCAGGGGCGGGTGCGGCGGGGTGTCTACGACCGGTGGAGCAGGCCGCTCATGGTGATCCGGTCGCCGCGGAAGCGGATGAACTCCAGGTCGACGGGGCGGCCGTCGGCGAGGTGAGTGAGGCGTTCCAGCATGAGCACGGCGGCGCCGCGCGGGGCCTGGAGCACGGCGGCGGAGTGGGCGTCCGCCGTCACCGCCTCCAGGGTGATCTCGGCATGGCCGAGGGGCTGTCCGGTGATGGCTTCCAGGAGGCGGAAGACATCGGTGTTCTCAAGGTCGGCGCCGAGCAGGGCGGTGCCGATGTCGAGCGGGATGTAGGTGAGGTCGAGGGAGAGGGGGAGGCCGTTCAGGCGGCGCAGGCGTTCGATGTAGAGGACGTCGGCGCCGGCGGGGACGTGGAGGCGGTCGGCGACCGGGCTGGGCGCGGGGGCGGGGCCCATGGTGCGGACCTCGTTGGTGACGCGACCGTGCTCGCGGAGGGTTTCCGCGAGGCCCATGAGACGGTCGAGCCCGTGCGGGTATTTCCGGGCGACGACCACGGTGCCGACTCCGGGCAGCCGTTCCACCAGTCCCTCGGCCCTGAGGAGGTCCAGGGCCTGGCGAACGGTGTTGCGGGAGGCGCGGTAGTCGGCGGCGAGGGTGGACTCGTGGGGAAGGGGGCCGTTCTGGAAGGCGCCGGTGAGGATCTGGTGGCGCAACAGGTCGGCGAGCTGCCGGGCCCGGTCCGCACGCAGCCGACGACGCGTGCGGTGGGCGGCGACCGTGGTCGCGGCGCCCTGACCGGCGTGGTCTCGGGGACGGTCGGTGGGTGGCATGGCTGGAACCATACCGATGCGGTAGGGAAAGTCGTGTTGCCGAAGTGTTGCGCCAGGTGAGGGGGCGTTGGATATGCCGCTGACCTGTGGGCTCTCCTCTCCGGACGGGAAGATCTGCCACTCGGCGGCAACCTGGCGAACCCGCCCGGGACGACGCCGTCAGGACAGTGCGGTCAGTCCCGGCGCGAACGTGATGAGAAGCGGTAGCAACGGCACCAGGGCGGCCACCGCAGTCGTCAGGGCCCGGTGCCGGCGCAGCAGCCGTGGCGGCGGTTCCAGCAGCCGGTCCACGCGTTCGCCGAGGAGGCGGCGGCTGGAGTCACAGGACAGGACGCCACGGTGCTGGTTCAGCTCGATCAGCGCGAGGGCCGTGGTGAGGTGGCCGCAGCGCCGGGATGCCGTGTCGTCGGCGGCCAGCTCGACCAGGCGGTGCGTCTGGTCACAGAAGTGGGCGAACAGCGGCACGCGCGGGAAGCCCGTGGCGAGCGCGGTGGACAGGTGCAGCAGCCAGTCGTGGTGGGCACGCGCGTGCCCGCGCTCGTGGGTGAGGACGGCGTCCAGCTGGTGGTCGGTGAGCCGGTGGAGCGCGCCCGTGGTGACGACCAACTGCGGTGGGTGTCCGGGCATCCACCAGGCGTCCGGGTACTCGTCCTCCAGCACCAGCATCGGGCCGCGTGCCGCCGGCAGTCCGGCCGGCAGGTCGGGGGCGCGCTCCCGGAGCTGTGCGCGGGCCTGGCCACGGCTGCGGCGGGCTTCGAAGAGTTCCCGCGCCAGCATCGCCGTCGTCCAGGCCGCCCCGCAGGCGAGCAGCACGGTGAGGGTGGCGGCCCACACCGGCGCGGAGGAGAGGTCGTAGGCGGCGGTGACGGAGGGCGGTGCGGGGGCGAACACGCGGTCGCGGACGGTGTGGAAGACGGCCGCTGTGCCCAGGACCAGTGCGGCCAGGCAGCACAGCAGGACGGTGGCGACCAGGCACTGCCACACCCACAACGCGACCACGGGGTCCCGCTCGGGCCATGCGGCACGGGTCAGCGCGCGCGGCGCCGGCAGGGCGGCCGTCAGGGCGACGACGCTCAGCAGGAGCAGGCAGACGGTCATGCCGGGGCTCCGGTTCCTGGTCGGAGAGTTGTGCGGGTGTCAGGTGGTGCGGGTGGTGCGGGGCGATGCGCCGAGGGCGCCTCGTGGGGTCCGTGTCCGCGCCCCAGTATGACGGTGCGGGGCGGCGGGAGTCAGGGCTCGAGCAGTGATCCGTTCCGCGTATCCGGCCGCCTGTCCGCGCATCCGGCCGCCTGCTCCCCGGCTTGCCCGTTTGCCGCCCCGCAGGATGGGGAGGCCCTACGCCTCCCGGTCCCGCAGAGCCTGCCGCACCGCCTCCAGGAGTCCACGATGGTCGCTCCGGCGGACTCGTCGATCTCCTGCTACGAGGCGCCGGTCACCCCGGCGCCCCTTGTCCGACGCCGCGCGCCGCGGCGCCGCTCAGCCCGCCACGACGCGTCCGCTGACCTCCCCCAGTCCGACCCGGCGTCCGTCCGCGCCGGGGGCCCAGGCCGACAGGGTCACCACGTCGCCGTCCTCCAGGAAGGCCCGCTTGCCCTCGGGGAGTTCGAGAGGGTCGCGGCCGTTCCAGGTCAGCTCCAGCAGCGAGCCGCGCTGACGCTCCTCGGGGCCGCTCACCGTGCCCGAGCCGTACAGGTCGCCGGTGCGCAGCGAGGCGCCGTTCACCGTCATGTGGGCGAGCTGCTGGGCGGCGGTCCAGTACATGGTCGAAAAAGGCGGCTCGGAGACCACGTGGCCGTTGATGGCGATGGAAATCCGCAGGTCGTAGCCGCCGGGCTCGATGCCGGGTGCCGAGTCGTCCAGGTAGGGCAGCAGCGGGTGCGTGCGCTCCGGAGGCGCCACGCGCGCGTGCTCCAGCGCGTCCAGCGGGGTGATCCACGCCGACACCGAGGTCGCGAAGGACTTGCCGAGGAAGGGGCCGAGGGGGACGTACTCCCAGGCCTGGATGTCCCGTGCGGACCAGTCGTTCAGCAGGCACAGCCCGAAGACGTGCTCGCGGAAGTGGCCGAGCGCGACCGGCCGGCCCAGTCCGGACGGCACGCCCACGACGAAGCCGACCTCGGCCTCGATGTCCAGCCGGACCGACGGGCCGAAGACGGGTGCCGGGTCGGCCGGGGCCTTGCGCTGCCCGGACGGCCGTACGACGTCCGTGCCGGAGACGACGACCGTGCCGGAGCGGCCGTGGTAACCGATCGGGAGGTGCTTCCAGTTGGGGGTGAGGGAGTCCTCGGCGTCCGGGCGGAAGATCTGGCCGACGTTGCGGGCGTGGTTCTCCGAGGCGTAGAAGTCGACGTAGTCCGCCACCTCGAAGGGCAGGTGCAGGGTCACCTCGGACAGGGGGTGGAACAGCGGCTCGACGGCCTCGCGGTGTGCGGGGTCCGTGATCCAGGCCGTGATGGCGCGCCGTACCTCTGTCCAGGCCGGGCGGCCGGCGGCCAGCAGTGCGTTGAGGGTGGGCCGCGCGAGCAGCGTGTGGTGCGGCGAGCCGAGGGCGGCCGCCGCGGCGCCCGCGTCGAGGACCTGGTCCCCGAGCCGGACACCGACCCTCCGCTCCGTGCTGCCGGAGGGCGAGAACACGCCATAGGGAAGGTTGTGCGGGCCGAAGGGGTCGCCCTCGGGGACGTCGAAGGGGGGCATGGGGTGCTGCCTCACTCTCATCCGGGCCGTGCATGGCGCTCGTTCCATGTGGTCGCGCCACACGTTACGGCCGTGATGCGTGTCTTGGGCAGAGCCTCCTGCGACACCCGTCACGGTGTCCGAAACGTGTGTGTCGCAGGGCCTTCGAAAGGTTGCCCGCATCCTGGCTAAAGAGTTCGCAATGTCCGAATAGGCCTTGTCGGAGGCGGCAATTCCGGCTTAGCGTCCTTTGGGGACACGGACGGGGTGGGTCCGTTCCGTTGGGGGGACACGTGGGGGGACCCGTGGCCGGAGACACCGTCGGTGTGCCGTTCGAGGCGGACCGGGACGTACCAGGGCTGATCGTCAAGTTCGGCGACTATCCGCTGCACCATGGCGGTGTCGGCGCGATCCGCAGCCTGGGTCGGCTCGGCGTGCCCATGTACGCCATCACCGAGGACGCCTACACGCCCGCGGCCTCCTCCCGCTATCTGAAGAAGGCCTTCGTGTGGCCGACGACCGGCGCGGAGGACGCGGGCCGCCTGGTCGAGGGCCTGCTGCGCATCGGCCGCCGCATCGGCCGCCCCGCCGTCCTCGTCCCGACCGACGAGGAGGCCGCCGTACTGATCGCCGAGCACCAGGACGAGCTGGCCGGTTCCTTTCTCTTCCCGCGCGTCGACCCCGCGCTGCCGCGTCGGCTCGCCAGCAAGCAGGGCTTGCACGAACTGTGCCTGGAACACGGCATCGCGACCCCCGCGTCGGCGTTCCCGGAGTCGTACGAGGACATCGTCGCCTTCGCGGACTCGGCCCGCTTTCCGGTGGTGGCCAAGAACCGGGAGGCGTTCGTCCGGCGCAAACAGCCCGCCGTCAACGGCACCACGCGGATCGCCACCCGTGAGGGCCTGCTCACCCTCGCGCGTGACTGGGGCGAACGGCCGGGGGTGATCCTCCAGGAGTACCTGCCGCGCGAGGAGGCCGAGGACTGGATCGTGCACGCCTGCTTCGACCAGGACGCAAGCCCGCTCGCGCTGTTCACCGGTGTCAAGGTCCGCTCGTGGCCGCCGCACGCCGGCATGACGGCGAACGCGTACGTCGTCGACAACCCGGAACTCACCGACCTCGCCGCGCGTTTCATCAAACAGATCGGCTACAGCGGCATCATCGACCTCGACCTGCGCTTCGACCGGCGCGACGGACAGTACAAGCTCCTCGACTTCAACCCGCGCACGGGCGCCCAGTTCCGGCTGTTCGAGAACGAGTCGGGCGTGGACGTCGTACGCGCCATGCACCTGAACCTGACCGGCCGCCCCGTTCCGGAGGGGGAACAGCGCGCCGGCCACCGCTACATCGTGGAGAACATCGACCTCCCCGCCCTCCTCGCCTACCGCCGCAGCGGCTATACGACGCCGCACGCGCCGGCGAAGGCGAGCGGGACGGAGCTGGCCTGGCTCGCGGGTGACGACCCGCTGCCGTTCCTCACGATGCTCGCCCGCTTCGTGCGCCCGGGCGCGAAGCACCTCTATCAGCTGTGGCGGACCAATCGCCGCGGCAGCGGCACCTCCACGAAGTAGGCAAAGCCACACAAAGAGTGGCGCACCATGTCCTGGGGAGGGACTTCGTGACTCGACCGGTTGCAGTCATCGGGGCCGGGCCGTTCGGCCTGTCCACCGCCGCCCATCTGCGGGCGCGCGGCATCCCCGTCCGCGTCTTCGGCGACCCCATGGTCAGCTGGAGCGACCACATGCCCGAGGGCATGCTCCTGAAGTCCACGCCCGCCGCCTCGAACTTCGACTGCCCGCAGCCCGGCCACACCCTCGCCGACTACTGCGACGCGGCCGGGATCAGGCGCCTGGTGGCCGACGAGGACATCATCCCGGTGGATACGTTCATCGCCTACGGTGAGTGGTTCCAGCAGAAGCTGGTCCCCGACCTGGAGCGGGTGCGGGTCGTCTCCGTGGACCGCGACAAGAGCGGCTGCTTCGAGCTGAAGCTGGACTCGGGGGAGATGTTCACCGCGCGCGCGGTCGTCGTCGCCACCGGTCTGGCGGGCCTCGCGCACCTGCCCGCGGAGCTCGCGGGAGCCGCGGCCGACGGGCCGGCGGCCACCGGCCCGGTCTCGCACAGCTCCCAGCATCACGATTTGCGCCGTTTCGCCGGCAAGGAGCTCATCGTGGTCGGCTCCGGCCAGTCCGCGCTGGAGACGGCGGCGCTCGCCGCCGAGGCGGGGGCACGCGTGCGTGTCGTCGCGCGCGGCCGCGGCCGGGTCGCCTTCGGCGCGCCGCCCTGGGAGCAGCCGAAGCTGCGCCCCGAGTCCCCGTTCGGCCGCGCCTGGTCGCTCTGGGCGTTCAGCTACTACCCGCACCCCTACCGCTATCTGCCCGAGGCCACCCGCCACTTCCTGGTCCGCCGCGTGCTCGGACCGCTCGGCGCCTGGTGGCTGCGCGAGCGCTTCGAGAGCGCGGTGCAGGTGCAGGACGTGGCGCGAGTGGTGAGCACCGAGGCACCGGACGGCAGCCCCGTCCTCACCGTCCGCACCCACGGCGGGCACATCGAGCGGCTCACCGCCGACCACGTCATCGCCGCTACCGGCTACCGTGTCGACGTCGCGGCGATGGACTTCCTCGGCCATGAGCTGCGCACCCGGCTCGCGGTGAGCCGCGGCACACCGAAGCTCGGCCCCGGCTTCGTCTCGTCCGTTCCCGGCCTGTACTTCACCGGCCTGCCGGCGGCATCGTCGTACGGCCCGGTGATGCGCTTCGTCTGCGGCACGGAGTTCGCCTCCCCACGCCTGGCGAAACACGTGGCGTCGGCCCACGGCTGAGGCCGCCGGCCGCGCCTGAGCCCCCCGTCAACAATCATCAACGAGGAGCCGGTCGGCACTACTTGGGGTGGACCAGTACGTAAGTGCGCAGGACGACAAGGTGAGTCGGCGGGGCCCGGTATCCGTATTCTCTGATCATGGCAGCCACCCCCGCATACGCACTGATCGCCACCGACCTGGACGGAACGCTGCTGCGCGGCGACGACACCGTCTCCGACCGGTCGCTCGCCGCGCTCGCGCGGGTGGCGCGGGCCGGCGCCCGGCACCTGGTGGTGACGGGCCGCCCGGCCCCGCGGGTACGGCCGCTGCTGGCACACCTCGGCTGTACGGGGCTCGCGGTGTGCGGGCAGGGCGCACAGGTCTACGACGCCGGGACCGGCCGCCTGCTGTGGTCGGTCCGGCTGGACCGGGAGCTGGCCGAGACCGCGCTCGGCAAGATCGAGGCCGAGGTGGGGCAGGTGTACGCGGCCGTCGACCAGGACGGGGTCGAGGGGCTCACGCTCATCGAGCCCGGCTACCGGATGCCGCACCCGACCCTGCCCGCGGTCCGGGTCGGCCGGCGCGACGACCTGTGGTGCGCGCCGATCAGCAAGGTGCTGCTGCGCCACGCCGGACTGTCCGACGACGAGTTGGCGGCCATCGCACGCGCGGTGGTGGGCTCGCTGGCCACGGTCACCATGTCCGGGCCGGGGACCGTGGAGCTCCAGCCGTCCGGGGTGACCAAGGCGACCGGTCTCGCGCTGGCCGCCGAGCGGCTCGGGATCGCGGCGGAGGAGGCGCTGGCGTTCGGCGACATGCCCAACGACATCCCGATGTTCGACTGGGCCGGACACGGAGTCGCCATGGCCAACGCGCACCCCGAACTCAAGGCGGCGGCCGACGAGATCACCCTGTCGAACGAGCAGGACGGCATCGCGGTCGTCCTCGAAAGACTGTTCCCGACCGACTGACCGGCACATCAGTACAGGACCGTGCCCAGCGCCCCGGCCCGCCCTGTACACGACCGTCCTCGGTGCACGGGTGTCCCAGGTGCACGGCCGTCCCCGGAAGAGTGACGGCCGCCCGGCGCGTGCCCCTCCGTCAGGTGTGGGCACACGCCGGGCGGCCGATTCCGCGCCGGTCGGCGGGACCGTCAGTACGCGCTGAACACGTTGTCGATCGACCCGTACCGGGCGGCGGCGTAGTTGCAGGCCGCGGTGATGTTGGCGACCGGGTCGTAGGGGTCGAAGGAGGTGCCGGCCACGTGGTACGCGTTGAAGGTCGGGTCGATCACCTGGAGCAGACCCTTGGACGGGATGCCCGCGGCGGCGTTGGAGTCCCAGAGGTTGATGGCGCGCGGGTTGCCGGAGGACTCCCGCATGACGTTGCGGTAAATGCCGTTGTAGGTGCCCGGGATGCCCTTCTGGGCCATGATCGCGAGGGACTCGCGGATCCAGCCGTCGAGGTTGTTGGGGTACCCGGCGACGGTGGTGGCGGCGGTCTTGGTGGTCGTGCCGGTGGCCGCGGAGGCGCTGGTGGCGCCGACGAGCGACACAGCGAGGACGGCGGCACCGGTGCCGGCGACGGCGAAGGCACGGGCGAGGCGGGTGGTGCGGGTGCGGCGGGGCTGAGCGGCAGCGGGCATGAAGGAAGTCCTCTCCGGCGCCTGCGAGGTGAGCTGTCGGGTTCGGGCGGGGAGGTGCCCGGCCTTGCCTTCGTGCGAAGACAGGGCTTCACCCCTAGCCGTTCCGGCGCGGCGTGTGCCGTCCGGTCCGGCGGACTTACCTGGGTCCCCCGCTCCTGCCGTACGAATGAGTTCGTCGATGGGTTACGCGGGCGGCGGCAGGATTCGGCGTCCGCCCGACGGCCGGAACGTATGCGAGAGCACATGTCGGGAACAAGTACTCGATTCACACAACGCACCATTTGACCTTTGTCTGTGCCGTTTGGGGTACTTGATCCTTTGCGTTTGCCAACCCTCAACTCGCCGACAGGGGAAGGGGAGAGGAGGCCTGACGGCTCCACGGCGCCGAAGGTCGTGCGTGACTCAACTCACGAAATAACAAAGTATTTCAAATCAGACATAGGGGATTTGGGTGGGTCGGGCGGGTGGTGGTGGAACCCGCGACGCGGCGCCTGTCGTTGTCCGGGGCGTAGGTATTACTCCGCTCGCCTCCTCGGCTCGCGACAAACCGTGCCTGTTCCTGTTAAGTCGATGAATGTCCGCTCATATCACTTGATCAAAAACATACTGGTCGTGATCCGATACCGCCCAGGCTGGACCGGTGGGCGCTATCGGTGATCGAAACAGGACCGGATACGCTGACTTGAGTGATGGCAGCGACCTATCGACAAACCGTGTAATCGCCAGCAGACACCAGCAGACAGGAGACCCCTCGTGACCGTCGTCGGGCCGTTCGGGCTGAGCGTGCGGGACCAGGCTCTGGAAGCCGATGTCCAGGCCGGATTGGCGGCTGTCGAGGAAGGCTTGCTCGAGGCCACCAAGAGTGAGGTCCCGTTCATCACGGAGGCCGCGCAGCACCTCGTACGAGCCGGCGGGAAGCGGTTCCGGCCGCTGCTCGTGATGCTCGCGGCCCAGTTCGGCGACCCCTACGCGCCGGGCATCGTGCCGTCGGCCGTCGTCGTGGAGCTGACCCATCTGGCCACGCTGTACCACGACGACGTCATGGACGAGGCGGCCGTGCGGCGCGGCGTGGCCAGCGCCAACACCCGCTGGGGCAACTCCGTCGCGGTCCTCACCGGCGACTTCCTCTTCGCCCGCGCCTCCCAGATCCTCGCCGACCTGGGCCCCGAGGCGGTCCGGGTGCAGGCCCTCGCCTTCGAGCGGCTGGTCACGGGCCAGATCCTGGAGACCGCCGGCCCCTCCGACGGCCGCGACCCGGTCGAGCACTACCTGGACGTGCTCGGAGGCAAGACGGGCTCGCTGGTGGCGGTCTCCTGCCGGTTCGGCGCGATGATGTCCGGCGCCGACGAGACCGTCGTGGACGTGCTCACCCAGTACGGCGAGCGGCTCGGGGTCGCCTTCCAGCTCGCCGACGACGTCCTGGACATCGCCTCCGACTCCCACGAGTCCGGCAAGACCCCGGGCACCGACCTGCGCGAGGGCATCCCGACCCTGCCCGTGCTCCGGCTGCGCGAACGCGCCGCCCGCCTCGGTCTGCCCGAGGACATCGCGCTGTGCGACCTGCTCGACTCCGACCTCAGCGACGACGCCCGGCACGCCGAGGCGCTGGCCGCGCTGCGCGCCCACCCCGCGCTGGAGCAGGCCCGCCGCGACACCGTCCGGTACGCGGAGGAGGCCCGCGCCGCGCTGGCGCCGCTGCGGGAGTGCGACGCCAAGGCCGCGCTGCTGGAGCTGTGCGACGCGGTGGTGCACCGCGCCGGCTGACCCGGCCGCCCGCCACGCCACGCCTCTGGTTGTACGACCGGCACGCCTCCGGCTGTGCGCCGCGCCGCGTGTCGGCCGTACGTCACGGCCCGCCGCCTGCGGGGCACGCCTCCGGCTGTGCGCCGCGCCGCGTGTCGGCCGTACGTCACGGCCCGCCGCCTGCGCCGTCTGCCGCACCGCGCTTCCGGCCGTACTCCACGGCCCGCCCCGCCGCCCGCCGCGCCGCGATTCCGGCCGTGCGGATCCGGCGCGCTTCGGCCGTGCGTCGCGCGCCTTCGGCCGTGCGACCGGCCCGGATCCGTCCATCCGTACGGCCCTGCGCCATCGGTACGACCGTCCGGCCCGTGCATCCGTACGCCCCCTGCGCGCCCGTAAAGCCCCGTCCGTTCCGGTGAGACCCCTACGGGTCGGCGGAGTCGCGGCCCCCGCGTGTCATACCGCAGGCGTACGCGGAGTTGGCTCCGAGGTCTGACGCTTCCTCATGGCTGATTTGGTGAGATGGAAGCCACGGAAATCACCACTCCTCACCGATTCGGGTGAGAATGGCGGCTCTGGTGGACCAGCGTGACAACAGCCGCCGCCGACGACGGAGGTAAGGCACACATGGCACCGTACGAATCCGACGACGCAGTGGACGCCGCGCGAGTGGACGCCGCGCGTGACGAGGAGCGGCAGGCCGGGCGCCGCAGGGCCGCCCGTTACGCGGTCCCGGTCGCCGTGGTGGGGGTCGCGGCGGCCACGATCGGTCTGGTCCCGGCGCTCGCCGCCTCCGGCGACCCCGACCTGCCCAGGATCACCGCGCAGCAGCTCATCGAGAAGATCGCCAAGTCGGACGTGCAGCAACTGTCCGGCACCGTGCGGATCGACACCGACCTCGGCCTGCCCAACCTCGGCGGCCTGGCGAACAACCTGTCCTCCGCCGCCGGCAAGGGCTCCGGCGACGGCTCCTCCGCCGATCCGCAGTCCCAGCTCACCTCGCTGGTCTCCGGCACGCACACGCTGCGCGTGGCCGCCGACGGCCCCGAGAAGCAGAAGCTGTCGCTGCTGGAGAGCGGCTCCGAGTACAGCCTCATCCACAACGGCAAGAACATGTGGGGCTACGACAGCAAGACCAACGAGGTGTACCACGGCACCTCGGCCGACTCCGGCAAGGAGCACAGGGCCGAGCCCCCGGCCACGCCGAAGGACTTCGCCAACCAGGCGCTGAAGTCGGTGGACGGCACCACGTCCGTCACCGTCGACGGCACCGAGCGGGTCGCCGGGCGCGACGCCTACAAGCTGCTGATCAAGCCCAGGCAGTCCGGCACCACGGTCGGCGCCATCAGCATCGCCGTCGACGCGAAGACGGGTACGCCGCTGAAGTTCACGCTGACGCCGAAGAGCGGCGGCGCCGCCGTCCTCGACGTGGGCTTCACCCAGGTCTCCTTCGGGAGGCCGGCCGCGTCCACCTTCGACTTCGCCCCGCCCAGGGGTGCGAAGGTGACGGAGGAGAAGAAGGACTCCGCGGCTCGCAAGCACGCGCCTGAGTCCGGTGGGGACTTCGCCAAGGGCATGAACGGCGCCGAGGTCCTCGGCAAGGGCTGGACGTCCATCGCCACCTTCGACACCGGCGCCAAGGGCGGCCTGCCGACCGGCTCCCGGGGCGGTGACCTCGGCGGCTTCCTCGGCTCGCTGGGCGACAAGGTCTCGGGCAAGTTCGGCAAGGGCACGGTCTTCTCCACCCGCCTGGTCAACGCCCTGATCACCGACGACGGCAAGGTGTACGCCGGCGCGGTGACCAAGGACGCCCTGGTGAAGGCGGCGAACGCGGGAAAGTGAGCCCTTCCGGGCACTACGGACCGTGACCGTACGTTCACCCTTCACGGAGGCGCGAACCGAGGGGGAGCCGATGGACGGAACGTCCGCCACGGAGCGGGAGGCGGGAAACGCGGGGAAGCGTGCCCCGGGGCAGGTGGAGGACGCGGGGAAGCCTGCCCCGGGGCCCGCGGAGGCGAGCGTCATCGCCACCCGCGGCCTCACCAAGCGCTACCGCGGCGGACAGCTCGCCGTCGACGGCCTCGACCTGACCGTCCCGGCGGGCAGCGTCTTCGGCTTCCTCGGTCCGAACGGCTCGGGAAAGACCACCACCATCCGCATGCTGATGGGCCTGATCGAGCCCACGGCCGGCACGGTCCGCGTGCTGGGCCGCCCGATGCCCCGGGCGGCCCGGTCCGTCCTCCCACAGGTCGGCGCGCTCATCGAGGGCCCCGCGCTGTACGGCTTCCTCTCCGGCCGGGACAACCTGCTGCGCTACGACGCCGCCGACCCGACCGCCGACCCCCGCACCCGGCACGCCCGCGTCGCCGCCGCCCTGGACCGGGTGGGTCTCGCGGCCGCCGCCGGCAAGAAGGCGAAGGCGTACTCGCTGGGCATGAGACAGCGCCTCGGACTTGCCGCCGCGCTGCTCCAGCCGCGCCGGCTGCTCGTCCTGGACGAGCCCACCAACGGCCTCGATCCGCAGGGCATGCGCGAGATCCGCACCCTGATCCGTGAGCTGGCCGCCGACGGCACGACCGTCTTCCTCTCCTCCCACCTCCTCGACGAGATCGAGCAGGTCTGCACGCACGCGGCGGTCATGACGCGGGGCCGGCTCGTCACCCAGGGCGCGGTGGCCGACCTGGCGTCCGGGGCGCGCGGACGGCTGGTGGTGACCACCCCGGATCCGGCCGAGGCGGCCCGTGTGCTGAAGGAGCAGGGCGTCGGGGACGTCACCGCCGAGGGCGGGAGGGTCACCGGCGAACCGCCCGCGCGGGACCTCGCCGAGGTGAACGCGGCCCTGGTCGTGGCGGGGGTCCGGGTTCGGGGATTCACGGTCGAACGGGCCTCGCTGGAGGACGCGTTCGTGGCGCTGACGGGGGAGGGCTTCGATGTCGCGGGCTGAGACGGTCCCCGTGTCCGAGGCGGTCGCCGCATCCGCCGCCCGCAGGCCGAGCCCCCTGTGGACGCTCGGTCTGCTGCGCAGTGAACTGGTCACGACCCTCCGCCGCGGGCGCACGCTCGCCCTGCTCGGGGTGCTGGCCGCCGTGCCGGTACTGGTCGGGATCGTCGTGAAGATCCAGACGCGGGGCGGCGGGACGGCGGACCACAGCGGTCAGGGCCCGGCGTTCATGACGCAGATCACCAACAACGGTCTGTTCCTGGTGTTCACGGCACTGGCCGCGACCCTGCCGGTCTTCCTGCCGATGGCCGTCGGGGTCGTCGCGGGCGACGCGATAGCCGGCGAGGCGGGCACGGGCACCCTGCGCTATCTGCTGGTCGCCCCGGCCGGCCGCACCCGGCTGCTGCTCACCAAGTACACGACGGTGATGGCCTTCTGCCTGCTGGCCACGCTGGTCGTGGCCTGCTCGGCGCTGATCGTGGGCGCACTGCTCTTCCCGCTGGGCGACCTCACGACCATATCCGGCACCCGGATCAGCTTCACCGATGGCCTCGGCCGGGCCCTGCTGATCGCCCTGGTGGTCGCCGCCTCACTGGTCGGCATGGCGGCGCTCGGCCTGTTCGTGTCGACGCTCACGAACAGCGGCATCGCGGCGATGGCGACCACCGTCGGCATACTCATCACGGTCCAGATCCTGGACCAGATACCCCAGTTGCACGCGGTGGGCCCGTACCTGTTCTCGCACTACTGGCTGTCCTTCGCCGACCTGGTGCGCGACCCCGTCTACTGGGACGACCTGGTGAAGAACCTAGACCTCCAGGCGCTGTACGCGGCCGTGTTCGGCTCGGCGGCCTGGGCCCGGTTCACGACGAAGGACATCAGCGCGTAGGGCTAGCCGACGGACGTCTCGTACGGGAAGCGCGCGAACGGCGGATCCTGGGCGAAGAAGGTCTTCGCGCGTGCCAGCGCGTCGGTGTCCTTCAGCACGTCACCCGGGGCGCTGCCGTTGCCCAGCAGCACCCCGCCGAAGCGCATCCCCATGTAGGCGGCGGAGTTGTTGAGCGTGCCGGTGTAGGGCTCGGCGACCGACTGCTCGGTGTGGGCGAGCGCGGCGATGCCCCAGAGCGTGCGCCCGGCCAGGGTCGCCTTGAAGTCGACGCCCGGGGTGCGCAGCCAGCCCGACCAGTGGTCCAGGTAGCGCTTGGTCAGGCCGGACACCGAGTACCAGTACAACGGCGAGGCGATCACGATGTCCGTGGCCGCGAGGGTGGCGTCCAGCAGCAGTCCGGTCGCGCTGTCCGAGGGCGGTCGTACGTGCTCGCTGTCGTGCCGCAGGTCCGCGAAGTCGGGCAGCGGGTGCTCGGCCAGACGGATCCAGCGCTGTTCGACGTCACCGGGCAGCTGCTCGGCCGCCGCGCGGGCCAGCAGTTCGGTGTTGCCCTCGGCGCGGGCGCTGCCCAGGACGAAGAGAAAGCGACGGCTCATGGGTCCCCCCGGGGGCGTGCTGTCGTACGACGAATAAAGGCACATGCATTTTATGCACACGCAAGCTGTTGGCGCCAGGGCGGGGCTGGTGCGAGGCTGTGACGCTGCGGTGACGCGGAAACCGCAGGGAGGCCGACACACTGGTCGGCAGGACGCGTACGACCGGATCGCGACGCCGGGGGAGTGAGGGAAAACCGATGTCTCGAGTCAGCTTCGAGAAGAAGCGGGCGCAGCAGCCCGCCCCGCATCCGGCGGTGGTAGCGGTCCGGGTGTTCGGCGCGGGAGGCGCGTCGGTGGGCGGGACGTCGGTGGTGGCGGCGCCGGGTGAGGAGATCCAGCAGGCCGTCCTCAACCATCTCCAGCGGCTGGCCATCAGCGTCGGCACCCCCATACGCGCCACGATCCACGACGACCGCGCGGGCTGCGTGGTTCCCCTGGAGGTATCGGCGGACGGCTCCAGCCGGGTCACCGGCCGGGCGGTACGGGCGGCCGTGGCTTCCCAGGTGACCGTGCCTACGCCTGAGGAGGCGCGGGATGTGTCCCCGGTGAAGCAGCCGGCGCCCGTGCCGGCCGGGGCCGTGCAGGCGCCGACGGGGCAGTTCGGCCCCGCGCCGGTCATGTCGGTCACGAAGGCCCTGGTGCCCGTGGTCGAGCTCTCCGAGCCCGAGCCCGAGCCCGAGCCCGCCTCCACCCCGACTCCCACCCCCGCCCGCGGCTTCGACGCCGTCGCCGAGGAGGTGCTCGGGGACGTGCCCGTCACCGAGACGGCGGAGGGGGCCGAGTTGCTCACCGAGCCGATGACGCGGATCAACGAGGCCGTGCGCTCCGGCCGTATCGAGACGGCGGTGCAGCTCGCCGACCGCACGGTCACCGAGGCGATCACCCTGCTGGGCCCCGGTCATGCCGAGGTGCTGCACCTGCGGGAACTGTCCGCCTACATCGCCTACTTGGCAGGCGACCCGGTCGGCGCCTGCCGGCAGTCCCTGGACCTCGCCCGGCTGCGCCGGCAGGCGCGGGACGCGGAGGCCGCCTACGGCAACGTACAGAGCGCGACCACCGCGTGGCGGGCGGTGCGCGATCCCGAGGAGGGGCTGCGGCTGGGCCGCGACCTCATCGAGCTGTGGGCGGACCTCACCACCGAGCCGGGTCCCGCCGCCGACGACCCGCGCCCGCTGGAGTCCGCCCGCGCCCGCATGGTCCGCCTGACCGACCGAGCGGCCCGCGCCGCACAGTCGTAACCGGCGACAGCCCTACTGCACGCAGAACTCGTTGCCCTCAGGGTCCGCCATCACCACCCACTCGCCCGAGGGTTCCTTCACCTCGTTCAGCACCCGCGCGCCCAGCGCCCGAAGCCGTTCCACCTCGTCGGCGCGCCGGCCCGCGCCGGCGTGCAGGTCGAGGTGGAGCCGGTTCTTGACGGTCTTCGGCTCCGGCACGCGCTGGAACAGCAGCCGCCGCCCGAGCCCGGTGCCGCTCTCCGGGTCGTACGGGTCGTCGGGGTGCCGTACGGCGATCAGGTCGCGGAAGGCGGGCCGGCCGTGGTACTCGGCCGTGGCCTCGCCGGGCAGCGCGCCGAGGGACAGCAGCCGGTTTACCAGGGCGCTGTTGTCCTCGGCCGTGTAGTGCAGCGCGGCGGCCCAGAAGTCGGCCTGGGCGTGCGGGTCGGCCGCGTCGATGACGAGCTTCCAGTGCAGCGGGGCGGGGGCCTCGGAGGGTGGTTGAGTCGACATGCTCACCACTTATAGCGGCGGGCACTGACATCGGCGGCGAGTGCGGACATCAGCGGCGGGCACCGACGTCGGTGGCGTCCACCGGATCCCGTACCCGCCGGTTCGGAGAGCCGCCGGTTCAGGCTTCCACGGGCGCCGCGTCGGGCGTCTCCACGCGGGGCGGGCCGAGAGGCTCCCTCGGCCTGCGTGCGGCGCGCAGCGCGTCGCCCGTGAGCAGCATCAGCGCCAGCCAGACCAGCGCGAACCCGGCCCAGCGCTCGGGCGGCATGGCCTCGTGGAAGTAGAGGATGCCGAGCAGGAACTGGAAGACGGGCGCCAGGTACTGCAGCAGGCCCAGCGTGGACAGGGGCACGCGGATCGCCGCCGCGCCGAAGCAGACCAGCGGCAGTGCGGTGACGAGGCCGGTGGAGGCGAGCAGGGCGGCGTGACCGGTCCCGTCGTTCAGGAAGCCGGCCTTGCCGTGTGCGCCGAGCCACAGCAGATAGCCGAGTGCGGGCAGGAACTGGATCGCGGTCTCGGCGGCCAGCGACTCCAGGCCGCCGAGGGCGACCTTCTTCTTGACCAGGCCGTAGGTGGCGAAGGAGAACGCGAGGACGAGCGAGATCCACGGCGGGCGGCCGTAGCCGACGGTCAGGACGACGACGGCGGCGAGGCCGACGGCGACCGCGGCCCACTGCGCGGGCCGCAGCCGCTCCTTCAGCAGCAGCACGCCCATCGCGATCGTCACCAGCGGGTTGATGAAGTACCCGAGGGAGGCCTCCACCACATGGCCGGAGTTCACGGACCAGATGTAGACGCCCCAGTTCACGGTGATGACCGCGGCGGCGACGGCGATGAGCCCGAGCCGGCGCGGCTGGCGCAGCAACTGCCCGACCCACGCCCAGCGCCGTACGAAGAGCAGGGCGACGGCGACGACGACCAGGGACCACACCATGCGGTGGGCGAGGATCTCGACCGCCCCGGCGGGCTTCAGCAGGGGCCAGAACAGGGGCACCAGGCCCCACATGCCGTAGGCGGCGAAGCCGTTCAGCAGGCCTATCCGGTGCTCACCCTTGGACTTCCCGGCCATGGGCCCCTCCTTCTCGCATCAGGCACGCGAGAAGGAAGGTAGCGCCGAGCACCCCGGGCTGTCATGCCCGTATCGCCATACGGTCATGACAGTCCGAGGGATGTCGGGCGGCTCAGCCCTTGAGCGCGGCGGTGACCGCCTCCGCCAGCGGGGTGGTGGGACGGCCGATCAGTCGCGAGAGGTCCCCGGAAGGCACCACGAGCTCGCCCTTCTCGACCGAGGCGTCCACGCCGGCCAGGATGGCGGCCAGCGGCCCGGGCAGCCCGGCGCCGGTCAGGATGCCGGCGAGGGCCTCGACGGAGACCGGGGTGTAGGCGATCTCCTTGCCGGTCTGCCGGCTCAGCTCGGCCGCGTACTCGGCGAAGCTCCACGCCTCGTCGCCGCCCAGCTCGTACGTCTTGTTCTCGTGGCCCTCGCCGGTCAGCACCGCGGCCGCGGCGGCGGCGTAGTCGGCGCGGGCGGCGGAGGAGACCCGGCCGTCGCCGGCGGCCTGGACGACCGCGCCGTGCTCCAGCACCGGGGCCAGGTTCTCGGTGTAGTTCTCGTGGTACCAGCCGTTGCGCAGCAGGGTGTACGGCAGGCCGGAGGCGAGCAGCACCTCCTCCGTCGCGCGGTGGTCGTCCGCGAGCGCGGCCGTCAGGCTGCCCGGGGCGCTGGTGTAGGCGAGCAGCGCCACCCCGGCGGCCTTCGCGGCGTCGATGACGACCTGGTGCTGCCGCACCCTGCCCTTGTCGAACTCGTTGCCGGAGATCAGCAGGACCTTGTCACCCGCGGCGAACAGGCCGTCGAAGGTCTCGGGCGCGTTGTAGTCGGCGACGGCCAACGTCACCCCGCGGGCCGCGAAGTCGGCGGCCTTCGCCTCGTCGCGTACGACAGCGGTGATCTCCTCCGCGGGAACCTTCTCCAGCAGCTGTTCCACGACGTGCCGGCCGAGGTGTCCGGTGGCTCCGGTGACGACGATGCTCATGGTTCGCAACTCCTTGTGGGATGCCGTGTGTCTCGTATGACACTCACCCTAGGAGGGGCGCTAACCAAGCGAAAGTACCCACTTTGAAGTAAGGTACTGGTATGGCGGTAAGTAACGGGCGCGTTCATGAGGCCGAGGCGCTGTGCCCCTACCGGCTGGTCCTGGAGCATGTCACCAGCCGGTGGGGCGTCCTTGTCCTGATCGAGCTGCTGGAGCGGCCGTACCGGTTCAGTGAGCTGCGCCGGGCGATCAGCCGCTACGGCGGGCGGGGTGTGAGCGAGAAGATGCTCACCCACACCCTGCAGACCCTGGAGCGCGATGGCCTGGTCCACCGGGACGCCAAGCCGGTCATCCCGCCCCGCGTCGACTACTCCCTCACCGGCCTCGGCCGCGAGGCGGCGCACCAGGTACGCGCCCTCGCCGAGTGGACGCACGACCGCATGGACCGGGTGGAGCAGGCCCGCCGGGCATACGACGAGGCCCGGGACATCCAGTCCCGGGCCTCCTAGCCGAACCGAAGGCGGCGGCCTCAGCCGACGACGGTCCAGGTGTCGCCGCCGGCGAGGAGGGCTGCGAGGTCGCCCTTGCCCTTCTGCTCGATGGCGGTGTCGAGCTGGTCGGCCATGGCGGTGTCGTAGACGGGGCGGTCGACCGAGCGGAAGACGCCGATGGGGGTGTGGTGCAGGGTGTCGGGGTCGGCGAGGCGGGAGAGGGCGAAGGCGGTGGTGGGGGACGCGGCGTGGGCGTCGTGGACCAGGACTTCGGCTTCGTTCTCCGGTGTGATGGTGACGACCTCCAGGTCGCCGGTGGCCTTGTTGCGGAGGACCCCGCGTGTGCTGTCGGGGCCGAAGCGGATCGGCTGTCCGTGTTCCAGGCGGATGAGGGCTTCCTGGGCCTGTTGCTGGTCCTTGAGGGCGTCGAAGGCGCCGTCG
>NZ_JBSFJZ010000055.1:0-54665 GCF_053598315.1 Streptomyces sp. NPDC001153
GCGGTGGAGAACCCCCGGCTGATGCTGGCCTCGGGCCTGCGCGGCTCGAGCGGCCTGATGGGGCGGAACTTCATGGACCACGCCTACCTGCTGGCCTGGGGCCTGCTGCCGGAGGTGGCCGGCACCTTCCGGGGCACGAACTGCACGGGCGGTATCACCGACCTGCGCGGGGGCCGCTTCCGCAGCCACCAGGCGGCGTTCAGTGTCGACATCCACAACGACGGCTGGGGCTGGGCGCGGGGGGCGCCGATGACGGACCTGATCGACCTGGTGGACGCCGGTGGCCGCTACGGCGAGGCCCTGCGCCAGGGCCTGGTGGACCGGGTGTCCCGCCAGTTGCAGCTGGCGTTCATGGTCGAGGTCCCCGCCAACCCGAGCAACCGGATCACGGTCAGCCCGGACTTCACCGACGCGCTGGGGAACATGCGGCCCGTCCTCGCCTACGACATCCCCGACTACACGATGCGCGGGGTGGCCTACGCCCGCCAGCTGTCGAGGCGGATCTTCGCCCGGCTGGGCGCCGAGGACCATACCGTGTACGACCCGAACTTCTGGGGCTACACCGTCCACGCCGGCGAGGGGTACGAGATCCGCGGGGGCAACCATCTCGCCGGCACCCACACGATGGGCGCCGACCCGTCGACCTCGGTGGTCAACCCGGATCAGCGCTGCTGGGACTACGAGAACCTGTACCTGGTCGGAGGGGGAAGCATGCCCACCGTGGGCACGTCGAACGTGACCCTCACCATCGCCGCCCTGTGCCTGCGCAGCGCCCGGGCCATGCTGGCCCAGCTCGACTCCGACACCGCACCGATCAGCGTCACCTCGAACGCCGCCGCCCGGCGCTGGCCTCAGGAGGTGACCCAGTGACCGCGTCGACCATCGAAAAGCGTGACGACCTGATCAGCTATCTGAACGCGGCGCTGGCGCTCGAGCACGCGACCATCCCCCCGTACCTGACCGCGTACTACTCCATACGCTCCACCACCAACTCCGACGCCGCCCACATCATCCGGGTGGCCGCGGTGGAGGAGATGCTGCATCTGACCCTCGTCGCCAACGTCCTGAACGCCATCGGCGGGAAGCCCGACCTGACCCACCCCGGCTTCGTGCCGTCCTACCCCGCCTACCTGCCCGACGGGGAAAACGACTTCACCGTCGACCTGCGACCCTTCTCCCCCGAGGCGGTGGAGACGTTCTGCAAGATCGAACGGCCGGGCAAGGCCCCCAGCGCCGACGCACGGCTGGTGCGCACGACGGACAGCGGGAGGCCACTCCTGGCCTCCAGCCCGACGATCGAGGGGATGCACTTCTACAGCATCGGCGAGTTCTACGAGGAGATCATCGAAGGACTCGAGAAGGTGGCGGCCGACGACCCCGGGCTCTTCTGCGGGAGTCCGGCCCTGCAGGTGGGGCCCGAGTACTACTACTCCGGCGGCGGGGCGGTGATCGTCGTCTCCGATCTGGACTCGGCCCGCCAGGCGCTCCGATTCATCGCCGCTCAGGGCGAAGGCCTCGACTCAGGCATCTACGACGCGGACGGGGAGCTGGCCCACTACTACCGGTTCCGGCAACTGCACCTCGGCCGCTACTACCAGCTGGGCGACGAACCCGACGCACCATCGGGGCCGCCGCTGAGCATCTCCTGGGACGATGTGTACAAGGTGAAGGTCAGCGCCCGGCTGGCCGACTTCCCGCCCGGATCGGAACTCGCCCGTACCGCCCGGGACTTCAACGCCGACTACGGGGCCTTCCTCGCCCTGCTCACCAAGGCGTTCAACGGGCAGCCAGGCCTCTTGCAGGACGCCGTCTGCGCGATGTTCCGCCTGCGCGACGGGTTCAACCGGCTGGTCTGCAACCCCCTGCCGGGCAGCGACGGCCTGCACGCCGCACCCACCTTCGAGATCCCGACCACGGTCGGATCCGATCCCGAAGCCTCTCGGTCCGCCGGTGAGACAGCGCAGGAGGTGACACGGTGACCGCCCCGTCGTTGGAGCAGTTCGAGGAGTTCGGCGAGTTCCTCCGCCTGTCGGTCGACCTCACCGCCTTCGAGGAAACCGAACTGCTCGGCACCGGTCTGGCCCACCGGTACCTGGCCAAAGTGCGGGCCGCCTGCGGCGACGAGATCGTCACCGCCCTCCTGGACGCCCACCGGGCCGCCCGGGCCGACGCAGCCGGCGACGCCGGAAGCCACGACCGGTTCGTGCTCGACCGGGCCCTGCTCGACCGGGCCCTGCGCCACCGGATCTTCAGTGATGACCGCCTCGGCCCGGTGGCCCGCAATGTGATCAAACTCTGGTACGCCGGGATGTGGTACGCGCTGCCGCCCGAGTGGACCGACTGCTACGGGGCCCGTACCGCGGGCGAAACATCCACGGTCACCGCCGCCTCCTACCAGGAGGGGCTGCTGTGGCAGGCCATCGGGGCCAATCCTCCAGGTGCCAAGGGGCCCGGTTACGGCTCCTGGGCTCAGCCACCCCGCATCGCGGACCGCTACCTGAAAGAGGCGACGAAATGACAGGACTGGCTGACCGCCTCGGCCCGGACAAGGTGAAGCTCGGCGTCTGCTGCACCCTGTGGTGGAACGACGACTTCCCCACCATCGACGCCGACATCTCCTTCGGCCAGGCCGTGAGCGAGATGGCGCTCGCCGGCTTCCAGGGCTGCAGCATCGGACACAAGTACCCCTCGGACGCCGCCGCGCTCAAGGCCGCCCTCGATCTCCGCGGCCTGAGTGTGTCCGAGCCCTGGACGAGCACGTACTTCACGATCGACAAGATGCGGCAGAAGACGATCGCCGCCTTCGAGGAGACCCTGGCCCATATCAAGGCGCTGGGCGGGACCGAGCTGGTCGTGGCCGAGTTCGGAGCTTCCTCACACCTGCTCCCGGTCGATGTGTTCGCCAACCGCCCGGTCTTCACCGACGCCCAGTGGGACGCCCTCACGTCGGGCCTGCACGAGCTCGGCAAGATAGCCAACTCGGCCGGGATGAAGCTCAGTTACCACCACCACATGGGTACCGGTGTCATGACCCGGGCCGACGTCGACCGGCTGATGGCCTCGACCGATCCGGCCCTGGTCCACCTGCTGCTCGACACGGCCCACATCGCCTTCGCCGGCGACGATCCGCTGGACATGGCCCGGACCTACGCCGACCGCATCGGCCACGTCCATCTGAAGAGCATCCGGCCCGAGGTCGTGAGCAGGGTACGGGAAGAGGGCCTGTCGTTCCAGGAGGGCGTCGAGCTCGGCGTCTTCACCGTGCCCGGAGACGGCGCGATCGACTTCCGGCCCATCCTCGAAGTGCTGGCCGACGCCGATTACCGGGGATGGCTGGTCGTGGAAGCCGAGCAGGACCCGAACAAGGCCGTCCCGCTCGAGTACGCCAAAAAGGCCCGCGCCTATCTCGCCGACATCTTGGGCTGGTAGCGAAAGGAGGACACCGGGAATGAACGCGACGTTCAAACGGGACGTGTTCTTCAGCTTCTTCATGTTCACGGCCGACTTGAGGCCGCAGGACTCACGTTACACGCAGGTCCTGATCAATCACCTGAAGACCCTCACGGACATGGGCTACGACGGCTTCGACCTGCATATCGCCGCCCAGCCCGCGACCGTCGATCACAAGCTCGAGACCGACAGCTATGTCGCCCTCAAGAAGGCATTCGACCAGGCCGGGCTGAAGGACGTGAAGTTCACGACCAATGTCGGGACCACGCGGACCTTCGACCCGACATCACCTTACGAGGAGCAGCGCAGGCAGGCCCTGTCCTACCTCAAGTCACGCGTCGACATCACGCGGGTCCTGGGCGGCGACTCGATCATGTCAGGCCCGTTCCTCTACCCTTACGGCGTCTTTCCGTTCACCGAAGCCGATGAGCCGATATGGAGCGACGCCCTCCAGGACTGGATGGAGTCGCGCTATCACGCGGCACGTTCCGTCTTCGAGGATCTGGCGGAGTACGCCACCGCGCGAGAAGTAAAGCTCGCCATCGAGCCCGTCAAGAGCTGGGAGACGCCTCCACCCAACATGGTGTCGGAGGCACTGGACTTCCTCGTTGGCCTCGAGCACGCGCAGGCCGGCGTGACGATCGACACCGCGCAAGTCGTGATGGAAAGCCAGGGCCCGTCGATCTTCAAGGACAATGTCGCGAAAGCCGCGCGGCAGGGTCGGCTCCACTACGTCCACATATCTGCACCCGACCGAGGTGCGGTAAAAGACAGCTGGATCCCCTGGGACATCATCCGGACCGAGATCGAGCCGGTGTATCGCGGGCCGTACCTGATCGAGGTGTTCAACGCGATCCCACCGTTCGTCAACTCCATGCGCATGGCACGCCGGCGCTTCTGGCGGCCCGGCGAGGACGACCCGGTGCCCGACGTCGACAGCGCCTACGACGTCGCCAGGGCCGCATTGGAGGAACTGCGAGAGCAGATCATCACTCCTTCCGCCCGCGTACCTCGGAAAGGTCCCGAATGCTAGCCCAGGTGTCAGATCCCATCATCATGGTCGTGAAGCAGACAGGCGATGTCCGTATTCACACCCTCGTCTCATCCTTCGCGTACAGCAACATCGCGAACGCCACGCACATCATCGAGACCAGGAACCAGCTGGTTCTCGTCGACGCGCAGTTTCTCGTGCCTTATGCAAGGGCGTTCAGGGACTACGCGGACAGCCTGGGCAAGCCGATCGAGCGGCTGTACCTTTCCCACCGGCACCCCGACCACTGGTTCGGTTCGGGGACAGCGTTCAGCGACATCGCGATCCACTCGCTGCCTGAGACCATGAGCTTCATCCAGGAGCACGGAGAAGCCTCGAGAAGTGACCACTGGAAACTCGGCGACCTCGCTCCGGACCAGATCGTCGTGCCCAAGCAAGCCGTCAGCCCCGGCACCGAGACGATCGACGGGGTCAGGTACGTCTTCGACCGGGTGACAGACACCGAAATCGACTACCACCTGACCATCAGGCTTCCTGAGCTCGGAGTGTATTTCGCTCAGGACTTGATCTACAGCGGCACCCATCTGTACCTGACGAAGCATATGGACCACTGGATGCGAGTGCTCCAGGAAATGCTGCTGTCGGACTACGCGCTGTTCATGCCGGGCCACGGCCTGCCGGCCGACAAGAACGAAGTCGCGCGCAACATCGAGTACCTCGCTGCCGCCCGGCAGGCAATCGGCAATGGGCTGACGGACGACGCCTTCAAGGATTTCATGCTCCAGCGGTATCCCGAACGGAAGTGCCCGGG
The DNA here is from genome assembly GCF_053598315.1 of Streptomyces sp. NPDC001153. Lineage (NCBI taxonomy): Bacteria > Bacillati > Actinomycetota > Actinomycetes > Kitasatosporales > Streptomycetaceae > Streptomyces > Streptomyces sp. NPDC001153. The sequence goes on from NZ_JBSFJZ010000055.1 coordinate 5,253, forward strand.
CATATTCGACATCTACATGCCCCGGCTGTTCGGCGGCGCGAGCGACTACTGACCACGGAGGCAATCAGACCATGAACGAGACCTGCACCGTAGGACAGTATCTGGTAGACCGGCTCCGCCAACTGGGCCTGGAGCATCTGTTCTCCATCGCGGGCGACTACTCGATAGACTGGCTGAACCGCTACGTCACGCCGAGCAGCATTGAGATCATCGAAGAAGTCAACGAGGTGAATGCCGGTTACGCGGCGGACGGATACGCGAGGCTGAAGGGTATCGGAGCGCTCTGTGTCACCTACTCCGCAGGTGCATTGTGCGCCGTGAACGCGGTCGCCGGTGCCTACGTCGAGAAGGTGCCGCTGGTGTTGATCAACGGCACGCCGAGCATCAAGAAGACCCTCACCTTCGAGCAGACCGGCTTCAGCGCACATCACTTCATCAGTGGACGCGAAACGGACCTTCAGTCGTTCGAGCACCTGACGGTCGCAGCCGTGCGACTCGACAATCCGGACCTCGCGCCGATGCTGATAGATTATGCACTGACCCAGTGCATAAGCGAACGACGCCCGATCTATATCGAACTGCTCCAGGACATGGTCGACTTGGAGTGCGAGCCGCCGCGCGGTGTGCTGAAGCCGGCCAGGATACTCTCGGACGAGACCAGCCTGGAACAGTCGGTCGCACAGATCTGCGCGAAGCTCGAGAGCGCTGAGAACCCTCTGATCTGGGTCGGTGTGGAGATCGACCGGCTCGGCCTTCAACAGAAGGCCATGAGGCTGATCCAGCAACTGAACGTCCCGTTCGTCACGGAGCTCCTCAGCAAGTCCGTCCTCTCCGAGGATGACGCGCTGTTCGTCGGCGTACTCGACGGCCAGGCATCATCGACGGCCGTCACAGATCTGGCCAGGACGTCTGACTTCATACTGGCCCTCGGCGTGTGGCTGACGGACATCAACTCGCTGGGCTGGAGCCCGGACTTCGACAAGACCGCGTTCGCGTCGATGGACGCAGTCAAGTTCGGAACCTATTTCGGCGGACAGGTCGCGCTGGAGCACCTGATAGACGGCATACTGGCAGAAAAAGTCGAGTCCAAGACGCGGAAGCTGCCGGAAAAGCCGGCTCGTAGCGCCCCGACCGTGGGCTCGTCCGACGTGATCACGTATCAGGGGTTCTACAACTTCATACAGCAGTACATCGACAGGAAAACCATCGTCAGCAGCGATGCCAGCATGAACTACTTCGGGAGCCTGCTGCTCGATGTGCCAAGGCCCGGTGGGTTCATTGTTCAGTCGTCCTATTCGTCGATCGGTTACAGCGCGCCGGCTGCGACGGGTATCTGCCTGGCGAAGGGGCCCGACCAAAGGGTCATGGTCTTCTCGGGCGACGGCGGCTTCCAAATGACCGCCCAATGCCTCTCGACGCAGACCCGCTTCAAGCTCAACCCGATCATCTTCGTCATCGACAATGGCGTCTACGCTGTGGAACAGTGGCTAGCCGATGCATCGGTTTTCCATGCCGACAAGCCGTTCTACAAGCCGTGTGTCCTGCACCGGTGGAACTACAGCATGCTGTCAGAGGTATTCGGTTGTCAGGGGTGGGAAGTCGGCACCTATGGAGAGCTGACGGATGCCGTGATGGGTGCTCTGAAGAACTCGAACAGCCCATCCATCATCCAGGTCCGGGTGCCTGACAAATCGATTCCCGAAAATGCGAAATGGAAGACCCAGTAGCGGACAAGGAGCGAGAGTAATGCCGACGAAGATCACTGCAATCTACGAGAACCCCAAATCCCCCGAGGAGTTCGAGGCCGGTCACCACGAGCAGATCGCGCTGGCGAAGAAGATCCCCGGAGTCAACAGGATCGAGAGCGCGAAGGTCTGGCCGAAGGAGGACGGCAGCGCGACGCCGGCTTATCGCGTACTCGACATGTACTTCACCGACTACGACGCGGCCAGCAGGGCCGTGACGACCGAAGAGGCATCGGCCTTTGTCGCCAAGGTTTTCGAGCTGGCGACTGGCGGTGTGCGGCTCCTCTTCACAGATGTCGAGGAGGTTTGATCTCGATTCCTCCGAGGCGTGGTGTCCTCGCAGCGAGCCGCTGACTACCCGATATGTCCCGCGCCGTGCCGTGGCGGGGCGGGTCGTCGCATGCCGCTGCGGGGGCATTGCGCTTTACGGGCCCGAGTTCGTCACCCGCTGCACCCGCGTCCTGCACACCCTCACGGGCCCGGGCCGAGGCGGGGGCCGACGGGAACCCGCCCTCGGACAACCACAGCATCGCCGGCTCCAAGCCGTCCTCGCCATCGACGAACCCCCTCATCCGCTCGGCAGCCGTCAGCGTCCCACTGACGTAGAAGGCGTGGTCGGGCGCGCTTGGCGACGGCGGCGCCATCCGCTGCACGTCCGAGGTCTTCACGTCCGACGGAGTCGGCAGCGTCACCGGGCCGACCCGCACCGAGCCCGGCGTCGACCCGGAGTGACCGCTTCTGCCCCCATCCGACGCGCTGCAGGAGCCTCCTAGCTTCCACGGCTCCCCGCAGGCGAGAGGAGCGGGCGGGAGACGACGACTTCCAGGACCGCGACCCCTGACGCGGCGGATCGGCTGCCGCGCACCACGTCCTGGAGGGCATCGCGCGCCTGCACGGGGTTGCGGAGCACGTCCGCGGTTCCGCTGTCGCCGTGGGCCTGCTGCCAGGGCGTGGCCGCTTCCGGATCCGCCAACTGGTCCTGGACCAGGCCCGCGCCATCCGGACGGTCAGCAGCCCGGCAGAACGGACAGGGCCCTGATCGCGCGCCAAGGCATTGCCGTTGCCCCGAGATGCAGCAGCACGAAGAGCTGCGCCTGGTACCGGCCGCGGTGCGCCGCAGCAGCGGCTCCAGCAGGGTGATGTTCAGGTCGTCCCGGACCGGGGCGTGGACGAGTACGCGACCATGAGTGCCGTACGGCAGTGATGCCGACCCCGCCACCGCGACCTGCTGCCCCCACGGCCTGACGTGCGCTGCGTCTGGCGCCATCTGCCGCTGGGCGACATTCACGCGCACGCACGTCTGGCGGCGAAAGCCGCGGAACCCGTGGAAGCCGCGGCGGCCAACCTCCTCCGACCGCATCAGGGTCTCAGGGACACCCACCTCCTTCTTCAACAGACAGCGCCACCGCGGCGCCCACGGCCTCGCCGCGCTCGCCCATGGAGGCGCAGTTCTGTGTCCTGCGCCTGGCTGTGCGGCGCTACCGGCCTGGGCTGGCTGTGCACTGGCTGATGACCATTCGCGGACGGAGGCTTGAAAGGGAGGCCGACGTTCCGTCGCCTGGGCGCGGTGGCACCCTGATCGCAATCTAACCACCAAATGCGTCTTGACGAGTTAGTTCGAGTGTGCTCGACTAGGGATCTAACCGGTGAACCTTGATTGAGAGGTTAGTAGCATGTCTTCCGCAGTCCACCACCGCACCGCCACCGTCAACGGCCTCGAGGTCTTCTACCGGGAGGCCGGCACCCCTCAGGCACCCGTAGTCGTGCTCCTGCACGGCTTCCCGACCAGCTCGCACATGTTCCGCCACCTGATCCCGGCGCTCGCCGACCGCTACCACGTGATCGCCCCCGACCACATCGGGTTCGGCCAGTCCGCGATGCCCGCCCTGCAGGACTTCCCGTACACCTTCGACGCCCTCACGGAGGTCACCTCCGGCCTGCTCCAGAAGTTGGGCATCGACCGGTTCGCGATGTACGTGCAGGACTACGGCGCCCCCATCGGCTGGCGACTCGCCCTCCAGGCACCCGACCGCATCACCGCGATCATCACCCAGAACGGCAACGCCTACGAAGAGGGCTTCGTCAAGCCCTTCTGGGACGGCGTATTCGCCTACGCCAAGGCCCCGGGACCGGACACCGAAGCCCCCATGCGGGGTTCCCTGACCCCCGAGATCACACGCTGGCAGTACGTGAACGGTGTCGCCGACCCCAGCCTGGTCAGCCCCGACAACTGGGTCCACGACCAGGCGCTGCTGGACCGCCCCGGCAACGACGAGATCCAGCTCAAGCTCTTCCGCGACTACCCCACCAACGTGGACCTCTACCCGCGCGTTCATCAGTACTTCCGCGACTCCCAGGTCCCGCTGCTGGCGGTATGGGGAGCAGGCGACGAGATCTTCGGCCCCGCGGGCGCGGAGGCGTTCCGCCAGGACCTGCCCGATGCCGAGATCCACCTTCTCGAGTCCGGGCACTTCGCCCTGGAGAGCCACCTCGAGACCATCACCGAGCACATTCGCGGCTTCCTCGCCCGCGTCCTCTCCTGACGCGCAGGGCGTACGGGCGGCTGCGGCGGCCGTGGACCCCGTACCCCCTCCCTGGCACGCTGACAGTGAGAACGTGATCCTGCCTCACGAACCGGGCCGCTGCCCGGTCGCCTACTCCCCCGCGAAGACGTCGACGAGCAGGCTCTGGTACCGAGTGGCAAAGTCGGCACGCCGGCGACCACAACACCGTACGCGCCGCCTGGGAATTCACCGCACTGCCCAGGCACGCCACCGAGCTCCAGGGCCGTATCGCCTTCAAACGGCGCGCGTTGGACGCCGGCCGACTGATCGACCACCCTGCGGACGTCGGCCGAGCGCGGTTCGCCGTGATCATTCTTCGTGTCCATGATCGAGGTTCAGGCAGAGCGCCCAGACGTCGGAGTATGTGTTCGGTGAGGGTGACCCTCCGACGTGGATGTCGGCTGTCCAGTATGCGGCCGTGCTGTTCCCGTCGCTGACCGGGCTGCCATCGGAGTCACTGGGGAAGCTTCCGATGAGGTGGGTTCCGCCCGACCCTGCCTTGGTGAAGTCGGTCGTCGTCACGTTGCCTCCGCTGGCGGCTGCGCCGCCACTGACCAGCACGTGATGCTCCCTTCCGTTGTCGCGTTCTCCGGCCCCGTCGGCGCAGCCGACTGTTGCCGTCTGACTCGTGCCTGCCGTGGTCGGGCCGCTCAGCTCACGGAAGTGGACTGTCGTCGTGATACCTCGGACGTTGACGTCGTCTCCACTGCAGATCGCGTAGGCGTATGTCGTGTTGTCGCTGTCGCGTCCGCCGCCGATTCCCCCGACGGCGGTCCAGGAGTCGGGGTTGGTCTCCCCGTCCGCAGCGGCTTCCTGGCCGAAGTCGTGTGCGGCGTCGCTGAAGGTGGGGAAGCTGGCGATCGGCTTGAGGCTGCCGACGCCGGCGGGGGTGGTTCGGGCGCCCCCACCGAGCAGGACCGTGCCCGTCGGGCAGGTTGCCACGACGGTTTTCGCCGTCTGCCCGACCGAGGGTCCGGCGATCTTGTTCATGACCACCTGGGTGTGCTTGATCCGGTTGCTGGAAAGGCACACCGCGTAGGGAGTGGTGGAGAAGTCGGGGCTGGAGTTGCTCCCGCTTCCGCCGAACGCGAGCCAGTGCTTGACGTCGCTGCCGACGACGCCGGTTGAGCCGGTGTATTCGGTGACACCGTCGGGACTGGGCGCGATGCCCATCACGTGGTTGCCGTTCCCTGCCCTGTCGCTGCCGGTGGTCTGGTCGATCCCGCCGCCGGAAATGAGACCTTGGCCGCAGTCCGCGTGGGACGAGACACCGGTGAAGGGAGTTGCCGGGCCCATGGTGGGTCCGGGGCTCATCACCGTGACGCTCGCGGTGTCGGCGTACGCGAACTCTGGAACCGCTACGGCGAGAACGGCGCCCGGGATGAGTATCTTCGCCAGGGCGGACTTCCGGGAAAGCCTCTTCTTCATCGAATTCTGCCTTTCTGGTGTCAACGCGGTGAACGTGGCGGGACAGCGTTCTGTGGGTGACCTCGGCGGGCCGGGTGCTCTGCGGGCGGGCTGCCGGGGTTGCGTGCCCGCCCGCAGGTCAGTGGTGTGCCGCTGACTCAGACGCCGTCGTTGGCGCACAGTGCCCAGACGTCGGAGTGGTTGGCCGTCGACGTCATCCCGCCGGTGTGAGTGAACGCCGTCCAGGACGCCGTCGTCGTGGTCCCGTCACTCACGGGGTTGCCGCTGGAGTCGCTGGGGAAGCTTCCGTTGAGGTGGTCGCCGGCCGAGCCCGGTCCGGTGAAGTCGGTGGTGGTCACGTTGCCCCCGCTGATGGCCGCGCCCCCGCTGACCAGGTTCCCGTCGCCAACTCCGCAGCTGACGGTTGTGTTCTGGCCTGTGCTCCCGGTGTTCGGGCCGTTCGCCTCGCTGTAGCGGACCTTCACGGTGACGCCGCTGATGTTGATACCGCTGCCACTGCAGATCGCGTAGGCGTACGTCTCGTTGCCGGCGTTGGTGCTGTTGTCCCACCCGACGGCGCTCCAGGAGTCGGGGTTGGTCTCTCCGTCCGCAGCGGCCTTCTTTCCGAAGTCGTGTGCGGAGTTGTTGAAGGTGGGGAAGCTGGCGATCGCCTTGAAGTTGCCGGTATTGCCCGGTGTGACCAGAGCACCGCCACCGAGCAGGACCGTGTTGGCCGGGCAGGTCGCCGTCACGAGACCCGTTGTCCCCGCGGTGGTGGGTGCGTTCACCTTGTTCATGACCACCTGGGTGTGGTTGACCCGGTTGCTGGTGAAGCAGACCGCGTAAGGGGTGGTGGAGAAGGAGGAGTTGACCTGCCCTCCGCTTCCGCCCTTCGCGATCCAGTACGCCGTGTCGGTGCCGACGACCCCGGTTGAGCCGGTGTATTCAGTGCCACCGTCCGAGCTGGGCTCGGTGCCCAGCACGTGGTTGCCGTTCACCCCCGCCCCGGTGCCGGTGGCCTGGTCGATCCCGCCGCCGGAGAGGAGACCGCTGGCGCAGTGGGCGCTGGTGGAGATCGAAGAGTCGATGGTTGCGGGTCCGGGAGTGGCGCCGGGCGTTCGCACCGTGACGCTCACAGTGTTGGCGTACGCGGCCCCTGGCGCCGCCAGGACCAGCAAGACCCCCACGACCAGCGTTTTTCCTGCAGCAAAGCGCCGCAGGGACATGTCTGTCATCGAGTTCTCCCTTTCGAGGTGTCCATGTGGTGCACACGAGTACGGCGGCGTGGTTCGATGCGCAGTCCTCGGCCCGTGGTGCCGTCGTGTCCGTCGACTGGAAGGCCGACTGGTGGAAAGCCGAACGGTGGTCGGCTGGGGGTGCCGGGAGTGGAAGGGGTGCACACGCCGACCGCCCCATTGCGCGGGCCCCATTGCGCGGAGAGCCTTACGCTCCGCAGCCCGGTGCCCACGACGTCGGCTCAGCCGGCTGGGCACACCAGCGCGGTCGCCGGTCACGTTCCGGCGATCCAGGGAGCCGGAAACGCGTGAGTGCCGCGACACGGGCTGCCACCGCCCGGGCGCCGCCGGTCCGTCGGGGGATCACCACGACGGCCGCCGCTGCCGGATGCGGCCATGTGCGCAGTTCCATGCCACATCCTCTGTGTTCGGGGCTTGAGGGCGGAGCCGATTGAAGCAGCGCCCCGAGGGCACGCACTACTGGTGCCGAACACGAAAAGACGACAGCCCTTGGCTGGGTAATTGGATGAGAGCACAGGGGATCGTGGGGGGTGCCTATCGAGTGCGGGAGTCCAGTCGCTACTCCCAGGACGGACAGCCGAGCTGGGTGTCGTCCGTCGACGGCTCGCGGGTGCGGGTGCTCACCACGCTGATGGACCGGGTCAACGCGGAGGAGGATGTGAAGTGGGGCTGTCTCGGTGGACTCCGCCATCGTGCGGACCCACCAAGACCCGACCATGCCCGCAAAGGAATGCCCGAGCCCGGCAGATGAGCCCGACCATCACGCCATCGGCCGGTCACCCCGTGAATCGACCACGAAGATCCACTTCGCTGCCACGGCCGCTGCAGGCCACTCGACTTCGTCCCCACGTGACTGGCGCCCCAGCCCAACAGTGCTCGCGGGCGTCAAGGCAGCAATGGCTACATGAGCGAGAACCGACACCACCGGACAACCCCTCCAGATCCAGGTCGCCGGGTGGTGGCCCGAACGTCCGTACCCCGCACGGCACTGCGCGTGGCATCGCCGGGGTGGTGGCAAGCGCGGTCACGGACAAACCCCGAAAACTCGCGGCTGGTCAAGGGGTCCTTTCCCGAGGGCGGGAGGGCGCGTGCGGGGTGGCGCTGCACCTGGACACGGGATGCGCACCGCCCGGAGGCGGGAAGTGCACGACATCGGCCGAGAGAGGTCATGTCCCCTGCGGTGGTGGACCGCAGGGAGCTCGCCGGCGTCGTGGTCGGCGCGGACGCAGTCCAGACGGACGCCGTCCTCGTCTGACGGGCTGTGCCCGTGTAGATGGCCCTCAGGTCTGCAGGGGGTAGAGCCACGCATTGCCGTTGGCGGGATCGGACAGGATCTCGGAGAGGGGGCGGTCGGCGTAGTCGTCGGTGTGCTGGGTCATCAGTGGTGATTCGTTCCAGCCGGTGCAGATCTGGGTGTGCTGGATGTCGTTGGGAGCGTGGGAGAAGTTGTACTGCAGGATGTCCGACGGAGCCAGCTCATAGGCGTTGTCGAGCACGGTGGTGCGCTTGGAGTTCTGGGTGGCGTAGATGAAGAAGTTCTCGGCGCCGGCCCAGGTGTATGAGGTGTTGTAGAAGAACCCGTAGCAGTACCAGCAGGAGTTGTCGTCGCGGGAATTGTCCGGCCAGGAGCCTTCGGTCAGCCAGCCGCCGTTGACGAGGCACTGCGATATCAAGTTGGTGCAGTCGTCGTCGTAGACCGGGTACGAGAGGAAGTTGCGGTCGTTCCACCACTGCTCGGCGTAGGAGATCATGGCGCCGTAGTCGTAGCCGCCGTCCGCAGGCTTGGCAGCGGGCTGTCGGCCGGATGGATCGGCCTTGGCCGGGCGCCGACCGGCCCGCGGAACCGCGTTCGGTACCACCCGGGGGCGCATCGGCTCCGGTATAGACTCGGGGAACTGAGTCAGCGGGCGCGAGTACGCATTGGTCGGCAGATAGCGACAACCCGCCAGCGCCCAGGCACCGTTGAGCTGGTGGAAGACCACCTGGTGCGCGCTGCGGTAGCGGGTGCTTGCCGGGGTGCCGGGCGCGATGCGGGCGAAGTACAGCGTGGTGTGTTCCACCGCTCGGGCAGTGACGGTGCCGCCGTGCACGGTGACATCGGTGAGCTCGGCGGTGGTGCGGGCGCGGGTGTACCCGCTGTGCAACGCGGCGGTCTGTTCGCGGACGCCGTCGAGGCGGTCGGCGTCACTGCGGTAGTCGCGGAGCAGATCAGAGGTGAGGGAGAGGGCTGCGGCCTGGCGCGGCGCCGGCCGGGCGGCGGTCACCCGGGCCGCCCGGTCAGCGAGGTACTGCTGTACCAGCAGGGTCAGTTGGCGGTGTTGCGCGGCGGGAAGGCCGCCGCTGCGGTCTCGGCTCTGCTCTGTCCGGTCGGTGGTCGGCGCGGGCGCGGCCCCGGTGAGGGCAGTGGCAGCGGCCGTGGTGGCGCCCAGTCCCGAGAGAAGCAGGGAGCGGCGGTGCATGACAAATCACTCCTCACTGATGGCGCATCAACTCGCCCACCAGGCTAGGGGCACACCACCCCGGAACTGCGGGATGGGCTTGCCAGGATCCTGCAACCCATGTGACGGCTCCGTGCCCGCTCGACGCCGCGGTCAGATCACACAGGGGCGTGGCGCACACCGGGCCGTGAGGATGCGTGCGGCTTCAAGTTCAGGTGGCGGTTGCCTTTCTGCCGCCGAGGTCGGGGGGCCGGTGCCCTGCGGGGTGTACGGGCTGGGCGCGTACCTCGCCGACCGGGTGGCGCCCAGCAGTGATCTTGGGGGGCTTGGGGGCTTGGGGCGCTCGGCGATCGGGATGCGCAAAGTGGGCACCCCGGGGTCGTGGTCAGCCTTGATGTGGTCGGTGTCCGGCGTGTCGGCCGGCGCGATCTGGCGGGAGAAGACGCCCAGCGGCCGCTCGGACAGTTCCATCTGCACGTCGTCGGACTTCGCCACGCGACGACGCTCGGCCTTGACGGTCAGCGTGTTCGCTCGACGTCGATGTCGATCGTCTCCGGCCCGACGCCCGGCAGGTCGAAGGCCACCACGTGCTCCTCGCCCCCGCAGCCGGCGTCCGTCGCCACCGCGGAGGGCCGCGACCAGGTGCCCGGGCCCATCAGCTGCCGAGCCGGCCGGTCGAGGCCACGGAAGGAATCGTCGGTGCGCATCAACATCGTGAGACGCCTCCAGCCCGACATATCGGTCGCCATGGATTGCGGCGACATGCCGTCAGGCACCGAGATACGCCTCCGCGATCGCCAGGGCCGCTGCCATGATGCTCAGCTGCGGATTCACCTGGGGGCAGCTGGGGAGTACCGAGGCATCCGTGATCAGTACACCGTGGACGCCGCGGAGCCGGCCCATCGGGTCGGCGGGAAAGCGCTGCGCACTGCCGCCGGCAGCCACCGTGCCCGTGGGATGGTAGGCGGAGAGATGGAGGTGCCGGGCCTGTGCGCCCGCGAGGACGGCGTCCAGTTCCGCGAGGTTGCGGACGCGGGGAGCGGCGGGGATGCCCGTGAGTACTTCCTCGGCGCCCGCGGCGAACAGCAGTTGGCCCATGGCGCCGACTGCCCGCAGCAGGCGACCGGCGTCGCGGCGGTCCAGGTCGTAGCGGATCAGCGTTCGGTCACGGCCGAGGACACGGCCGGAGGGGCGGTCGGCGATCATCGCGCCGAGAGTGGCGAGCCGGTCGGCGCGCTCCAGTTCGCAGCGCAGCTCTTCCCCCAGTCCGGGGAGGACGAAGGAGCCCATGCCGGGCGGGGTGGCGGTGGCCTCGACGAGGATGCCCGCGTCGTGGTGCTCCTCCACGCCGACGCTCTGCAGCACACCCTCCCAGGCGGTAACCGGTTCGGCGAAGCGTCCGGCGACGCTCGTGGCCGGGTGGACGCTGAGGTTGCGGCCGAGCCGTGGATGTCGGCCAAGGCCGGAGCGGCGCAGCAGCGGCGGGGACTGCAGCGCACCCGCCGCGACGACGACCAGGGGCGCGAGGATTTCGAGCCCGCCGTCGTCCCGGTGGACGCGCACCCCGGCCACGCGCGGGCCTCCGGGCCGGTCCGCGTCGACGAGGATGCGCTCCACCCGTGCTCCGGTGACGATGCGGGCCCCGGCGGCGCAGGCGTCGGGCAGCACGGAGAGCTGGACGCTCTGTTTGGCCCCGGTGGGGCAGCCCACCACGCACTGGCAGGAGCCTTGGCAGCCGGGTGCGTTGCGGCGCAGCGGCGTGGCCTGCCAGCGGAGCTGACGGGCGCCGGCGAGCGCGATGCGACCGTTGTTCCCAAGGACGTCGAGGGGCTGGGTGGCCACCCGCAGGGTGCGCTCGGCCTCGTCCAGGTGGCGGTCGAAGCCGTCGGCGAGCGTGAAACCGGTTCCCTGCCAGCCGGCGATGACGTGTCCTGGAGTGCGGTAGCAGGTACCGGAGTTGACGACCGTGGTGCCGCCGACGGCGCGGCCCACCGGAAGCAGCAGCGGGGGGTTGCCGACGGCGACGGTCGCCCCGCCGTCCCGGTACAGCTCGGTGAACCGGTCGAGGGGCGTGCGCCGGCCGAAGGAGGCGGTGGAGTGGTGTTCTCCCTCTTCGAGGACGACGACGTCGAGTCCCGCCCGGGCCAGGGTCCGCGCGGCCATCGCCCCGCCGGCGCCCGAGCCGACGACCACGGCGTCGGCGGTGGAGCGAGCGGGCCACGCGGACGCGGGTGTCAGATCCAGCGGCGGGTCCTGGCGTATGAGGCCGACTGGTGCGAGCCCGTGCTGCAGCATCCGCTCCGTTCCGGCGGCCAGGAGGACGGGCACCTTGAGCACGTCCAGCAGCGGGAGGAGGGCGGGATGTGCGGCGAGTGCGCTCAGTACGGACTCCCTTTCGGGCGTGGTCAGGGCGCCCAGGGTGCGTCCGGTGCGCACCACCGCATAGGCGTCGATGCCGCGCGCGGCTGTCCGTAGGCCGGCCCGGGCGGCGAGCGGCATGGTGGTGAGGACGCTCTGCAGCCGGGCGGGGACGCGCCGGGGCCAGTCATCGGTGCCGTCGTCGGCGATGAGGGCGGAGACCAGGCCGGTGAGACTCATCGGGTGCCGACCTCCGCGTGGGCCGTGCCGTCGAGCGTCCACTCGGCCTCCGTGCGCCAGCCGCCGAACCACCACCGTTCCAGCAGGACGTGGGCGTCGGCGCGTTCGCTGTTGCGGCAGGTAGCGTGCCGGCCGTCTGGGTCGGTGTAGTCCAGGGTGAGTGTGTGGTCCGCCGGCTGGGTGATCTCGACCCGAATCCGGCGCAGGCCGCTGCGTCCGGTGACCGTCCACGTGGGCAGGCCGATGTCGGCGCGGAAACGCCCTGCTCCGGCCCAGCCGACGGCCGGCCGCTCGGGGCGGCGGGGCCAGTCGCGGCCGTCCCGGCGGAGCCGGAGGAAGACCAGGGGTGGAAGTCGGCGCAGGCCCGGGCGCATCGACACGGCCGCGACGATCTCCAGGACGTCTCCGCCGCTGAGGTCGGCGTGCAGCCAGGCCCAGCGGCGGGCGTTGCCGTGACCGTGGATCCGAGCCGATGCGCCCGGGGCTGCGGTGAGCGTCAGCGTCGTACCGTCATGGGTGAAGGTGCCGTCGTAGAAGGCACGTGCGGCGGGGAGCATCTGCGCGGCCGGCAGCAGGGGCCGGCGCCAGGACCAGCGGGGGAAGGTGAACAGCGGCTCGTCCGCAGGCCGTTCGGCGAGCTCCCAGCGCAGGGCGCCGTCCTCGGCCGACCCGGTCAGGCGCCCGGGCCGGACCGCGACCCCGCCGGCGTCGAAGCCGGACTGCCCGGGAGTCCAGGGGGCGGGGCCGAACCGGGCGTGCCGCACGGGTTGGTCCTTGGGGAACACCGCGGCCCAGCCGTGTGCGTACGGCTCGGATCCGTCGGCCGGTGCGGTCAGTTCGTGGTGCAGCCACAGCCCGCTGCCGGTGTCCGGGTCGGTGACGGTGGTGTACCAGACCTCGGTACGGCCCGGCTCGCCGCGCCACCGGGGTGCGAGGAACAGGCCCGGATCCTCCCGTCGAGGGAAGCGGAAACCGGCGAGGAAGGGGAGGAGTTGCGTACCGAGGGGGAAGCGCAGGGTGCCGGTGCCGATCCGCGCGCCGTCGTCGTAGAGGGTGTACGGCAGGACAGTCATCGAGGCGACGGGCCTGCGCGGGGTGACGGACTTCCAGCCGTCGAGGGTGAGCGGGCGACCACCTGCGGTGAAGGTGATGCGGTAGCGGATACGGCGGCGCGCGAGCGGCGAGATCTCCAACTCGCCCTGGGCGTACGGGTCGTCGGCCCAGCCGGTGACGCGGATCCGGCCGGTGGCCCGGGCCGGGGTGGTACCGAGGAGCCGCAGGACACAGTCCGCTGAGACGCTCAGATCGAGCCGGACCCGGCGGGTGCGGCCCTCGTCGTCGAGCATCAGGGTGCCGAGCATCGTCTCGCTGAAGCGGGTGCCACGAGTGGACGAGCCGCCCGAGCCCGTGGCCATGTGTGCGGTCGTGTCCGCGCTCATGCGAGACCCTCCAGCATGATCCGCTCGGTCGCGGTCAGATACTGCTCGGCCGCCCGCCTGGCGCCCGCCCCGTCACCGGCCGCGACCGCGTCGACCAACGGCTCCAGGCGCCCGTGTGCCAGTCCGGGATCCTCGAAGGGTCGCCTGAGCGCGGCGCGCACCGGCAGGTAGGCGTTGAAGAGGGTATTGGTCAGCAGGACGTAGACGCGGTTGCCGGTGGCGCGGGCCAGGGCCCGGTGGACCTCGATGTCCGCGAGCTGTACGGCGTCGGCGTCCGCCGCCTCCTCCACAGCCGTCAGCAGCGTGCGCAGCTCGGCTCGCTGCCGGTCGGTCGCCCGGACCGCGGCGCGTTCGGCGATCAACGCTCCGATGTGACGCCGCACTTCGAAAACCTCTCCGATCCAGTCAGGGCTGTGCCGCACCAGCATGGGCAGCAAGTCGGCACCACCCAGGCGCAGATAGTCCCGCACGCGGGTGCCGACACCGTGCCGCGTCTCCAGCAGTCCGGCCTGCATCAGACGCCCGAACGCGTGCTTGAGGGTGGTGCGGGTGACGCCGTAGCCGTCGGCGAGTGTGCGCTCCGGCGGCAAGTAACTGCCGGCCGGATGGCGTCCCGTGAAAATGTCCTCGCGCAGCCGGCTTTCCAGGACATCGACGATGGTTTCGCGGGGCAGTGCCTCCACGCCGTCCTCCCAGTGACTCAGTGGATGAGCCACTCAACCAATACGTTGCCCCTGAGGTCAATGGACATGACATGATCCATCGCTGTTTCCGACACCTGACAGCCGTCGGGCAACGTCATCCGCGCGTCGGTAGGCCATGCGCAGTCGGCCAAAGACGAGTGACGTTCCCTGGCTTGGGCTCCTCAAGGTTGCCCATCACTCTGCGGGAGGCGGAGCGCGCGGTTGCCGGTACTGAGCCGGATCACCCTGGTGGACGTCCACGGACGCCGGGGCGACCTGGACGCCGCCGTGCACATCGGCCGCGACCCGCCCGGCGCAATGGACGATGCACGCCGCGCACGAATCCTCGGCGGAAGGAAATGCCAGGCGGGCCCGCAAGCGCGCGGCGGCCGACGTCCTCCTGCGGGACGCGGCCGGGCGCGTGCTCCTGGTGAACCCCGCCTCCACACCCGGATGGGACCCGCCCGGCCGCATGGCGGAGTCCAACGACCCACCGAAGGGCTCCGTCCGGCGGGAACTGGTCGAGCAACTCGGCCTTCACCACACCCTGCGTCGGCTGCTGGTTGTCGACCGGGGGCCCCGCACGGACCCTGGGACGACCAGCTCGGGGGCCGCTCACCGGGCGGTTCTCGTATCGGTCCGGTCCACCGGCGCGTTGGCTCCTTCGACGTCCGTACCCCGTGACGGACCCGGCGCTCAGGTCGCGGGCCGGGCTTCGGCGCGAGAGCCACATGGTCGACGGCTCACGGCGAGGACCCTCCGCCGTGCTCCGTCACGTGGTGACGGCGGAGCGTTCGCGGGCTGCGCGGACGGCGTTGGTGAGGCTGGTGAGGTCGTAGGCGCCCGTGGTGTCTGCGGCCGTTGATGAAGAAGGTGGGGGTGCCGGCCACGCTGCCGAGGTCGGCTGAGTCGACGTTCTCGGCGATGCGGGCTGCGCCGACGTCCGCGCACATGTCTCGTTCGAAGCGCTCCGCGTCCAGGCCGACGGCAGCCGCATGGGCGTGCAGGTCCTCGGTGCGGAGAGCCTCCTGATGGCTGAGCAGCAGGTCGTGCATGTCCCAGAAGCGGCCCTGGCGTGCCGCTGCCTCGGCGGCTTCGGCGGCGAGTTGGGCGTGGATGTGCACGTCGGTGAGGGGGAGGTGGCGCCACACGTACCGCAGGTCTCCGAAGCCGGCGAGGAGTTCGCGGCCGACCGGGTCGGCCTGCCCGCAGTAGGGGCATTCGTAGTCGCCGTACTCCACGATGGTCACAGGAGCGCGGTACGGCCCTCGGATGTGATCGCGGTGAAATGGACTGTTAGTCCCACTCCCATGTGATGCCGAGGACGCCCGGCCGTATCTGCTGCTCCACGAGGTGGACCGAGCCATAGGCGTTCACTGTCAGATCGGCGACCGCCTCGCGAAGGGCGGTCGCCGAGCGGCGGAAGAAGCGGCGGCAGTGGACGGGCAGTGCGGCGCGGTCGAAGCCGACCTGGAGAACGTACTGGCCGCCGCCATAGGTGAAGCCGCGAACGTACTCATGGCTGGACACGCCGGTTCCGTCCTCGAAGCGGTACCCGAGGACAGCGGTCTCCCCGGCTCTCAACCGCCCGTCGAAGAGCAACTCGACAACGACCACCCCCGAAGCGCCGTGCCGCCGGATCCGCCCGACCCGGCAATTGCCGAGGCCGCGCACCCGGACCTGTTCCGTGTCGCAGCCCGGGTCGCCGTGATGGATGGCGAGGTAGCGGTCGACGCCATCGCGGTGGGCCTGTACGACGTGTTGTGAGTCGCGGGCGGCGAGCTCTCGATGGGCACCGATGTGCACGTGCTCGTAGTGGATCACGGTGTGCAGCCCGCCGTCCGCCGGTGCCGCCAGGCTCCTCAGCAGCGATTCGAGCGCGGCGGCGGGCTCGAGGAGGGTGCGATATGGACGGGCTGGGGGATGGTCGCCGGTGGCACGTGGGCCGATCAGGCGGGTGAGGGCGTGCGGGGGAAGCTCCAGGACCTCCTCGAGCGCGGTGACGGCACGAAGCGACTCGGGCCGCTCGGGCCGCCGCACACCGCGCTGCCAGTAGCTGAGGCTGGTCACACCGACACGGATGCCGCGCTGGGCGAGCCGGTGCTGCACGCGATGCAGAGCCAGCCCCCGTGCGGCAAGCGCGGCCCGGAGCGCGGCGGAGAACGGGCCGGTGCGCAGGGCTTCGGCCAGTGCGGCCTCGGGGGTGGGGCGGCGGGACGAGCCGAGGGCTGGATCGCCGCGGCTCGGGGTAGCACGGCGGTCGGTACTGTGTGCTGCCATTGGGCCCCTCCTCCATCCGCTCTGATCGTTCAAGCGTGAACGTTCACTTCCCTGTCCTGGAACGGGCGTTGCTTGCGCTGCCACCTGCTGGTACCTGCTGTGGCGTTCACAACCGTACGGGTGCAGTTCACTGTGCCGCCAGCCCTGTGGATAACTTCATTGACCTGCACCCGACAAGAGATCGATGCTGCTGTCGCAGCGTCCGGACGCGCTCCTCCACCCCCACCCCCGACTGGGAGGAACGCCATGTCCCATACCACCCGGGGCCGCAGACGGCTGGCGCCAGCGGTCCTCGCCGCCATCGCCGTCATGACACCCGCCCTGGTGCCAACGGCCACCGCTCACGCCGCTCCGGTCTCCGCTGCGCCCACGGCTGCTCGGGTCGCCGCTCACCCGGCCGTTGCCGTCGCCAAACGCCTCAACATCACCATGCAGGCGCAGCAGAACAGCAACTGGTGCTGGGCGGCGAGCGGCAACACCATCGCGTCATGGTTCGGACGCGACTACACCCAGAACCAGTTCTGCGACGCGGCTTTCAACCGGCCCCAGGGCAGCACCTGCGGCAACTGGCAGGCGGCCTTGGACGACGTGCAGAGCGCCCTTGACTGGATGGGCATCAACCCCGGTACGTACGTGAGCGGTTACCTGCACTACGACACCGTGCAGAAGGAGATCAACGCCGACCGTCCCGTCGAGACGCGCATCGAGTGGAGCTCCGGAGGCGGGCACATGCATGTGCTGTACGGCTACGACACCTCCGGCAACCAGGTCTACTGGGGCGACCCGTGGCCCTCCAACTACCGCTACAACTGGGGGGATTACAACTACTACGTCAACAACAACGCGTTCATGTGGACCCACTCGCTCTACCGGATCGGAGCGTGACCCCATGACCGCGATCCGCACGTCACCGATCCAGGCCACACCGGCCCAGGCCTCATCCAGCGGCCCGTCACCAACCCCGTGGTCACCGAGGCGCCGCACACCGAACCGGCACGTGTCCGCCGGCCGCACCCCCATCCGCAAGGGCGCGGCAGTCGTGGTGCTCGCCGCCGCCGCGGCCCTCGGCGCACTCTCCCCCGCCACCGCCCACGCGGCGGCGGTCGGCAACTTCCCCACACCCTTCACCGCCGCCGACACCGCTCAGGCGCGCAAGGCGGCGTCAACCCCAGCCTCCCTCCTCACCCTCTCGCGCTTCTTCGCCCGCGATGGCGCGATCGCGCAGAGCGCGGCCCGGCCACATCTGGTCGGTCCCTCGGTAACCGTCTACTTCCTGGACCCGGGGTTCGTCGCCGGACGCCCGGGCGCCCCTGTCGCCGATCCGCAGTTCATCGCGAGCAAAGCGGTCTCCGCGGACGGCCAGGTCGCCTCGGTGTGGACGGTACGGACGGAGAAGGGGTGGAAAGTCGTCAACATCGCGACGGGCGGTGACGAGACCCACTACGTCGGCGAGGCGCACGGCCTCGGACCCGTCTTCCGGGAACCGCAGATCGACGCCTGGTACGTGGTGCGCGACGGCCGCGTGCTGCCGCTCGACCCCGACGCGCGGCGCGCCGTGGGGAGGGGCGGCGTGACCCTGGGCGCCTACCAACGCCTGGTGCACGCGAGGTACGGCGACAAGCTCCCGGGGTCCGCCTACGACCGGGCCGGCGAAGGCGGCGGTTACGGCGGTACAACCGCGCCCCCGCGCGCGTCCACCGCACCCGCGGCGACCGCCGGGGGAGCCATCATGGCGGGCACCACCGCCGTGTCCGTCGCCGCCTTGCTCGGAGCCTGTTTCGGTGTCCGCCGCATACGACGGACGCGCCGCGTCAGCTGAGCCGCCTGCCCAGCCCCGCGCCCCCCGTGCCCCAGACCCACCCGGCCTGGTGCACGGGGGTTGTCCGCCGGGCCCACGCGGCGGATTTCCGTCCTGACCAGCAGCGTGAACCAATGGCTGCCCCCTCCAGCCGCCACCCGAAGCCGCCCCCGAGGCGTGGCCGGCGAGCAAGTCGTTCTTGACGGTGTCGGCGGCCCGGCCCATTTTGGCAGGTGGGGAGGATTCACACACGTGTACCACCCACGGGACGTGTCCGCACCGGAGGACGTCTGGCTCTCGGTGCGCGACCTCTCGTGCATCGCCGTGCCGATCTTCTGCGCCGCCTCGGCCGTACCTTCCATGGCCTGACGGATCGCGGCTGTGTCGTCGCCTCCGGCGGCCCCTGTCCCTGACGAGCCTCTCGGTCGAGCGGAGGAGCTGTTCGGCCTGGTTCCGGGTCTCCGCGGCCTCCCGGCGGCCGCGGCGCTCCTCGGCGTGCTGCTCCGCCTCGCGGACCATGCCGGGTCTCGTCCGCTACGTCTATGAGCCCGACCGAGTGAGCGATCGCCCGCCGACTCCAGCAGCGGCAGCTCATCCCGCCGCTCAGCCATCGGCTCACCGGTCACCGGTCACCGGTCCGATCGGGATGCTCCCCAGGTGCCGCTCGTCCGATTGCGATCGCGACCTCATCAACTTAGCTTCAAGACGTCGGTTTTATTCCGATAAGGCCAACATCATTCCTTATGTTGACCTTTCCCCGCGGCATCGAACGGAGCATTCATGTCGGTGATGACCGGTACCCAGCCCCAGCAGCAGTTCGGCCAGCAGATCGGCGCCCCGCAGGGCCAGCTCGCACAGGTGGTCCAGCAGGCAATCCAGCAGGCCTGTCAGCAGGCGAGCCAGCAGATCGCGCAGCGCATGCAGCAGACGCTGCAGCAGATCCAGCAGGTCCAGCAGCAGCTGCAGCAGCAGGGCATGGCCCACCAGGCGCACCCCTACCTCGCGCTCGCGCTGCACCACACGCTGCAGCAGGGCGTCCGCAGCGCGGTGGAGCAGTCCGTGCAGCAGGCACTGCCGACGGCGATCGTGACGCTGCTCCAGCAGAGTCAGCAGGGCGTCCAGGGCATGCCGGGCCAGCAGCAGTGGGGCGGCGGGTACGGCCCGCAGTCGTTCGGCCAGCAGTTCCCGCAGTACCAGCAGCCCGGCTTCGGCCCGATGGGTCAGCCCTTCGGCATCGGCTGACGTACGGCGGCGCGTGATGCGGTGTGCTCAGGGTTGCTTCTTGGGCACACCGCATCACCGTGGAAGCGCGAGCTGCCCGGCACCGGATCAGGAACCAAGGACGACAGAGGCGTGGTGAAGGTGGACGTAATGGTCAAGGAAAGGCCCGGGAGCAAACCCCGAAACAACCGCGAGAGCAGATCAGAAGGCTCGGGGGCCGGTGGGCCGGGACCCGAAGGCATGGAAGCGCAACCACGCCGGACGGGCGCGCCGTCACCGATCACGGTGCAGCCGCGCCGGGTGCGGTACATGGTCACCCCGCTGCCGCAGCATCTTCTGTCACCGGGAGTTCCCGAACTGGGCATGGACGCGGTGTGCGACCAGTTGGAGCAGATGCCCGAGGTCACGGTGGTCCGCAGGCTCCGGCCGTCGGAGAAGCTGAAGGCCGCCGGGCTGTACCCCTCCTGCCCGGAAGTAGTGGTCGTCGAGGCGGCCGAGGCCCAGGTGCCGGCCATGCGGTCGCTCCATGTGCACATCGAGCCGGACCTGCCACTGGCCGGGGCAGGGCCGGTTTCCGCGCCCGCGGCGGGGATGCCGGCGCTGCGCGACCCGGGGCTGGTCACGCCGCTGGAGCAACCCACCGAGATCGCGCTGCGCGTCTGCGGCCCGGACGGCGAACCGCTGGCCGGTGCAGGGGTGTTCCTCATCGGTGCGACCTGGCCGGCCCAGGGCATCACCGGGGCCGACGGGACGGCCACTGTCATGCTCGCGACGGAAACGGCGGAGTCCATCCAGTCCCTGTACGTGCGGCCCGCGGGCGGTTACACCGACCGGTGGATCCTCCGCCCCGACCTCTCGGCAACCCAGGAAAACCTCGTCACGCTCACCCCGCTCGCCAAGGTCTACCCCGATCTGGAGCAGCGGCAGCAGTACGGCTGGGGCCAGCAAGCCATGCGAGTGGACCGGCTGCCCCCGACGTTCCGCGCCTTCGGCATCAAGATCGCGGCCATCGGATCGGGCGTCAGCACCGCGCACCCCGATCTGGAGCAACGGGTGCGCTCCGGGGTCGACATCGTCCGCGGCACAAACGAGGGCTGGGCCCACGACACGCTGGGCAGCGGCACCCACGCCGCGGGCATCATGGCCGGGGCGGACACGGGCAAGGGCCTCATCGGCATCGCCGTCGACGCCGAGATCGAGGTCTGCCAGGTGATGCCCGACGGGTATTTCAGTGACCTGATCGCCGCCCTGGACCACTGCATCGAGACTGGCGTCGACATCGCCCACATCGGCGTGGCGACCCCGTACCCCTCGACCCTGGTCTCCCTCAAGCTCGCCGACGCCAACGCGGCGGGCATCGCCTGCGTGGCCCCGGCCGGCGACACCGGCGGGCCGGTCGCCTTCCCGGCATCGCTGCCCACGGTGTTCGCCGTGGGTGCCCTCGGCGTCTTCGGCTCGTACCCCCAGGACACATCCCAAGCCACACACCGCGGGGCGCAGTTGACACCGGAAGGGCTCTTCGCCGCACCGTTCAGCTGCCACGGCCCGGGAGTCGACGCGGCCGCCCCCGGTGTGGCGGTCCTGTCGTGCGCGCCGGAAGGCGGATACACGGCCCTCGACGGCACCGGCACCGCCTCTGCCCACGTCGCCGGCCTGGCGGCGCTCGTTCTCGCTCACCACGAGGACTTCCATGGCCAGCTGCTGTCGCGGGGACCCGGTAGGGTGCAGCACCTTTTCGAGATCATCGCGGCCAGCTGTCGCCAGCTGGCCACCCCTGGCACGCTGGAGGCGGCCCGCGTCGGCCGCGGTCTGCCCGACGCCCTCGTCGCCCTCGGACTGGCTCCCGGAATCCAGCTCGCACCCACCCTGGCGCCCTACGCCCCGTCCATGGCCGGTTAGCCACCTCCCACCGCGCAAGCACACGGTTCGGCACCCGCTCCAAGGGAGCGGGTCCTGAGCCGCATCGGACGGCGGGCCCGACAGGTCCACGCGCGGTCCGAGTGCAGAGCAGGCGGGAGCTGGTCACCGAGCCGAATGGCGGTGCCGGAGTGTCCCAAACTCACCCTGGTGTGCCGTTGTTGATCGCGGTCTGTCGGTCGTCGGCCGGGCACCGCACCCGGATCGACAGGGCCGTCTGCGCCGGGACTCCGCCGATCAGGCTGGCCGCCGCCCTCATCGCCGCACAACCTGGGCGCCGGCCTTTCCGGTGACCACACCCGCCAGACGTCCGCCCGGCGGTGAGCTGTCGCCGACCCAGCGCACCGTCAACCACGCGCTCTCGACGGCGCGGGCGCCGGTCGGGCGTAGCGTGGCCCGGCTGAAGTCCTGGCGCATCTTCCGCACAGCCCGGTGCAGCCCGAATCGAATGACGTCCATCTTCGCGGCCGTCCTCACACTGGAGCGACAGCAGGGCGCCGGCGGCCGCCGCCGTCGGTACGAGCCGGCAGCTCAGCGGTGTACGACTTCGCCGAACTCCGTCATTGAAACGTGGTGGGAGCCGGGTCTCGTGGAGGTGTCCCCAGCTCGCGTGCCGCCAGGGCCCAGCTGAGTTCCACCGCGGTGTCCGGAGCGTCCAGGCTGGTGCCGGTCAGCTCCTCGAGACGGCGCAGACGGTAGCGGACGGTGTTGACATGGACGTGTGCTCTGAGCGCGACTTCACGGATGTTCCGTCCCCTCTCCAGGTATTCCCGCACCGACTCCTCGATGAGCGCACCGAACTCCCCCTCCGCCTCCAGCGGGCGCAGATAGCGGTCGAGCAGCAACTCGGCGAGTTCCGGCTCGGCGACGACCGCCACCCGCCACGACAGGTCGCTCAGGTCGTACACGCCGCGCAGGCCGTACGCACGGGCGGCCTCCAGCATCCTGCCGGCGGCACGGAAGGAGCGGTGCACCGCGACCAGACCCGTCGGCGGGCCGAGCCCCGCCGTCACCTCCGGGTCACCGGTCTCCGGCCTGGCCTCGACGGCTCCGGCGACAGCCTCGTCCAACACGGTGAGCAGCGCGCCCCGGCCGTTCCAGCGACCCTGGGTCTCCAGGGAGCGTTCCAGCGCGTCCGGACCGACGTTGCCGCTCGGGACGGCTCTGATGGCCCGGTACGGCCGCGACGGGTCCAGCCCGTAGATCGCCGCACCGCTGTGGATCTCCGCCGCGCTCAGCGTCCCGTAGAGCAGTCCGCGCAGGAAATCGGCGCGACGACGGGCGTCGAACAGGGCGGACGCGACCTCCGCCTGCCGGTGGACTGCGGCGATCTGCAGGCTCGCGACGTCCGCGAGCTCCCACAGGCACCTGGTGCGGTCGACGATGAGGCCGGGGTCCAGTCCGTGTCCGGCCGCCTCGGTGATGAACAGATCCCGTATCGCGCTCAGCGCCCGGCGGAAGGCGCGGAGCCCGTCGCTGAGCGGTACGCCTCGGGCGACCGGTCCCGGGCCACATCGGCTTCGCCGAAGTCCTCCGGCTGGGGCGCCGTCCCTTCCCGCACCACCGCGAGAGCCCGCTGGAAGTGCCGATGCCAGATCTGGTCGAGGAGTTCCCGTGGGACCGCGCGGTAGGACGGGATGTGGTCCGTCAGATCCGCGTGGAACCGCCCGCCCACGTGCCTCTGCTGAGCGGTCATCGCAGCGATGACCCGTTCCAGGGGCACCGCCGCGCACGACTGTCCGGGCATGGACCTCACCTCCGCCCCTCGGGTACCGCCCGTTGTACACCTGAACAATGTGCCGACCTCGGGCCTTGACCAGGGAGCCGTCGACAACGCCCCACCCCCGACAGCACAGTGGCACGGCAGCGGAAGGAGCACAGCGGCGCGTACACAGCAAGGCACCGATCGACCGTGCTCAGTACCGCCCTCGTGCCATCGGCCACCCTGACGAACCGTGCGGAGACCACCATGACCGACGAGCACCAGCACCGCTCCGACCGCCCCGCCGCCGACACCGGCCCGCGCCTCGCCCCACTGCCCGAGGACAGCTGAGACCGGTCCACACGGGAGTTGCTCGCCCCGATCCCCCGGGATGCCGACGGTCACCTCGCCAACATCTTCACCACCTTGGTGCGGCACCCCGGCCTCTTCCGGCACTTCCTGCCGTTCGGCAGCCATCTGCTGCGCGAGGGCCGTCTGCCGGGCCGGGCCCGGGAACTGCTGATCCTGCGTACCGCGTACAACACCCGGGCCGGTTACGAATGGGGGCGGCATGTACCGCTGGCCAGGGCGGCCGGGGTCACGGACGAGGAGATCCGGCGGGTCGGCACGGGCCCGGACACCCAGGGGTGGACGCCGGCCGACGCCCGTCTGCTGCGTGCCGCCGACGAACTGCACCGGAACGCACGCCTGTCCGCGGCCACCTGGTCCGCACTCGCCGCCGACCACGACGAGGCACAGCTCATCGAAATCACCATGCTCGTCGGCCAGTACCACATGGTCGCGTTCTTCCTGAACTCCGCCGGCACTCCGCTCGAGCCCGGCTACGCATCGGACGCCCTGCCCGGGCCCGACGGAGCCCTCGCGGACACCGCGGAAGGGGGACACGGCCATGGCTGAACCCCGGCACGCCGCAACCAGCCACCCTGTCGGCCTCCTGACCGGCCGGAACATACTGGTCATCGGCGCGGGTACCCGCCCCAGCGACGATCCGAGGGCCCCGGCGGGCAACGGACGGGCGGTGGCGGTGCTCGCCGCCCGCGAGGGAGCCTCCGTGGCCTGCGCAGACGTCTCCCCCTCCGCCGCGGCGGCCACCGCCGCCCTGGTCGGCGAGGAAGGCGTTCGTGGCCTCCCTGTGGTCGGTGACGCGACGGATCCCGGCCAGTCCTCGGCCGTGGTCGCCGAGGCCCTCCGCGAACTCGGCGCGCTCGGCGCGCTGGTGGTCAACGTCGGCATCGGCCTCGGCATGGGCCTGGCGGACACCTCGCCGCAGCAGTGGGAACGCGTGCTCTCGCTCAATCCGAGCGCTCCCTTCCTCGCCGCCAAGTACGGACTGCCCGCGATCGCCGGCGGAGGATCGATCGTCTTCGTCGGTTCCGTGGCGGGGCTGCGCGCCGCCACAAACTCGCCCGCCTACGACAGCTTCAAGGCCGGCCCGTTCGGACTCACCCGCCATGTCGCCAAGGAGGGTGCGCCGCGCGGGATCCGCGCCAACCTGGTCGTCCCGGGCCTGATCGACACCCCGATGGGCCGCGAGGCCTCGGCCCGGCGGGCGTCGCGTTCCACCTCGTTCAGCCGTATACCGCTCGGGCGCCAAGGCACCGCCTGGGAGGTGGCCGAAGCCGTCACCTTCCTCCTCTCCGACCGCGCCTCCTACATCACCGGGCAGAGCCTGGTGGTGGACGGGGGGGGTTGAACGCCGTCTGAGCACGTGGCGCCTGTCGGATCCGCCGGGCGGGGACGGTCCCTGCGGGCCAGGGCATCGACCGAGGACCGCCCCCTCAGGGTCACTTCGGAGCGCGGGCCGAAAGCTAGGAATGCCCGGCGTCGCGCGCGGTTCCGCCGGCGCGCGCCTTCACGGTAGGTCGGCGAGAGGGGCGCTGGGTTGCCAGGTGACGGGGAGGACGACGTCGACACCGTCGCGGCGGGCCAGCGGCAGCAGTCGGCTCATCGTGGCATCGATGTCGTCCAGCAAATAGGGCATGGGCCTCAGGGGCCGGTGCAGACCGACGAAGAAGTCGTCCCAGTGCACCAGGACGACCCGGCGGGCCCCCGTCGCGGCCACGACCTCGTCCCAGTACGCACGCAGGAACTCCGTCGACTGCTTGCCCAGCGTGCCGATGCCGAGATAGATGACGTCGGCGGCCCGGCCTCGCAGGGCGCCGGGACGGTAGTTGGCACTGGCGTGCAGCAGGATGCGGCCCGTCGGATGGGCGACGAGCACGCTGTAGGCGGTGCCGGTCTTCCATGCGCGGGCCCGGGCCGGTGGCACAAGAGGCTCGTCGACGGTTCCGGGACAACGGTCACCGGGGCTGTGCACGGAGTCCAGGAAGGTGAGGTCGAAGCGGCCGTAGGAGACGGTCTCCCCGTCCGCGACCACGCGCAAGGACGACTCCGGCACTCCCAGGCCGCGGCCGATGTTCGCGGTGGAGGGGGATCCGACCAGCTCCGCGCCGGTCTCCAGTGCCCACACCGGCGCATCGAGGGCGTGATCGTAATGGGAGTGAGCGCAGAACACCGCGGCCAGACTTTCCACCCGCAGCCGGTCGACCGTGGCCCGCACCAGAGAGCGGTCGGGCGCGATCGAGCCCAGGGCGACGCGAAGCATCCCCGGCCGGGTGACGAACCCGTCGCTGAGTACGGCCGTCTCCCCGTCCGACAGCAGAACGGTACTGGTGCCAAGGAAATGGGCGACCACCCCGTGGCCGCTCGTCATCGGGCGCTGTTGGTAGGGCAGATAGGGGCGCAGGCTCGGACGACCGACAGGCATTCTCATGCCTGCATCCTCACCTGTTCAGCGGCTCCAGCCGATCACTTGGTACTCCGGTCAGACATCGTGTCCTGTGCTGGTTGTCCTCGTTGTCCGGTCGTGGACGGAACCGCCTCCGGCGGCGGCAGCAGCTGAGTTATGTCGTGTCGGTTCCCGCCAGTGAGCGTAGCGGCGAGCGGTGTTCCCTGGCGGTCGACGATCAGGTGGTACGTGGAACCGGGACGGGCGCGGTCAACTGGCGAGGGACCGGCATGCTCCCCCCTGAGATGTCTTTGAGCGCCGGACGTGCGAACCGTCCACAGCGCAGTCGTACAGGTCCAGCAGGTCGCGCGCGGCCCTGCCCCAATCGCGAACAACGACACGTGCAGAGGCCCTTCGTGAGCAGTGCAGCCGGCGTCGATCCACCGCGGCCCCGCCGCCCTGCCCGAGGCGCTGCGCCGGGGGCTTCTCGACCGCGCGGACGCCGAGCGGTTCCTTGCCGAGGGCGTCCACCTGGTCGAACTCGCCGGTAATCCTTCCCTGGCGGCCGACCTGGTGGACCGTCTCGCCGTCCACCCCGGCGACGAGGTGCGGCTCGCCGTCTCCCTCCGGCCCGAGCTGACGGAAGCCCGACGCACAGCGATCGACTTCACAGTGGCCCCGCACGCACGGCGTGACGTGGACTGGGTGGCGGCCGGCATCGCCGATCAGGACGTGCTGCACCGGGCCGCTACCTCCGCCCACCCTCTGCTGCGCCGCGCCGCGGCCTGCAGCCCCCATCTGCCACCCGGGCTCCTGCGGCTTCTGGCCGAGGACACGGACATCGTCGTGCGCACCCACCTGGCTGTGTATCACCCCGACACCCCTGAGGAGGTTCTGATGAGCGTGTACGCACGGCTCGGCGGGACGTTCTCCGCCTGGATGGCGACCGGCCACCCCGCTTCCCCCGCGAGGGGCTCGCCGCCCGCTACGCGGACCATCCAGACGGAATCTACCGACAGCTGGCAGTCCACGACCCCGCCGCCGGCCCCGGTCTGATCGAGCGGCTCAGCCACGACCCGGACGTCCGGACGCGCCAGGCGGCGGCCCGCGACCCGCGCCTGCCGCTCCCCCGGCTCCTCGAGGCTCTCGCCCTGCCCGAGCCGGCCTCCAGTGCGGGCGCCAACCCGGCCCTTCCCCCGGGTGAGATGGCCGTGGTCATGGACGAGGCCGGGGTGCCCGCGTGACGACGGGCGCCCGGAGCGGCGCGGCCGAGGTGTCTGCGGCCACTGTGCACCTGCAGCAGCACGGTCACCGGACAGGTCGGAGATGGGGTGTCGGCACCTTCTGCCAGCCGGCTGGAAAAGGCGGGCGCGCATGTGCTGCGTGAGGTTCTCGAGGATCTCGCGCGGCCACGGGCTGCGGACGGCTGGCAGCCGGAGCAGGGTGTCCTGGAACGCTCCGGGTCGGCCAGGAACAGGTGACGGGGGGGCACTGCGCGGGCGGGTCGTCGCGGAGGACGCCGTGGGGCATGTCGCCCGACGCGGAGACCCGCAGGTACGGCTCGGGGAAGGCTGGCCACAGCCACAACGAGTCGCCGAGCCGGAGGAGGAGATCGCAGCCCTGACACCGTTGCGCGACATCCTCGTCCATCGAATGCCCTGGTTGGGGACGCCAAGCGACGTCCCCCTGGAACGGGCCGCTTGATTCCGGCGTCCCCCCAACCGCTCCCGAGCTGAAGCGGAGTGGTCGCCCTGCCCGTCCCGCAGGAGATCGAGTACAAGGACGACGGCGAGCGGAAGGCCGCCCTGGCCGCTCACCTTGTGTGTGCCGCGACCCGTGCCACCTACAACCTGGTCGACGCCGCCCCAGACCGACCGGCTGATCGGCGCCTGCCAGACGCTCGCGTGGCATCACGGGTACCGCACGGATGCGGCCGGCGGGGTCTGACTGACCGTGCCGGGCGGCCCGCTCTACCAGGTGTCACCGGTGAAGGTGTGCTTCACGATGTCTTCAGTCCGATGGCAGCACATACGCCTCGTCACGTCGGGCGTCGGCGGCAGCCAACAGGACCTCCGCCGCCGCGGTGCGGACGTACAGCACGTACCGGCCGCTGCGGTGCGCGTCGACCAGGCCGGCCGCGCGGAGGGCGGTCAGGTGTTGGGAGACGCCGCCGGCGGTGACGCCGGTGCGGCGGGCCAGGTCGATCGTCGAGGCGGGGGTGTCGAGTTCGGCCAGCAGTCGGGCCCTGGACCGGCCGATGACCGCGGCCAGGGCCTGCGGGAGGGCGGACCGCCGCTCCCAGAGTGTGGCCACGCCGCGCGGTGGATAGCGCAGGGTGGGTTGCCAGTTCGGGGTGATGACGGAGAAGACCCGGGGCCAGGCGAACACCGACGGAACGAGGAGCAGGCCACGACCGCCGAGTTGCCGACTGCCACGAGCGTAGTGGTGCCCGACGTACAGGGTGTCGTCGTCCCAGGTCACGCTGGAGCCGAGGTCACCGAGCAACTGGTCCGCCCCGTGTTCGGCGAACAGCCTGGCCCGGTGCAGCACGTCACCCTCCAGGAGAGGGCGCATCCGGGGCCAGTACGGGGCGAGCGCGATGTCCCAGTAGGCCTCCACCAGTTCGGCGAGCTCGGCGAGACCGCGGCGTGGATCGGCGCGCAACTGATCGATCCGCTCGGAACGCGGCGCGCGTCGACCACTGAGGCCGGACCGGACCTGCTCGGGGGGCGTGGAGCGCAGTACCGCCAGCTCAAGACCCAGATCAGCGACCGCGGTCGTCGGTGGCGGTGCGACGAAGACCGGTATCGAACGGGGCGGTTGCGGGACCAGATCGGCGAGCAGGCTCCAGTCCAGACCCGAGGCGGTCAACCGATGAAGGACCTCGTCGGTCCACGGACGGTACAGCGGGTGCCCGGCCGGGTGCTTCAACACCCTGACACTTGCCACCACTTCCCACAGCGGCGACAGGGCGAACCGGGTGCGGGCCAGGTCGCGGACGGAGAACGCCAGGTCCAGCACGGTGCCGCCCCTCTGCTCGGAAAACCCTGCGGCCAACGGGCCAGGATTCAGTACAGCCTAAATTCCTCGCTCGCCGGTCGGCGCGGCGGGAACCTCACTCCATGACCAGCACTGATCTCGCCCACGGGCCGGGCACGGCCGCTCCCACCACCGATCCGCATCCCTCGGCTCTGCGAAACCCCGGCTTTCGCCTGCTCGTCGGCGCCGCTGCGGTGAGCAAGCTCGGCACCGCGGTGAGTTCCCTGGCGATGCCGCTGACCGCCGTCCTGGCCCTGCACAGCTCAGCCGGACAGGTCGGCTTCCTGGCAATGCTGAGCACCCTCGCCTTCCTGCTGATCGGCCTGCCGGCCGGAGCCTGGGTGGACCGGTTCCGCAAGCGGCCGGTGATGATCGCCGCCGACCTGGTCAGGGCCGCGCTCTTCGGGTCCGTGCCGGCCGCCTGGCTGCTCGGCTGCCTGACGATCCAGCAGCTCTACCTGGTGGTCCTGCTGGCAGGCGCGGCCACGGTCTTCTTCGACGTGGCCACACTGAGCCACCTGCCCGAACTGGTTGGGCGCAGCCAGCTCACCCAGGCCAACGCCCATCTGGTGACGGTGGACGCCCTCACCCAGATCGGGGGAAGGAGCGCGGGCGGCTTCCTGGTGGCACTGCTGTCCGCCCCGACAGCGATCGTGGTCGACGCGGCCGGCTACCTGTGGTCGGCGATCCTCCTGCTGCGGATCCGCCAGGCGGAGCCGCAGCCGCAGCGCGGGCGCGGCACACGCCTCAGCGGCGAGATCCGGGAGGGCCTGCGCTTCGTCCTCGGCCACCCGACGTTGCGGGCCGTCGCGCTCGCCGGAGCACTGACGAACCTGTCCATCCAGCTGTGCCAGACGATGCTGCCGGTGCTGTTCGCCCGTGAACTCGGCTTCCCCGACGGTGTCATCGGCCTGTTCTTCGCAGTCGGTGGTCTCGGAGTGTTCATCGGTTCGGTGTCGGCCCGTTGGCTGGCCCGCCGGATCGGCGCCGGCCGGGTCCTTTGGCTGATGGGCCTGGCCGTCGCACCGTTCGGCGTTCTGCTGGCGCTGGCCGATCGCGGACCGGCCCTGTGGCTCGCCGCTGGGGCCTGGTTGATCACCACGTGCAAGGTCGGCATCGACAACGTGATCAAGGTCAGCTTCCGCCAGAGCGTGACCCCGGACCACCTGCTCGGCCGGATGAACGCCACCATGCGGGTCCTGCTGACCGGCTCACTCGCGGTCGGCGCGGCCCTGGCCGGCCTGGTGGGCGAACTCGCCTCTGTCCGTACCGCCCTGTGGGTCGGCGCGGCCGGCCTCGCCACGGTCTGGATACCGATCTTCTTCTCACCGCTCCGCACCCGGCGCGAACTGCCCGGCTCCGGCGCCGCGCGTATGCGGAGCCGCCGGCCCAGCCGGGTGTGACGAGCAGAGCCGGTGGGCGGCAACACCCCTCCCAGACCAGGTGGATTCTGCCGGCCAGTCCTCCGCGCGGGCGGCCGGGGTTCGGCGGTCCGCGGCCTGCAGGGCGGTCACCGTCGGCGCACCAGCGGCGATGCCGGTCGTACACCATGGTCGTCCACGGGCCGAAGCGCGGTGGCAGGTCCCGTCACGGCACGCCGGTGGGTCCCGGTGGAGGATCCCGTTGATCACCCGTCGGCGCGTCTGGCAGGTGACCGGGGTGCAGTGGTCGAGCGGCAGGGTGAGCGGTTCGGCGGTCGGCGAGGACCGGAATGGACGCCCTGCCCGGCACAGCTGGACGAGACGGGCGCCGGCGCGCCCGCCGCCACCGCCCGGATGCGCACCCTCCCGCGCCGCCGACGGTGGCGACCTGAGAGCCGGTCGGCCTCAGCGCCCGGCGAAACGGCCCACCAGGACCGCGAGCCGCTACGCCGCCGCCTCGCGCGGCAGTGCGTCCGGAGGGGGTGAGCCAGACCAGCCCGTGCAGCGCCGACCAGAACACCTCGACGAACGCTCCCGGGTCGGCCTGCCCGGCGACCCCGCCCAGCGTGTCGACCAGTGTCCCGAAGGCCCCCCGCAGCGCCTCCGGGTTCTCCTCGTCGGCGAACAGCAGGCCGGTGTCGAGCAGGAACATGGACGTTGATGACGCCGCCGCCCTCACGGACCTTCTGAGTCAGCGCGTCGACCCAAAGGAATGAGTAGAGCCGCCACAGGCGCCGCTGCTGTCCAGGTTCATTGCCGCATCCCGACCGATCACCCTGCCGAGGCGGGACCAGATGAGCCCGCTCTTCAGTTGCCGCAGATCCCATAGGGCCGTCACGGAGAGTGGTGGGACCTGACCCCTCGTGCTCGGCACAGATGCCACACCCCGAACCCACGCCACCTACGCGTCAGACACGATCTGACCAATACGCCGACATCCACCGGACTCACCGGGGGCTGATCCACCCCCGATTTCAATGCCGACGGTTTTGTTTTCGGCACAAGCTATTACATCTCAGGATGCAATGCGACATTCATCACAGCTCGGAATTCTTAAGCAATGCGACGCGAGCCCCTTAGTGTGTTCGGACATCAGGCATAAACGGGATGTACTGCTCGTCTCCATCGAGAGCCGGGGATCCGCGACCGGGCGACGGAGCCCGCCGCCTCACCGGTCCCCGCATGGCTCGGAGCGACCGGTATCCCCTGGGCGCTGACGCGCAGGGACGTAGATCTCCAACGGACCTGCCGCACCTATGGACGACGCCGTGCCGGAACGGCGGCGCGCCTGTGCTCGCCCCTGCCTCGACGTGACCAGTACCAGCACCGATTCGGACACCAAGTGGTGCCGACGGAGGTAGATCTGTGGCATTGGCCAGAATCAAAGGGGCGACAGCAACCGTCCTCACCGCGGCGATCGCGGGAGCCGTGCTCACGGCGTGCGGGCAGCACGCAGGCGGGCACACACCCCAAAGCTCTCCCAGCAGCGTGACTCCCTCGACGAAGCTCTCCTCGCCCAGGCCGCACTCGTCGTCCCCGACGCCGTCGCCCTCGTCCGCTTCTCCGTCCCCATCCCCGTCGGCCTCCGGCCGCGCGGCACGAGTAACGCAGTCCGGCCACAATGGCGGCTCCACCGCCGTCCCGTCAGGGCCCGCTTCCCAGTCCAGCCCGGCGAACGCCTTCGGGCAACTTCCGAGCGCCCCGACGGGCTCCGACATGTTGATCGGCCACGGGGTGGAGGGCACCGGCAAGTCCGTAGCGCTCACCTTCGACGAC
Source organism: Streptomyces sp. NPDC001153 (assembly GCF_053598315.1). NCBI lineage: Bacteria > Bacillati > Actinomycetota > Actinomycetes > Kitasatosporales > Streptomycetaceae > Streptomyces > Streptomyces sp. NPDC001153. The sequence goes on from NZ_JBSFJZ010000055.1 coordinate 37,286, forward strand.
GGCCCGGACCCGCGGTGGACCCCGCAGGTGCTGGCGCTCCTCGCCCAGCACCACGCGAAGGCCACCTTCTGCGAGATCGGGCCGCTCGCCCAGAGCTACCCGTACCTGACCAAGGCGATCGTCGCGGACGGGGACCGGCTGTGCGACCACTCGGTCCATCATGACGAGCAGCAGAACCGCAAATCGGTCGAGTACAACATCCACGAGATCGTCGACGCCAAGCGCGAGATAACCGATGCCGCGGGAAGCGGCGCGAAGCTGATGTACTACCGGGCACCCGGCGGTGACTGGAGCCCGACCATCCGGGGGATTGCCGGCGCCAACCACCTGCAGCCGCTGGGCTGGAGCGACGACGCCAACGACTGGCGGCGCCCGGGTGTGGACGGCATCCTGCGCAACATCAACCAGGACTTGCGACCCGGCGCGATCATCCTGATGCACGACGGCGGCGGTGACCGTTCGCAGACCGTGCAGGCGCTCGCCCGTCTCCTCAACCAGCTGGACGCTCAGGGCTACGGCTACGGCTTCCCGATCTGAGCTCGACGCTGTCGGGATCTTGCAGTCGGCGAGGTCATTCGCTGACGGCCCGCCAGGTCCACAGCCAAGGGATCTCGTGCCAGGCCACGGCCTAGTGGCAGACCCGTCCCCCGTCCGTGCCCGGTCCTGCGGGAAACCACGGGGAACCATGGCGCCGAGCGCTCACAGCACAGCACAACGGCCCCTGACGATATGACCTGGTCAGGGGCCGTTCACATGCGCGGTGGGGGTGGCATTTGAACCCACGGTGACTCGCGCCACGACCGCTTTCAAGACCGGCGGGATTCTGCGGCCAGACGCGGCTTGACCTGTACCTCGGGTGGGCACGGATCGCATCGTCCGGCCCATGCCGGCCAGAGGATGGCCGTGGGAGGCCGGCCGGGTCCGCGCAAGCCGCCGTGGCTGGGGCCGGACGTGCGACGGAAACGGTTCGGCCTGCCGCTCCGCGACGACCTGGCGTTCGAGACGCCGGCCAAGCAGCCGACCTGAAGCCGGCGAACGCGCCGTGGTCCCGGTTCCCCCGTGCGCGGGTCCGCGACCACGGTGTTCATGCACTCGTCCGACCACACGGGCGGCCAGTCCCGCCCCTGAGGTCAGGCCGTGGCCTCGACCAGCCGCTTCATGCCGGGCTGGTCGGTCACACAGCCCACCAGTCCGAGCGCCCGGGCCAGCGACAGGTCGCGCTCGTCGTTGACGGTCCAGGCCATCACGTCGATACCGGCGGCGCCGCACTTCTCCACAATGGCCCGGTTCAGCTGGCGCAGCTCCACGCTGACCAGAGTGGAACCGACCTTCTGGGCGCGGCCGACGAAGGTGTCGCGGTGGGCGCTGGGCCCTGCCACCAGCACGGTGCGGGCCTGCGGCAGCACGTTGTGGATCTCGATCAGTGCCGCGTCGTGGAACGACAGCACCGAGACCCGGTCCAGCAGGTCCCGGTCGGTCAGCACCTTGGCCAGCGAGCGGGCGGCGGCCACGTCCTTGATCTCCGCCTGGATCGGCAGCGTCGGCCCAACGGCGTCCAGCACCTCCCCGAACGTGGGGATGCGCTCGCCGAGGCCGGCGTCGAGCTCCTTGAGCATCCGCAGCTTCTGGTCGGCGATCGGACCGGAGCCGTCCGTCGTACGGTCCAGGGTCTCGTCGTGCATGACGACCAACTCGCCGTCCTTGCTCAGGTGCAGGTCCAGTTCAATGCCGTCCAGCCCCTCGCGTTCGGCCCGCAGGAAGGAGCGCAGGGTGTTCTCCGGCTCGGCGGCCATGACGCCGCGGTGGCCGATGGTGAAGAAAGACACTCGGTTGCCGTCCTTGGGTGTGGTGGTGCGGGGCAGCCGCACGAGGGCCGTACTCCCCGCCGGGCGGCGGGCGACCGCCCGTCGGAGCCCCAAGCCTAATCGGCCGGGCGGGCCCGATCAGGGTGAGGCAGGGTGCATACGGAAAGGGGACCCGCTCCGATTCGGTTCACCAGGGCGACAAGCGCTGAACCGTCTGGCCGAGCAGGGCCCGACTCTTCTCGACCGGCGTACCGGTGTCACGCCACTCCGCGCGCACCGCCCTCGCACTGGGGGCATGAGCAGATCCGGCGTACCAGGTGAGTACCAGTGGGAGCTTCGAGATGTCCCCACCCCTCGCTATGGGTGCGGACAGACCTGTTCGTCCGACTTCCCCACCACCTGCACGCTGACTTGCGGACGGGCGCCGTAACGGAGGGGCTCTTCCCGACGGTCGAGTGGGAGCCGGTGGGACGGACCGAACGGGAGCTACGTGTGATCGGGTGGCGGGACTGTCAAGGACGGCACCATGTCCGTGATCGACATTTAGCAAGTGAGCCGCCCGTGGTCCCGGACCGGCTCGGCCCGCGTCCCTGACAGGCGAGGGCCAGGTGGGCCCGGCACCCTTCCGAGGCAGCCGCAGTCCCCGGCTGTGTGATGCGGCTGCTGGGGTTCGCGGAAAGATTCGCCGGGGGGGGACGTCGATGCCGGCCACGTTTCGCCTCGTGCCGGTGGAGTATCTGATTGAGCAGCACGGCCACCGCCTCCAGAGAACTTTCGCGCGTGCCGCGGCCCGGATGATGAGGTGGCAGGTGACCGACCACGATGAGGCGGCGCCTGTCCGACCGTTGACAATGCTTGGGTGAGCCGGCACCTGGAGGTCGGCGAACGGATCCTCAGAACCGAGGCGCTGCACGGCGGCATCACTGCCGAGTTGCGGAGGCTGACGATCGGCACGTGGGACGGAGGGACCCGTGACCTGGTGCTGCGGAGCTTCGTCGACCCGTGCTACGTGGGGCACGCCGAGGACTGGCTGAACAGGGAGGCCGGCGCCCTGACACTGCTGGCGGGGACCCGCGTGCCAACTCCGGGACTGGTCGCGGTTGATCCGACCGCCGCGCATTGCGCGTATCCCTCGCTCCTGATGACACATCTGGCAGGCCGGACGGTGCTCGATGATGCACCGCAACTGACACCGCCCGATCGCCCGGCCCGCTGTCTTCACCAGCCACTGATCAGAAAAGCCGCCATCGGTCAACGGCTGTCCGCCACCGTCATGCGCTGGACATAGCTGTCACACGAGCAGGGTGGCGTGGCGGGATCCTCCTGCCACGCTCCCGTCACCGCCGCAAGAGGCCTGAGGCACGGGCCTTCTCAGCCGAGCCACCCGCTGGTGAGTGCCAGAGCGGCCGAGCCGTCGAGATCGGCCAGTTTGGTACCGGTGAAGGTGCGGGCCCACTCGGAGGTCTGGATGCGGAACGCGGGGCGGTCCGCGGTGAGTGCGTCCAGCAGCGGTTCGGCCGCCTCGGCCGCGGTCTGCGCCGCGGTGGACAGCTGCGGGACGGTGCGGTGGATGTACGCCTGGAGGGCCGAAGCGTACGGTCCCGCGGCGGCGATCTCGGCCTCCAGGTCGAGACCGATGTTGTTGACGAACTCGGTGGCCACGCCTCCGGGTTCGACCACGGACACAGTCACGCCGACGGAGGCGGCCACCGGCGCCAGGCTCTCCATGTACCCCTCGACGGCGAACTTGGCCGCGCAGTATGCCTCGTTGAAGGGCTGGCCGACGACGCCGCCGACACTGGTGACGGTGATCAGCCGGCCGCCCGAGGTGCGCAGGTGGGGGAAGGCGGCTTTGGAGACGTTCAGGACGCCGAAGAAGTTGACCTCCATGACCTGGCGCACATCGGCGACGGACTCGTTCTCCAGCGTGCCGAGGTGACCGGTTCCCGCGTTGTTGATCACGGCGTCGAGGCGGCCGTAGTCGGCGATCACGCCCTGGACTGCAGTGGAGACGGAGTCCTCGTCGGTGACGTCGAGCTGCCGGATGTCCAGTTCCACCCCGGCCTGCGCGGCCGCCTCCCGCAGGGCGTCGGCGCGGCCGGTGTTGCGCATGGTGGCGACGGTGTGCCAGCCGGACCGTGCGGCGGCGACGGCGGCGGCGAGGCCGATGCCGGAGGAGGTCCCGGTGATCAGAACAGTTTTGGAGGACATGGTGGGCCTTTCGCGTCGAGCACCAATTTCCGTGCGTGTACACACACTCTAATCATTGTGTGTGCGTACACGCAAACGGCTATGATCGGTCCATGGCGACGAGGAAGCTCACCCAGGCGGAGATGTCCGAGGCCGACTACGCCTTCTACGGTCTGGTCTGGGCCGGGACCGTACTCACCGAACGCGTCGACCGCGCCCTGACCCGGGCCCACGATCTGCCCGTCTCCTGGTTCGAGGTGCTGCTGTGGCTCGCCAACAGCACCGAGCCGGTCGCCGCCTCGGTACTCGGCAACAGCACGATGCTCAGCCGCAGCCAGGTCTCCCGCGTCCTCGACACCCTCCAGGCGCGCGGTGTGGTCACGCGTACCCCGTCCCGCACGGACGCGCGTTCCGTGGAGGTCGCGCTCACCCCGGAGGGCCGCCGCCTGTTCGAAGAGGCCGACGCGACCCGGCGCGCATGCCTGGCCCCGGTCTTCACGGACGTACTCGACCAGCGGGACCTCGAGGCCCTCGGCGGGGTATGGCGCAAGCTGAAGGCCCACAAGGACGCCCAGTAACGCCCGGTTTCACAGCAGGCGAAGATCACCGCCATCCACTCCCTGGCTCGGGAAAATGAGGTAGGCGAGTAAGTCGGTGATGAGCTGCTGCCATTCCTCGGGGTGTTCGACCGTGGGCCGGTGGCCGGTGTCGTGGCCGGGGCGGGGGACCGGCTGCGGCCGCGGAGCGGCCGGACAGCGGGTGGTGCGGCGCCCGGCGGAGTTGTCTCACCTACCCCGCATGAAGCAAGGAACGGGCACCGCAGCGTGCTGCGGGGTCAGGGCGTGAGGATGACCTTGCCCCGGGCGCGGCGGGCCTCGATGTCGGCGTGCGCCTGCGCGGTCTCGGCGAGCGGGTAGGTGCGCCAGACGGTGACATCGAGCTTGCCGAGGGCGATGAGAGCGGCCAGTCGCGGCAGGGCCTGCCAGAACCGGTCGGCCGGATCTCCGCCGGTGAAGCGCACCCCGTGCTGTGCGGCGGACATGTCGGCGATGGTGATCACCCGGGCGGCGTCGCCGACCAGAGCTGTCGACTCCGTCAGCACACCGGCGCCGGAGGCGTCGAAGACGTAGTCCACACCCTGCGGGGCGGCGACCTGGACCCGCTCCACCCATCCCTCGCCATACGCCACGGCGGTGGCGCCGAGCATGGTGACGCGCTCGATGTCGTGCTCGCCGGCGGTCCCGACCACGGTGATGCCCCGGGAAGCCGCGAGCTGGGCGGCGATGGCGCCGACGCTGCCGCCCGCACCGTGGATCAGCAGGGTGTCGCCCATCTCGGCATCCAGGTGGTGCAGTCCGCGGTAGGCGGTCTCACCCACGGTCACCAGGGCGGCGGCGGTGTCGAAGGAGACCTCCTTGGGCTTGGCGACCGGCCGATCCAGTACGGCGTACTCGCTGTAGCCGCCGACGGAGGCCGCGCCGAAGACCTCCTCACCGACCCGGGCAGTGGCGCCCTCACCGACCTTGTCGACGACACCGGCCACGTCCCAGCCCGGCAGCACCGGGAACTCGACCGGGAAGACACCGTCCATCATCCCGGAGCGGATCTTCAGGTCGATCAGGTTGACGGCGGCTGCCCGGACCTTGATCCGGACCTGGCCCGGACCCGGCTCGGGGGTGTCGACCTGGGTGAGGGTGAGCACGTCCGGGCCGCCGTAGCGGGAGTAGGTGATCGCGGTGGACATCGAGAACTCCAGGAAGGTGAGGCGTGGGCACGCACTGAATCATTCAGCTTGTATGATTGCCTTTCCGGTGTATCACACGACCCGTGTGAAACGCGAAGGCAGCGCTGGGTAACGTTCGTCACACACCATGTGTGATTTCGGATAGGATGGGCGCCATGCCGTCCAAGCCGCCCGTCCACCGCCGCCAGCCGAATCCGGACAACCCCCGCGTCCAGCGCACCCGTGCCCGCATCCTGGCCGTTGCCCGCGAACTGCTGCCCGAGGTCGGGCTGACAGGGTTGACCACCGCGCTCCTGGCCGAACGAGCTGGCGTCACCCGCCAGACCCTGTACCGGCACTGGCCCAACCGCGCGGCCCTGCTCTCCGACGTCACCCTGCAAGGCCCCGACGTCGGCTACCCCGAACCCGGCGCAGACGTACGCGCTGTCGCCACGGCCTGGCTGGTCAGCCTCCGCGCCGGTATCACCGTCCCCGCCACCCGCACCGCCGCGCTGGCGATCGCCGCCGAAGCCGACCATGACCCCGACAGCGCCCAGGCCATGGCCCGGATCACGGAGGACCGCCTCGCCGCGCTGAACAGGCTCCTGGAGCCTTCCGGCCTGCAGATCACCGCCGAGCAGTACAGCCTGCTCTACGGCCCCCTCCTCGCCCGCCTCTTCTTCGACCGGGCCGAAGCCACCGACGAGTTCATCGACGCCATCGTCACCCAGTGGCTCACCACCATCGACCACACGCCCGCGCGGAATTGAGGCATGCCACCGCGAATCGCGCGCCAAGAGCTGTGCGACGGGTGCCGCCTGATCGGCCTTCGGTCGATCAGGCGGCACCGAACACCAGGAGGGCCGCAACGCGGCAACGGACGTCAGTCCAGGGTCGGGTAGTCGGTGTAGCCGCGGTGGTCGCCGCCGTAGAAGGTGGCCGGGTCCGGGGTGTTGAACGGACCGTCGGCGGCGAGGCGGCGCGGCAGATCGGGGTTGGCCAGGAACAGCGCCCCATAGGCGACCATGTCCGCGCTGCCGTCCTCGACCAGCTTCAGCGCGCCGGGGCCGGTGGCGTCGGGGTGGGTGAACGGGTTGAGGACGAACGTGCCGGGCCACGCCTTGCGCAGCGACGCGGTCAGGGCGCGGTCCGGCCCCTCCATGAGGTGCAGGTAGGCAAGCTCCAGGCCGGCGAGCCGGTCCAACAGCGCCCCGTAGACCTCGCCCGGGTTGTCCTCGGACATGTCGTTGTACGGGTTTCCTGGCGAGATCCGCAGGCCGACCCGGTGGCTGCCGATCGCCTCGGCCACGGCCGTGACGACCTCGACGGCGAAGCGGATCCGGCCCTCGACACCGCCGCCCCAGGCGTCGGTGCGCTGGTTGGTGTTGGGGGCGAGGAACTGGTGGATGAGATAGCCGTTGGCACCGTGGATCTCCACGCCGTCGAACCCGGCCTCAACCGCGTTGCGTGCCGCGGCGGCGAAGTCAGCGATCGTCTGCCGGATCTCCGCCTCGCCCAGCTCCTTCGGCACCACGAAGTCCTTCGGCCCCTCGTGGGTGTAGACCTGGCCCTTGGCGGCCACCGCCGACGGCCCCACCGGAAGCAGGCCGTCGGGCAGCAGGCTCGGGTGGCCGATCCGCCCGGTGTGCATCAGCTGCGCGAAGATCACACCCCCCTCGCGGTGCACGGCGTCGGTCACGGTCCGCCACGCCCGCACCTGCCCGGGCGTGTGCAGTCCAGGGGTGTCCGGGTAGCCCTGCCCGACCGGCGAGGGCTGGATGCCCTCGGTGACGATCAGTCCGGCGCTGGCGCGCTGCGCGTAGTACGTCGCCATCAGTTCTGTCGGCTCGGCACCGGGCCCGAAGGCACGGCTGCGAGTCATCGGCGCCATCACGACGCGGCTGGCCAGGCGCTTGCCGCCCAGGACGATCGGATCGAAAGCAGTGGTCATGGCCTCTTCCTCTGGATGAGTGCTGTTGTGCGGTCCGGGCGCACGCGGCCCGGCCCGCACGGGGCGATTACCTGTTCGGACAAGTAAATCACCTGTCCGAACAGGTAAAGTCGTCCACCCATTCCCCAGGTCGAATGTGAAGGGCGTCACACCTCACGGCCTGCTGTTTCCCGCTCCGAAGCGAGACAGGCCGCCGAAGGGCCTATCGACAGGTAGGATTAAGTTGATCGGGCAGGAAAGTGAGGAAGAGATGGCACAGCCCACACCGGAAGCCGGATGGGGTCCCACGGGAACGGGGCAGGAGGCAACCGTCCCGGTGCCGGCCGCGGCCGGCAGCGGCCCGATCAGTCACGCGATCTTCCGCCTGGCCCGATTGCACCGCATGTTCGCGGGGCAGCTGCTGCGCCGCATCGGACTTCATCCGGGCCAGGAGCTGGTCATGATGCACCTGTGGGATCTCGGCCCTCAGCGGCAGGCCGACCTCGTGCGCCTGATGGACTCCGACGCCGCCACCATGACCCGCACCGTCCGGCGCCTGGAGCAGGCCGGCTTCGTCCGTCGCCGCCCCTCCCCCACCGACAAGCGCGCGTCCCTCATCGAACCCACGGTGGCCAGCCATGCCCTGCGCCGTGAGGTCGAGCAGATCTGGAGCCGGCTCGAGGACCTCTCGACCGCTGATATGTCCGCCGAGGAGCGGGCCGCGGCCCTGCTCACCCTGCAACGCCTGGAGCACAACCTCGTGCAGGCCGCCGCCGATCCCGCGGGTACGGACGAGGAGCGATAACGCCTCGGCGGTGCCCATCTGTTGGGGCAAACCCCGGACCACTCGTCCTTGGCTACGGGGACACGCTGCCTCACGGGCATCCAGAGGGCCGGTCACGGGGCGTAAGGGTCAGGACGTAGGTGGGCGCGAAGGCCGTGCACGATTTCATCTGTAGTGCCGGCGGACACCCGTCGTTGTTCAGGCTGCCTGAGCAACCCGAAGACACCAGGACCACGCAGACTTTGGGGAAGATCGCTCATGCGCGGCACAACGTGGAAGTGCACATGGGCGAACCCTTCAACCTCAGCGAACTGCGCAACGTAGGTCTTGACGCACCCAGTCACGTCGTGGAGAGCCCGAGACAACCTGACCTGCCACATTCCCAGCGTCTCGGCCTCCAACTCGGTGAGCTCGTGGATGGCCGTCACATGGCGACGGGGCAGCAGCACCAGCCATCCAGGAAGTGCCGTGTCAAAAGCATGGGCCACCCGCCAATGCTGATCCACGACGATGCGCTCACGTAGTGGCAGATCGTCGAATCGTTCTTCCTGGCCGCAGGCGTAGCAGTTGGCTGTCGTCATGCCAGGAATCGTATGGCTCTGAGGTATCCGCCGACTTGACGCATTGGGCCGAAGTGAGGGGCCACGAGCCGCCGTTGCCCGTCACGCCAGCAGTACACGTTTCCGTAGGAGGGCGAAACCGGCTCGGTCGCGGAACGATGCCTGCGGCGAGGGTGTGGATGCTGGGCAGGTCGTCCTGCCGGACGGCATCGAGGCAGTCCGGCAGCCGCTCTCCCTGCCCGTCGGTCAGAACGACAGCGAAGGACCGGACGTGTGGCGCGATCCCGCTGGTAGCTTCCCGGGTCCGGAAGCAGATCGATCGGACGGCGGGTTTCGACGTCCACCAGCACGGTGCCGTAGTGGCGGCCCTTGCGGGTGGCGCGTGCCTCTACGCCGACCACCCGCGGCGCCGGGCACCTCGGGCTCAGACAGAGCGTCGACCAGGCGCATGACCGTGCTCCGGCTGACGGACACGCCGAGGACGGAAGCCGGCCGGGTGCCGGCCCGGCCGGCCAGGCCAAGACCGACTGCGGCCAGAGTGGAGCGCAGCCGCCCGGTGTGCCCTGGCCGTAGCTGCGGATGCGGCCGGGTACCTGCTCCGCGAAGGTACGGCGGAGACACACTGTTTTCCGGTACCGGAACCGCCGAACTCGTAGCTGGAGCACGGCTCTGCGTCAGGCGCTCGGGGGACGCTCAGACGTCGCTCACAGTGGCCCCTGCACGAAAGCTGAGCCAGAACCCCAGCCACGACGGCGATTGTTCACGGCTTCTTCAGATCGGCCGATGGGGGCGTGCCACGCGGGAGCCCGGAGTCCCCCGCGCGGGCACAGGTGGGGTCAGATACCGAACGGTGCGGCGAAGTGGACGGTTCCGGTGGGGAGCGGATGGCCGGCGTCGAGGCTGAGTGCCATCAGGGCGTCGTCCGGGACGTCGATGGCCAGGCCGATGCCGTGGTCAGAAGCACGGGTGAATCCGAACCGAGGGTAGTAGGTCGGATGGCCGAGGACGACTACATGGTGTTCGCCGCGTGACCTTGCCGCGGCCAGGGCCGCGCGGACGGCCGCGGTGCCCGCACCGGTCCGCTGCTGCTCGGGTCGGACAGCGCACGGGGCCAGGCACAGGGCCGGTGTGGTGTCGATATGGCAGCGTGTCAGCAGGGCGTGAGCCACCAAGTTGCCGGCCTTGTCCGCGGCGACGAGGGACAGGCCCTCGATCCAGGCGGTCGGATCGGCGCGCAGGGCGTCGACGAGGTCGGCCTCCGCAGAGGTGGGGAAGGCGGCGAGATTGATGTCGCGAATGGCGGGGACGTCGGCGCTGGTTTCGGCGCGCGTGATCCAGGTGTTGTCCATGCCGGTGGAAGATCCGTTTCAGGAGGTTGTCGTGTGGTAGGCCCCGCGAGCTCACGCTCCCAGCGAGGGCGGACAGGAGAGTCAGGCCACGGCTCGGGACGTGAGGGAGACCCGGGCACTGCACAGCGTGGCCTTGAACGCGGTCATCAACCTCACCTCCCTTGGCGTCAGCTCCTGATCAAGCACGACCCACCAACCATACACGGCTCCGAGTGCACACACCGGTACGCCGGCCTTGCCGCTGTCGAAACCGGGGACATCCAGAGCTCGGTGGTCGAATCCAGACGCCTCGCAAAGTGATGTCGAGTGCTTTCCACTGTGGTGGCCGGAGCCGTCCGGAGCCTGATACGCGCCCCCCAGGCGGCCCGGGTCAGCCCAGCCTCTCGTGGGCCGCGTTGAGGAAGGTGTTCATGGGTGCGCGCAGGTGGTTCCACGCGGCTTCGGACTCGCCGAGGTCCTCCCACAGGACATGGTTCACCGCGCTCGCGTAGTCCCAGGCGAGCTGGTAGAGCTCGGGCCCGATGAGGACCAGGATCATCCGCTCGCAGACCCAGAGGCGTTCGATGAGGTCCCGTTCGGCGGCGCGCCATTGGGGGGTGCAGCCGGAGGACCAGTCAGGTGCCCCGTAGCGTTCCTCGGCGAGGCGTATGCCCTGCTGCGTGAGCTGGATGAACTCCCGCACCACCTCGAGCCGTTCGGCACGGCGGGCCTCGGCCAGTTGCGCGGCCTGGCGCTGGTCCTCGCTGCGGGCGGCCTGGCGTGCGGTGGTCAGCTGGGCCAAGTAGGACATAGCTCCGCCGAGTACGACACCGATCAACGACGCCCAGACCTGATTCACCCGTTCACGCTAGCCGACAGGTGCGCTTCGTTCGCACAGCCGCCGGAAGTGAGGGGGAATCAGCTCGCTTGCCAGGTTTGACGACGGTGGCGCGGGCCGGGTACGGGGGCAGGTACGGCCGCAAAGCCCGCATCCGCCGAGGCCTCCTGTCTGCTCCCCCACGTGGCAGCGGTGACCGGCCCGCGCCGCAGCCGGGGACGCCGGCACCCCCAGGTCTTCGTCATCACCCAGGCGACGTGTGCGGTCCTGGGCAGCGCGAAGTGCCTGGCGGCGATCGCCGAATGGGCCGCCGATGCCCCAGCCCACCTGCTGATCCGACTCGGCGGGCCGCGCCGTGAACCGGACACCGGCCCGGCCGCCACGGCCGAGGCCGCCAACCGGCGTGTGGTCCAGAAAGTCGACGGCCACGCACTGGACGTTGCCATCGGTGCGTGGCCGGCCCAACGGGTGCGCAGCGGTGCGGCCGAGCAAAACGACCAACCCGCGCCCGCACTCGCGGTGGACGGCAAGACCGTGCGCGGTGCCCGCCGTCCCGACGGCCCGACGGCCCGCCCCACTGGACCTGGTCGGCCGCGTCGACCTCGCGGACACGATCACCCCTGTCCGCAGCCTCATCCGCAGAGCCTGGACCACTCACCGCTGGGACACCCGTCCCCGACGCAGCCCATGGCTGTTCACCGATCACCAGGGCACGGGCGTTCCGTCCCAGGAGAAGAAGCCACCCGTGGGGCCGTCGTCTGGCAGCAGGGCCAGGCGGAGGGCACCGTGCGCGGCCTCGGCCGGGTCACCGCCGGCAGCGGCGGCCCTGGGGTTGAGATCGGTGGCCCGCAGGCCGGGGGCGAGCGCGTTGACCTTGAAGCCGTCCTCGGCCAGTGTCTGGGCGTACAGAACGGTGAGGGCGTTGAGAGCGGCCTTGGACGACCGGTAGGCGGCGGCGCCACCGCTTCCCGGGGCGAATTGTGGGTTGGGGTTTGTACTCCAGGTCAGCGACGCTGTACCACTGGAGATGTTGACGATGCGGGGGTGCGGGGACCGGCGCAGGGCGGGCAGGAAGGCATTGGTCACCGCCACCACCCCGAACACATTGGTCTCGTACGTGCGCCGGTACTCCTCGACCGGGGTCTCCGCCGGTGGGGCGAGTGACGGTGAGATGCCCGCGTTGTTGACCAGCACATCCAGGCGGTTCACCCGAGCCGCGGCTTGTGCAATGGCGTCGGGATCCGTCACGTCGAGGACCAGCAGCCGGGCGCCGGCACCGATCTCTTCGACGGCCCGCTGTCCGCGCCCCGGATCGCGGGCGCCCACGTACACGGTGAGACCCTCGGCCGCGAGCAGCCGGGCGATGTGCTTGCCGATGCCCTTGTTGGCACCGGTGACCAGAGCTGTGCGATCGTTCATGCAAACTACGGTCCCCTGGCGGTGGGCACCCTGCCAGGGACAGTTTGTACCAGGCAGGCGGCGGGAGGTGGCATGGCGCGGCAGGAACTCGCCCGCTTCCTGCGGGACCGTCGGGCGGGCCTCCGTCCGCACGAGGTCGGCCTGACGACGAGCACCGCCCGCCGTACGCCGGGCCTGCGCCGCGAGGAAGTGGCGGTGCTCGCCCATATGTCGGTCGACTACTACACGCGGCTGGAGCAGGCCCGGGGCCCGCGGCCGTCGGCCCGGATCCTTGACTCGCTGGCCCAGGCACTGCGCCTCACGTCGACCGAGCGCAGCCACCTGTTCCGTCTGGCGGGATCGCCACCGCCGCCCGGCAGCAACGCCGTGCGGCGGGTACGCCCGCACGTGGCCCGGATGCTGGAGCGGCTGCCGGAGACCGCTGCCATCGTCACTGACGCGACGTACGGCGTCGTCGCCTGGAACCCCCTGGCCCAGGCACTGCTCGGTGGCGACCTCGCCGGCGGGACAGCAAACCTGGCCCGGCGCCGCTTTCTGGGCGAGCGACAGATGCACGAGAGCTCCAAAGCCGAGGAGTTCGGGCACATCGTCGTGGCGCGGCTGCGCCGGGCCGCTGACCGCTACCCGCGCGACCCACAGCTCACCGCCCTGCTGGCTGAACTGCACGCCGGCAGCGAGGAGTTCCGGCAGATCTGGCAGACGCATCCGGTCCACGCTCCCGGGCACCGCACCAAGACCCTGAACCACCCGGAAGCCGGCCCGCTGCGGTTGAACTGCGACGTCCTGCTGGTGCCCGAGGATGACCAGGAAGTCGTCCTGATCACGGCAGACCCCGGATCACCATCCGCGCGGGCCCTGCACAGGCTGGCCAGGCAGGTCGCCTGAGACCGATGCCTCCTGGAGATGCTCGCCGCACCCTGCCCGGCATGTCAGATGGGCCCGCACGTGGGCGCGAGCCGCATACGAAGTCTGGGAACCGGGCCGTGCGATCCGCTGCCTCGGGGCGTGATACGGGGCGTGATACCCGAGGTCAGGACGTACAGGGCCCGGCAACTGCACGTGGACTTGCCTCCCGCTGCCCAGACCGGCGGACTCGGCCGTGATCATGTGCCGTTCACCGACGATCGGTCGGAGCTGGCCTCGGGATCGTGGGAGTCGAAACGCATGACTGGATTGGCTCTGTGCGCAGTTCCACGCCTGAACACGCCACATGCAGGGCGTTGCACGGGCTCACCGCCGGGCGACGTCCAAGCGTGAGAAGTGCTGGGGTTTGATCTCCCAGCCACTACCCGCGAGGCCCAGGGTGAGTCGGCCGTGGGACCAAGTGCCGCGCACCCTGATCTCCTCGGGCCTGAGGTGGCCGCGGGTGGTGAACGCAATACGCGCCCCGCGCTGTTCGAAGTGTGCCGTGTGAACACCTGAAATAGGCGTTTCGCGTCGCAGCCACCTCGCGAGTGCCTCGGCGTCCTCGGGCCGGGGTGCAGGGCGCACGAGCACGTCGAGGACGGTTCCGTCTTCGTAGAACCGGAACACCTGCAGATCCGCGGCGAAGATGCCGCTCAACGGCGTAGGTCTCCGGCCGCCGTTCCGACTGGGCATGGCGCCTCTCCGATCTCATGGCGGCCCGGGCACCGACCCTACCGGCGGACAGTCTGATCCAGACCCTCGGACCCCACCCGGTACTCAGCGGGTCACCGGACCTGCTCACCCTGATTCCCCGTCCGCACGGGTCGGCCGTGTCGCGCACAGTAGCTGTGGGTGACATTCAGCCCGCGCCGTCGGCCAGGCGATCCTCGGCGAGGATGCACTGGACGCCGGCGGCCGAGAGGCGCATCCCTTGTTCCTGGCCGAGGCGATGACGAGCTGTGCCGTACTGCCTGCTGCGGCAGGAGAGGTACCCCGAACTGCGTGAGGCGGTACGGCACAACGAGCTCGTGTTCGTGGACCTGGATCCGCTGTGGGTGGCCGAGTGGAGCCGGTCGCGGGGGTCAGCCCCGGGGCAGGAGGAGGCGGGACAGGACGGCGGTGGCGAGGAGGAGGGCGGCGACGGCCAGGAGGCCGATGCGCATGCCTGGGAGCGAGAAGCCCCCGCCGGGGCCGGGGAGCAGACTGCCGAAGAGGGCGACTGCAAGCGCGCCTCCGGTCTGACGGAAGGAGTTGAGCAGCCCCGACGCGGTCCCCGCGCGCTCTCCAGGGACGGCGTCCATCAGGAGCGCGGTCAGCGCGGGCACCACGAGCGCCCCGCCGACGCTCAGCGGCAGCAGCAGGACCAGCACCAGCCACACCGGGGTGTGCGCGGCCAGCGGCAGCATGGCCAGCATCGCTCCGGTGAAGATCAGCTGACCGGCGACGATCACCGGCCGCCGCCCGATCCGCTCCGCCAGCCGCGGCGAAACCAGGTTGGTCGCCGTCACCACCGCCGACATAGGGACGAACATCAGCCCGGCCGTGATCCCCGACATCCCGCGCAGCTGCTGGTAGTACAGCCCGAGGAGGAAGACCCCGCCGTAGAAGGCCGCGTTGACAGCGAAACCGACCGCCAGCGGGACAGCGACCCGGTGGTCCGTCAGCATGCCCAGGGGGACCATGGGCTGGCGGTGCCGGGCCTCCACCACGCGGAAGGCGAACCCGGAGGCGACGGCGAGCGCGGCGGCGACCAGCACGGGGCCGCTGGTCCAGCCCAGGTGACCGCCCTCGATCACCGCGAAGGCCAGCCCGGCGAGGGCCAACACGGCGGTGAGCTGGCCGCCGCTGTCCACCGCGGCGGGCCGGCGCGCGGAGCGCGGCACCCGGACCAGCAGGCCCAGGATCACCGCGCCCACCGGAAGGTTGATCAGGAAGACCGCCCGCCAGCCGGCCGACTCGGTGAGCAGCCCGCCCAGCACCGGCCCCGCGGCCATCGCCACCGAACCACCGACCGTCCACAGCGCGATGGCGCGGGCACGCGCCCGGGCGTCCTCGTAGGCCTGCCGGATCAGAGCCAGCGAAGCCGGCATCACGACCGCGGCTGCGCCGCCCTGCGCCACGCGCGCGCCGACCAGCACGCCGATGCCGGGCGCCAGGGCGCAGCCGAGGGAGGCGAGGGTGAACAGGGCCACGCCCCAGGCGTAGGCACGGCGGGCGCCCGCACGGTCGGCGAGGGCGCCGGCGGACAGCATCAGGGCCGCGAACATCAGGGTGTACGCGTCCACCACCCACTGCAGTCCGGTCATCCCGCCGTTCAGGGACCTCCCTATCGCGGGCAGAGCGATGTTCACGGCCGAGACGTCGATAGTGATCACCGTGAAGCCGAGCAGCGCAGCGACCAGCGCGGTGCCGCCACGCCGCGGCACGGTGAGGGCGTCGGCGGGCGGCGCGGCTGGTCGGGACCGGTGCGGCTGTCGTCGCCGGAGCGTGGGCGCAGACGACTGCCGACCGTGCCCGTGGGCGGGCGCGGTGGACGCGGAGGTGGCAAGGACAGGGACGGATCGCATGATGAACTCCTTGGTAAACAAAGGGAAATGACTGCACATCGGAGAGAGTCGGCGGGCGGCCTCAGCCTGCCGGGGCCGCGGTCCTGTGCCTCGCACGCCCTGGGCTCCGGCGGCCGGGCCGCCCGCTGCGAGAACAACTCTCCGCCCTCACGTGGGCGCCTGGCAGACCGGGCTGTTCCCGGGGTGCGGCGTTCCAGGTCCTGACAGGGCCCCCCACGTCCCCGGTCCACCTGCCACAATGGGCCGAATGGCAGCAGCAGACCCACGGGGCACCGAACTCGGCAGATATCTGAAAGCCCGCAGGGCGCAGGTCCGGCCGGAGGACGTCGGCCTCCCGGCCGGCGCGGGACTGCGCCGTACTCCCGGACTGCGCAGGGAGGAACTGGCCGCGCTGGCCGGAGTGAGCGTCGACTACTACATCCGTCTGGAGCGCGGCCGGGAGACCAACCCCTCCCCCGCCGTCGTGGACGCCCTCGGCCGCGCCCTGCGCCTGCGCGGCGACGCCTACGAACGCCTCCACGAACTCGCAGAGTTGGCCTCCGGACGGATCGGTGAACTGCCCGCCTCCTCCGAACACGCCGTCCGCGACTCGGTGCTGCGGATGCTGGAGTCGGTGCGTCCGCTCCCCGCCTACGTGGTCAGCCGCTACAACCGCATACTGGCGGCGAACCCGCCCGGCCGTCGACTGCTGCCCGGACTCTGGGACTGGCCGCAGGAGCAGCGCAACCTGACCCGCTATCTCTTCCTTCACCCGGTCGGCCGGACGCTCTATCAGCCCTGGGAGGAGACCGTCGCGCTCTCGGTGGCGCATCTGCGGGCCGTTGCCGGAGCCGATCCTGATGATCCCGAGCTGACCGCGCTCGTCGGTGAACTGGTGGTGAAGTCACCGGAGTTCGCTCGGCTCTGGGAGCGGTACGACGTCTGCGAACGCGGCGGAGGGCAGAAGTCCTTCCGGCATCCGCAGGTCGGACCGATGACCCTGACCTACGAGGTCATGCAACTGGCCCGGACGGGCGGCCAGCGAATGGTGGTCTACCAGGCAGTCCCCGGCACCCCGGACGAGACCGCCATGCTCCGCCTGGACTCCGCGGGCGCCCGACCGGAGTCGGTACCCTCGGAACATCCGGAGCCAGCCGACGAGCCATGCCCCACCGGCACGCTTTCCCCGGCCCACACCTCCGCCGGCTGAGCCTGGCCCCCCCGGACGGAGCCGGCAATTCCTGGAGGTCTTCGTCGGCACCCCCCCGGTGGGCCGGGGCGCCCCAGGACCCGAAGACCCGGGCCGGGGGTCAAGACGAGGGGGGGGGGCGTCCCCCCCCACGCCCACCCG
>NZ_JBSFJZ010000056.1:0-54188 GCF_053598315.1 Streptomyces sp. NPDC001153
CGGCGCGCCCCGTGACGGCAGGGTCACCGGCCCGCCCGAGGCGGACCACCGCGGTCGGCGGCCGGTCGAGCAGACCGAGGTCCTGCTCCTGCATCGCGATCACCACCGAGGTCTCCGGCAGCGCCCGGAACAGCGCGGCCAGCAGAGCCTCGGCGGTGGGCCGGTCCAGACCGGCGGTGGGTTCGTCCAGCAGGAGCACCGGCGGCCGCCGCAGCACGGCACGCGCGATCGCGAGGCGCCGCCGCTGCCCCTGGGACAGCAGACGCCCACCGGGACCCACCGGGGTGTCGAGCGACAGGGCGGAGAGACCGACCATGTCCCGTACGGCCCGCAGGTCGGCGGTGTCGGCCGAGGGGGCGGCCTGACGGAGGTTGCCCGCCACCGTGTCGTCGGCCAGCCAGTCGTCGGCCTCGACCAGGGTGATCGTCTCGGCGACGACCCGGGCCGGCAGTTCCTGCACGGGTGTGCCGCCGAGGAGGACCGTGCTGGCAGGCGCCGGTATCCGCCCGGCGAGCTGTCCGAGCAGCGTCGACTTCCCGCTGCCGTTGGGCCCGGTGACCAGCACCGGACCGGGGCCGGACAGGGGCATGGTGAGGGGTGCCCAAGAGCCGGGAACCGGCAGTCCTGCCGTTTCCAGGCCGTGGGCCGCCGTCTCCCCACTGTGCGGGGCGGTTTCCAGGCCGTGCATGGTCGTTTCCAGGCCGTGCGGGGCCGTCCGCACACCGCGCGCGGCCCGCCGATGCCGATCCGTCGGCGGCTCCCCGGCGGCCAGCGGCGCGAGGCGTCCGGCCGCGTCACCGGCCTGGGTCAACAGGTGCAGCAGCCGGGGCAGCCGCTCCAGCAGCTCCCACCCCGCGGCCATCAGCAGCACCTCCCCCACCGCGACGGCGACGGGCTGCGCCGGGGCGGCGCACAGCGCGATCACCAGCACTGACGCCTGTCCCACCGCGGCAAGCAGGCGCAGCGCCAGCCGGCCCAGCCGTTCGGTTCGGGCGGTGGCCCACTCGGCGGACTCGACCGCCGTCATCGCGGTCGTCGCCGCCTGTCGCGCCTGCGGTACGGCGTCCAGGCAACGCAGTTCGTCGAAGGCGGCCCGGCTGTCGAGCAGCACGGTACGGAGCGCGGCCCTGGCCGCGGCGGCGGTGGCCAGACCTTCGCGCGCGAGGCGGTGGGCTCGCCGCGCGCAGACCAGGCCCGCCGCCCAGACCACCAGCTCGGCCGTCCCGAGGAGCGGCATCGCCCACAGCAGCAGAATCTCGATCAGGCATGCGGTGGTGACCGCCGCCGCCAGGGGCGCGCAGACGTCCGTGGGCAGACCCGCGACGGTCTCCACGTCCGAGGTGAGCCGGGCGAGCAGTGTCCCGTCGCGTTGTCCGCGCAGCTCCCGGGGGGTGAGGCGGGCCGCGCCACGGGCCAGCCGGGTGCGCAGCGCCACGGTGGCGGTCAGCAACGTCCGGTGACTGTCGAGGCGTTCGAGGTAGCGCAGTCCGGTGCGGGCCAGGGCCAGCGTCCGCACGGCGCCCGAAGGGTACATCCAGGACCAGGTGGTGTTGGCCTGGAGGGTGACCACAGCGCAGGTCGTCAGGAACCAGCCGGACACGCCGAGGAGCGCGGCTCCGCTGAGCTCGGCGGCGGAGGCCAGCAGCATTCCGGTCAGCAGGGCGCGGCGCGGAGCCGCCGTGCGCAGCAAGCGCCAAGTGCCGGTTGGGTTCATCGGGCCCTCCCGTGGTCCAGCGTGATGACCTGGTCCGCCAGCGGCAGCAGCGCGGGACTGTGGGTGGCGAGCAGGACCGTACGGTCGCGGGCCAGAGTCCGCAGCGCCGACAGGACCCGCTGCTCCGCCTCCGGGTCGAGGTGTGCGGTGGGTTCGTCCAGGCACAGCATGGACGCGTCCCGCAACAGCGCCCGGACGAGGGCCAGTTGCTGGGACTGGCCGGAGGACAGGCCGGTGCCGCGTTCACCCAGCGGGGTGTCCAGTCCCTGCGGCAGCGAGGTCAGGAGGTCGTCGAAGCCGAGGGCGGCGGCGGCCCCCAGCAGGTCGTCGTCGCTCGCGGCGGGCCGGGCCAGGAGGAGGTTCTCGCGGAGGGTGCCGGGAAGCAGGTGCGTCGGCTGGCCCACCCAGGCGACCCGGCGGGGATCGGCGGGGACGGCCCGTCCGTCCAGCACGTGGAGCACGCGTCCCCCGTGCGGGGCGATGAGCCCCGCCGCCACGGCGAGCAGGGTGGACTTGCCCGCACCGCTCGGTCCGATGACGGCGAGGCACCCGGCCGGTGCGAGCTGCACATCGACCCGGTCCAGGGCGGGCGCCGCACGCCCCGGGTGACGGATCGTCACGGCTGCCAGACGCACCCCGGGAGGTGCTGCATCACGGGCCGGCCGGAACGGCGCGGCCGACGGCGGGTCCGTCTCCTCGGGTGCGTCCAGGACCGCGCCCAGCAGCTCGGCGGCGGCAGCGGCCCGGGCACGGGCGTGGTAACCGGCGGCCAGGTCCCGGGCCGGGGCGAAGTAGGCGGGCACCAGCACCAGGACGAACAGCGCCGCGGACAGGCTCATGCGGTTCGGGACGAGGGGCAGGTGCAGGTAGTCGAGCAGGACCAGGCCGCAGTAGGTCGCCACCACGGCGAGGGTGCCGGTGATGAGCAGTTCGACCCACGCGGTCGACAGAAAGGCGATCCGCAGCACCTTCTCGGTCCGCCGGGCGACCTCCCGGTCGTCCCGCTCCAGGGACTGGGCCGCCTCGTCGTGCGCGCCGAGCCCGACCAGGGTGGGCAGCCCGCGCAGATGGTCCAGGAGCCGGGCCTGATGGGTGCGGATCCCGGTCAGCTGCGCGCGGACGGCGCCCTGCGTGCCCAGGCCGATGACCTTCAGGTTGGCCGGCAGCAGTGGGGTTGCGGCCAGGACGAGCAGCGCGACGAACCAACTGCGCCAGGTGATGGCGGCCAGGACGAGACCGCTGCCGAGCAGCATGGTGGTGCGTGCGGGCAGATAGCCGGTGAGCCAGTCGGTCAGCTGGTCCACCTCGCCGTCGACCGCTCGGGCGGGTGCCGCCTCGTCCAGGTCGGTGCGGGCCGGTCCGCGGGCGGGCAGCGCCGTCTCGATGATCCGGCGCCGCAATGTCTCGCGCACGAGGCGGGCGCCACGGGCGGCCGCCGCGTCGCCGGCGGCCAGCAGGCCGGCGCGCAGCGCCAGTCCGGCAGCGGTCAGCAGGGCGGGCAACACTACGGCTGTCACGGGCAGTTCGCCGTGCAGCGCCGACAGGCCGTGTTGCGCACCCCAGGAGAGCCCGCCCGCCCACAGGACCGTGCCCGACTGGGCCGCGCCGCGCAGGATCCCGGCGCGGCGCAGCTCGGGCCGACCGACCGCCGCCCAGGCCTTCAGCCTGGCGGGCGCCGGATCGTCGCTCCGATCCGCGGCCAGTTCGTCCAGCAGTACGGAGGTGCCGTTCACGAGGTGCTCTCCGCCCCGGTGTCCGCGTCGAAGTATCCGGCGCGGCCGTCACGGCGGTCGCCGACGATCCAGGCGGCCAGCGCGGTGCAGCCCAGCACCGTGACGCCGATCGGCCCGATCAGGTCGGAGACGCCGCCGAACACGTCCTGGGAGAGGCCGGTGGCCAGGACGCCGAGCACGGTCAGCAGGGCGCGTCGCACGATCGTCCGCGCCGCGCCGGTGGGCGCCGGTACGGCCGGAAGCGCCCGGCCCCGGGCGGGCAACGGCGGTACCGGGCTTTCCACCGGGTCGCTGTACTTGCCGCGGAAACTCCGCCACGCGTAGATGTTGTAGGCGAGGACGAACGGCATGCACAGGCCGACGCCGAGGACCAGGAAGACCTGGGAGGAGTGCGGGCTCGCCACCTGATGGACGGTCAGGCCGGGTGGTACGACCACCGGCAGGGAGAGGGCGGCGAGTCCCAGGAGCCCACTGGCGGTCATGGTGGCCACGGCCGCGAACGGCCGCCAGTCGGGACGGCGGCCGAAGCCGTGCCAGGCCACCGCGCCGGCCACGGCGGCGACCCCCACAGCGAGCCAGAACAGCACGGCCCGCACCGGCTGGCCGAGATGGAACTGCTGCGGGTCGGCGCCCGGCAGCAGCAGGCCGAGCACGAGCGCCATGACCACGGTGGCCAGCAGCAGGGTCCGTCCGGTGCGGCGGACCTCCGGCCGCGACCACCCCTCGGTCTTGTCCTGCAGCCAGGCGGCCCCGGCCAGCAGATAGACGACGACCAGACCGAGGGCGCACAGCACGCCGTAGAGGTTGAACCAGTCGAACGCCCCGCCGTGGAAGGCTCCGCTCCGCTGCCGTGGGCCGGTGAGCACGGCCCCGAGGACGAGGCCCTGGCAGACGGTGGCCGCGAGCGAGGCCCCGCCGAACAACAGGGCCCAGCCCCGCCGGTAGCGGCCGGCCGCGCTGTGCATCTCCAGGCCCAGTCCGCGCAGGATGATCGAGGCCAGCATGACGATCAGCGGCAGATAGACGCCGGGCAGCACCACGGCGTAGGCGCCGGGCAGACCGGCCCACAGGACCACGCCGACCAGGATGAGCCAGCTCTCGTTGGCGTCCCAGGCGGTGGCGACGATCTCGCCGTACTCCCGTCGGCGCTCGGGCTTGGCAACCAGGCTGAGCATGCCCAAGCCGAGGTCGTAGCCGTCGAGGACGACGTACATGCCGAGGGAGAAGAGGACCAGGGCGTAAGCGCAGTACTCAAGCAACGAGGGCCTCCGGGACATCGGGCGAGGCGGGGCCGGTGGGCAGTGCCTCGGGGCCGGCCTTGACCGTGCGGACGATGTAGCGGGCCCAGATGGCCAGCAGGGTGACGTAGAGCAGGACGAAGCCGGCGAGGCTCGCGGCGACTTCGGCGGTGGACAGGTGGGAGACCGCGTCCGCGGTGCGCAGCTGGCCGTATACGACCCACGGTTGGCGGCCCGTCTCGGCGACGATCCAGCCGCCGGTGATGGCGACGATCCCGGCCGGCGTCATCCACACCATCCACCGCAGGAAGCGCGGCGAGTCGAACAGGCGTCGCCGCATGCGCAGGACCACGCCCGCGAAGGCCGTGCCGAACATGAGCAGCGCGGTGAAGTACATCGCGCGGAAGCCGTAGAACGTGGTCCACATGTTGGGACGTTCGTCGGGCGGGGTCTGCAGCAGTCCGGGCGTCGTCGTCCTGCCGCTGAGGTCCTGGGCGATGACCGAGCCGAGGCGGGGAATCTCGACGTGCAGCCGGTTCTCGCCCTTGCCCGTGTCGGGGACGACGAGCAGGTTGTAGCCGTTGTTGTCGCTCTTCCAGTTGCCCTCGAACGCCTCCAGCTTGGGGAGTTGGTGCTGTCCCATGAAGACGGCGGTGCCGTCTCCGACGTACAGCTGCACCGGCATCAGCACACCGAGGACGCCGAGGGCGATGGACAGACAGCGGCGGGCCATGGGCTGGGCGGACGACCGTTTCTTCACCAGGTACCAGGCGGAGATCCCGCCGACGAACCAGGCGGAGCTGATCAGTACGGCCAGCAGCATGTGCGGGAAGCGGTGGGCGAAGGCGGGATTGAACAGGATGCTGATCCAGTCCTTCGCGTGGAACTGGCCGGCGACCTTCTCGTAGCCGACCGGGTCCTGCATCCAGCTGTTGGCCGACAGGATCCAGGTGGTGGACAGCAGGGTGCCGAAGGCGACCATCCAGCTGGCCAGGGCCATGGTGCGCGGGCGGATCCGCCCGTCCCCGTAGAGCATCAGGCCGATGAAGCCCGCCTCCAGGAAGAAGGCCGTGATCACCTCCATGCCGATGGTGACGCCGATGACCGGACCGACCGCGTGGGCGTACATGCCCCAGTTCAGGCCGAACTCGAAGGTCATCACCGTGCCCGCGACCACGCCCAGGCCGAAGCCGACGGCGAAGATCTTCTTCCAGAACCGGAAGATCTGCAGGTACAGAGGATTTCCCGTGCGGACGTAGACCGTGTGGACGACGGCGAGCAGCACGGAGAGCCCCACGGTGAGCGCGGGGAAGGTCATGTGGAACATCGCGGTGATCGCGAACTGCCATCGGGACAGTTCGACGACGGTGGGCGAAGCCATGGGTACTCCAGGGGAGCGGCGGTCGCGACGGGGTCCTGGCCGTCGGCGGGCCCGCCTGGGTCAGGAACGCACCAGCGGGGTGTCGACCAGGTGCTCGGCCAGGAACCAGGCCTGGAGTTCGCCGGTGCGGATGATCTGCGAGACCAGCAGGTCGTTGGTGCCGTCGTCGCCCAGCTCGGCGGTGCGGGTGGCCGCGTCATGGGCCTCGGTCAGGATGATCTCGTGGGCCTCCAGCAGCCGCGAGAGCATGGCCGGGACCTCCTCCACGCCGTCCGGCGGGCGCGGGATCGACGTGATCTCGGCGACGTGCCGGGAGTCGCCCACGGCGACGCCGCCCAGGGTCTGGACGCGCTCGGCGAGGGTGTCGACGAGTTCCAGCTGCTCTCCGGCATGCTTGTCCAGGAGCAGGTGCAGCTGATAGAAGGTCGCGCCCCGCATGATCCAGTGGTGCTTCTTGTAGAGGCCGTAGAGGATCTGGGTGTCCGCCAGGACCCTGTTGAGGCGCTGGCAGGAGTACATGCGTGCCTCGTAGGACAGGGCGAGGGGGAACTGCTTGACGGTCCCGAACTCCTGGATGACCGCGCCCTTCTGATGCAGCCACGGCTGACTGCCGGCGGGCTTGGAGCTGGTGGTCATGATGTGCCTCCTGTGATGTCGGTGACGGATGAGTACGGTCGACGCTAGGTGCCGAACCGGTGGCCGCGTTGCCCGGGAGCGCACGCGTAGGTGCCCGTCAGTGCACCGGGTTCGGCGCGGGCGGTCGGGGGTCCGGCCCGGGCGGGCCGGAGGGTCACTCGCTGCCGGCCGTGAGTTGTTCGACGATGCGTTCCAGATCGGTGTGACGGTGCTCGGCGGTACCAGTGCGTCGGTGTGATGCAGAAACGCCGTGACGGCGGAGCACGAGATCTCGAGGGCCGCCGATCCGTGCCGGGTGCTGAGCAGGACCCGGACCGTGTCCGGATGGCAGCGGTGCCGTGGGATCACCGTCACGTCCCCGGACCCGGTGGGCCGGCGCAGCCCCCGGGCGAGGAGCGACCGGGCGAAGAACCAGTCGACCGAGGCGGCGGAGGGGGTGCCCAGGGACAGGCGCACGGCGTAGGGGTCCGCTGCGGTGTACCTGAGCTCGGCCGGCAGCGGTACCGGTGGATCGCCGGCCACGGTGACAAGGATCGTCGTCGTGCATACGATCGGGCCTTCGTCCGTGGCACCGGCGTGATGCTGTGTCATACCGCCTCCTGTCTGCGACTGTTCCGTTCCGCTCGTCCGCCGGGTTCCGGCGGTCCACGGTGCTGGTGACCGTACGGCGGGTCCGCCGGGGAGGATTGCCGGCGAGCGCACGGGGTGTTGCCGGTCGAAGAACCGTGCTCGATGGCCCGAGCGCCCACCTAATGGTTGAATGTGAAACAATTATTCGGCTGAGAGGCGGCCCACCATGAGAAATGTCGAGACGACGCCCGCCGAGGTGCGGTGCGGCGCGGCCGGGGCAGGCGAGCGACCGGACGGGGTGCCCCGGGTCGACGTACTGACCCCGCGCGACGTGCCCCTGGGTGGCCCCCGGTCCATGACCGTGCGGCGCACACTGCCCCAGCGTGCCCGCACGCTGATCGGGGCCTGGTGCTTCGCCGACCACTACGGCCCCGACGATGTCTCCGAGACCGGCGGCATGGATGTCGCCCCGCATCCCCACACCGGACTCCAGACGGTCAGCTGGCTCTTCACCGGGGAGATCGAGCACCGGGACAGCCTGGGCAGCCACGCCTTCGTACGGCCCGGCGAGCTGAACCTCATGACCGGCGGGCACGGCATCGCCCACTCCGAGGTCTCCACCCCGCGGACCACCGTCCTGCACGGCGTCCAGCTGTGGGTGGCGCTGCCCGAGGAGCACCGGCACACCGCACGCGACTTCCAGCGCCACGTCCCCGAACCGGTGCGGATCGACGGGGCGGAGGTCAGGGTCTTCCTTGGCTCGCTCGGCGGCGTCACCTCACCGGTACCGACCTTCACGCCCCTGCTCGGCGCCGAGATCGTGCTCCAGCCCCACGCGACGGTCACTTTCGCGGTGGATCCCGGCTTCGAGCATGGTCTCCTGGTCGACCGGGGTGACGTCCGCCTGGGCGACGTCCTGCTGCGCCCCGCCGAACTGGGCTACGTCCACCCGGGCCCCGGCACGCTGACGCTGACCAACGACTCGGACGGCCCCGCGCGGACGGTCCTGCTCGGCGGGATGCCGTTCGGGGAGGAGATCGTGATGTGGTGGAATTTCATCGGCCGCAGCCACGAGGACATTGCCAAAGCCCGCGAGGACTGGCAAGAATCCTCCGATCGCTTCGGCATCGTCGAAGGATATCCCGGAGACCGACTTCCCGCGCCTGCCCTGCCCCATGCGAGCATCAAGCCGCGCAGGAATCCACCGGTTCACTGATCCCCATCGAAAGGCACCCCGTGAGCCAGCCTTCCACCGCACCCGTCGTCGAGCGTACAGACGCCAGGAACCGCTACGAAATCCTGGTCGAGGGCAAGCGAGCCGGACTGACCGCCTACCGTGACCGCGGGGAACAGCGCGTCTTCTACCACACCGAGATCGACGACGCCTTCGCCGGCCAAGGCCTCGCTTCCCAGCTGGTCCAGGAGGCGCTCACCGACGTGCGGAAGTCCGGGAAGCGGATCGTGCCCGTCTGCCCGTACGTGGCCAAGTTCCTCAAGCGGCACGAAGAGTTCGCCGACATCACGGACCCGGTGACGCCCGACGTGCTGCGCTGGCTGGAGGCCGAACTCGGCTGACCGTCCCCCTCCGGCCGGCCGCCGGGTCCGGCGGCCGGCTGTACGCGCAGCGCACCGCTTCGCACATACCCAGCGGCGAGACCGGCACCGGCTACTTCCAGGAGACCCACCCCGACCGGCTTTTCGCCGAGTGCAGCCACTATTCGGAGCTGATCTCCTCTCCTCGCCAGATGCCGCGCGTGGTGCAGACGGCGATCCAGCACGCCGTCGGGCGGCGTGGTGTCTCCGTGGTGGCCCTGTCCGGTGACACCGCGGCGGAGGACTCCCCGGACGCGGCACCCGAACTCGCCATGCCGCTGGACCTGCCCGCCATTCGCCCGGGGAACCAGGAACTCGCCCGGCTCACGGAACTCGTGGACGCCGCCGAGCGGGTCATGGTGTTCTGCGGCCGGGGCGTCGAGGGCGCCCACGCGGAGGTCATGGCCTTCGTGGGGAAGGTGAAGGCCCCGGTCGGCCACGCCCTGCGCGGCAAGGAGCACATTCAGTACGACAACCCGTACGACATCGGCATGTCCGGGCTGCTCGGCTACGGATCGGCCTACGAGGCCATGCACGAGTGCGACTGCTGATCCTGCTCGGCACCGACTTCCCGTACACCGAGTTCCTGCCCCGCCATGTGCGGACCGTACAGGTCGACGTGCAGCCCGAGCGGCTCGGCCGGCGTACCGGACTCGACCTGGCCGTCTGGGGCGACGCTGGCGAGACACTGCGGTGCCTGACGCCCGCCGTGCGGGAGAAGACCTCCCGCCGCTTCCTCGACCGCATGCTGGAGCGGCACGCGCACGCCCTCGAGGGCGCCGTGAACGCCTACACCCGCAACGTCGAGCGGCACACCCCGATCCACCCCGAATACGTGGCCTCGGTGCTCGACGAAGTGGCCGCCGACGACGCAGTGTTCACGGTCGACACCGGCATGTGCTGTGTGTGGGCGGCGCGTTACCTCACGCCCAACGGCCGCCGCCGCATCCTCGGGTCCTTCGTGCACGGCTCGATGGCCAACGCGCTGCCTCAGGCGATCGGCGCGCAGTTCCTGGACCGCGGCCGGCAGGTCGTCTCCCTCTCCGGCGAGGCGGCTTCTCCATGCTGATGGGCGACTTCCTCACCCTCGTCCAGTACGGCCTGCCGGTGAAGGTGGCCGTCTTCGACAACTCCTTCCTCGGCATGGTCGACCTGGAGATGATGGTCGACGGGCTGCTCCCGTACGGCACCACCTACCCGCACACCGACTACGCCGCCATCGCCAGGGCCGCCGGGGCGTTCGGCATCCGGGTGGAGAAGCCCGCCGAGGTGCGCGACGCGCTGCGCGAGGCCTTCGCCCATGACGGCCCCGCGCTGGTCGACGTCGTCACCGACCCCGCCGCGCTGGCCGTCCCCCCGAAGATCACCACCGAGCAGCTCAGCGGCTTCGCCCTGTCCGCGAGCCGTACGGTCCTCAGCGGAGGCGTCGGACGCATGGTCCACCTGGCCCGGGCCAACCTGCGCACCATTCCCCGCCCCTGAGCGCGCGTGGACCGCGGTACAGGGCTTTCTTGGCCGTGCTGTCGTCGCGGGCGGGACGGCCGGTTCCCATGACCCGGCCCGTCGGCGTCCTGTGGGCGTCGCGCACGCCGCTCAGCGCGGTCGACGTGATCCGTCGCGGTGTCGGGGCCACGCGGCGTCCGCTGAGCAGTCGTCGGCCCGTGCCCTGGAACCGGACACGCGGGCGCCGTCCCTGCGGCCGGGGCCGGTCGCGGTCGGCACCGCCCCGGACGTACCTGCCCACCGGGGGACCGACGCGCTGGAGCGCGAGCACCCGGCGGCCGTGCACGACGGGGCCGTCGCACCGACCGCACGGAGCGCCGCGCTGCTGTCCCGAGGGACCTCCGTCAGCCCGGACCAGGCCCAACTGCTCGACAATCCAGAGACGTTGGCCGGTGCTCCACCCTGCTCGGGCGGTACCACAGGCCGGCCGCCGAGCGGTGGTCTCAGGCGCCGGAGCCCGGCGCACCGGCGTCAGTCCGTTGCGGTACCGCGGGTCCCGACGTGGTGTCGAAGGCATGGGTCACCGCGGGGACGGTCCCGGGCGTGAGCAGCTCGCGAGCCCGTTCCTCGTGGCGGCGGTCGGTGGCCGTCAGCCGGACGTGGTGCTGGGCGAGGTGCTCGGCCCAGGAGGAGACCAGATAGGTCTCGACGAAGCGTTCCGGGTCGCTGCCGTCCTGGTAGAGGCCCCAGGTGAGGGCCCCGGTACGGCGCCTGGACCGGGCCACGCGGTGCATGCGGTCCGTGAACTCGGCACGGTTGTCCGCGGGGACCCGGTAGACGACGGAGACCAGGACCGGGCCGTCAGCCTCTCCCGGCTCGAACACCAGGGGCGGAGCGGGCCAGTGGTCGGACGGCGAGGGGTTGATCCCCTCGGGGTCGTGCAGCGGCCACCGGTGCACGGTGGCGGCGCTGAGCAGCATCACGGCGCCGGCGATCAGCAGACATCCGCTGAGCCCCAGCCAGCCGGCCAACGCCCCCCACAGAGGCGCCGCCAGCGCCTGGCCGCCCTGGAAGACCAGGAGGTAGACGGCGAGCCCCCGGGCCCGGACCCAACCCGGCAGCCGTGTCTGCACGGCCGCGTTGAGCGTGGACAGCACGGCGATCCAGGCGAGGCCCCCGGGCAGCAGTGCGGCCGCGACCAGCCACGGCGTACGGACCGTCGCCAGCACCGCGAGCACCCCGGCGAACACCACGGCGCCCGCCGCGAGCGTGCCGTTGGCCCCCAGCACGCGGCGCACGCGGGGCAGCGTGAAGGCCCCCGCCACCGCTCCCACGCCCACCGCCCCCAGCAGCAGCCCGTATCCGCCCGAGCCGAGGCCCAGGGAGCGGCTCGCCGTCAGGGGCAGCAGGGCCCACAGAGCCGCGCCGCCGGGGATGAACAGGAGCGTACGCAGCAGGACCCGGCGCACGCCGGGCGCGTTCCACACATAGCGGCGCCCGGCATGCAGGGCGGCCATCAGCCCTTCGTTCCCCGTGCCGGGGGCGGCCGTCGGCGGGCGCCGCCACACCAGGAGGACGGCCGCGATGCCCAGGTACGAGGCAGCGTTGAAGGCGAAGACCCAGCCCGCGCCCGCCGCCGCGACCAACGCCCCGCCCAGCGCCGGACCCACGGCGCGGGCCAGGTTGACGTTCACCGCGCCCAGCGCCGCGGCCTGACTGAGCCGCCGGCGCTCCACCAGCTCCGGCTGGATCGCCTGCCAGGCCGGGCCCATCAGCGCCGTACCGCACCCCAGCAGGAAGGTGAGAAGGAGCAGCAGCGTCGGTGACAGCTCGTCCGTGAACGCCAGCACGGCCAGCGCACCGGACACCGTGAGCATCGCGAACTGCGCGGCCAGCAGCACCGAGCGCCGGTCGAAGCGGTCGGCGATCACCCCGGAGGGCAGGGCCAGCAGCACGACGGGAAGGCTGGAGGCGGTCTGCACGAGCGTCACCAGTGCCGCGCCGTGGCCCACCAGCGTCCACTGGGCGCCCACCGTCTGCATCCAGCTGCCGATGTTGGAGACCAACTGGGCGATCCACAGCGCCCGGAAGACACGGGCCGCGAGGGGTGCCCACGGGGAGTCGGTCTCCACGGGTGCCGGTGACGACGGTGCGTTGCTCATAGTTGTCCAGACCGGGTGCGGGGCGGGCACGGAAGGGAGTGACCGTAGCGCCGGCCGGCGAAAGGCTCTTGACCGGGAGCGCACGGGATGTGGCCCCGGAGCGCAGTGACTTCGCTCCGGGGCCTGCAGGGCGCGGGTTGCTCAGGACGGCGGCCGGATCCAGGCGGCGTCGGTGCTCGACAGCCGGTGCGTCACCGCGCAGGTGAGCGCCAGGAGCAGCAGGGCGAGGCCGAGCGTGAGCACGAGATGGCCGTGCAGCAGGAGTTCGGTGCCCACGAACGCGCCGAGCAGCATGGCCAGCACGGACAGGATCCGGCGGCCCGGCCGAGGTGCCGCGCCGCCCGCCTGGGTGGAGTCCGCGGCCAGCCCCGTGAGGGTCAGCGTCAGTACGGTCGTGGTGAGGTCGGGCACGCCGAGACGCCGGGCGACCGCGTTCTGCAGACCCATGCCGAGCCCGAGACACACGATCAGCGTGTACTGGACACCGGTGGTGACCCGGTCGCCGGTGACCGCCGTGACGGCGACGGTGACGGCGACCAGGACCGTCTGCGCGGCGGTGGACGTCCGCAGCAGGTGCCCACGGTGCGCGGCGAACCGGGTACCCAGCCTGCCGCCGGCCAGCGCGCCGAGGAGGAACACCGCCAGCGCGACGACGGAGGCGAGCGCGGACAGGTTCGGGGCGCCCGCCATCGCGAATCCGAGGAACACCACGTTGCCGGTCATGTTGGCGACGAAGACGTGCCCGAGGGCCAGATAGCTCACCGCGTCGACCAGTCCGGTGACCACGGTCAGCGTCAGCATCAGGGGAGGCAGCGGCCCGTGACGGTCGTCCCTGGGCGGCACCAGGGTGCGTGCCGCGTCAGTCAGCAGCCTGCGCATGAGGTGTCCTTTCCGACGCGGTGGGCACGCGGTGCAGCACCAGGCGGGTCAGCAGCCCGCTGGCAGGGCCGAGCACGATCGCGGCGAGGACGATCCACTGCGGCCACGGGGTGATGCCCAGCACGTGGTCGAGGGACCACCGGCCGGGCCCGGTGAGGGACAGCGCCGCGGAGACGACGACGAGGACCATCGGGTACTCGTAGCCGTCGTTCTGCACCCACAGTCCCTTGGGCCATTTGACGGTGCCCGCGACCGTCATCACGCCCATGGCCGCCATCGCGGCCAGCGGCGTCAGCAGCCCGGCGGCCAGGAACAGGCCGGCACCGATCTGACTGGCACCCGCCACGACCGCCGTGAGGCGGCCGCCGCGGAACCCGTCGTGACGGAACTCCTCGGTACCGCCCGCCAAGCCGTGGCCACCCAGCCGATAGCTCACCTTCTGCACTCCGTGACCGGCGACGAGGAGTCCCGCCACCAGCCGCAGGACCAGCAGTCCAGCATCCATCTCTTCCTACCTGTTCCTGACCTCGTTCTTCTCGCCTACGCGGTGGGGTCAGCCGGCGGCGTGGGCGCCGATCACGGCCTGCGCGTAGACCAGACCGAGGCCGTACGCGCCGCCGTGCTCCTTGACGACCTCCGTGACCGGCACGTACGTCTCGGTGCGGGCCCAGTCACGCTGGAGCTCCAACAGGACCTGCACCCAGGTGACCGGGACGGCGCCGGCCTGGATCATGCGCTGAACGGCGTGTTCGTGCGCCTGCGGGCTGACACCGCCGGACGCGTCGGTGACCACGTAGACCTCGTAACCCTGGGCGAGGGCGGACAGCGCGGGCAGGACGACGCAGACCTCGGTCCACAGACCGGCTATGACGAGCTTTCTGCGACCGGTCTCCTTGACGGCCTCGACGAACGCGGCGTCCTCCCAGGCGTTCATCGTGGTGCGGTCGATGATCTCGTGGTCGGGGAAGACATCGGCCAGCTGCGGCACGATCGGGCCGGAGAAGGACTCGGCGGCCACGGTGCTCAGCACCACCGGCACGTCGAACACCTTGGCGGCCTTGGCCAGGCCCAGGGTGGAGTTGATGATCGCGGTGCGGTCGCCGCTGCCCGTGCCGAAGAACATCTGCGGCTGGTGGTCCACGAACAGGACCGCACAGTTGTCGGGTGTCAGCAGGCCGGCGCTGGGGGACGCGGTGACCTCGGCGATGTCGGTCATGTGAGGGTGCCTTTCCATCAGTAACGGCGCGGACAGGCGTCCGCGTCGGGTCAGAAACCGCCCGGTGGACGGTTCGTCGAGTGGTGTCCCGGAGGGGGCGGCTCGTGGCCCGGCCCCTTCCGGGAGTGCGAGGAGAGCGACGAGAACTAGGAGCGTTAGAGGGCGAAGCAGGGATCGAAGGGCGTGCCGGCGGCGTCCGGGAACTGGCCGCGCCGCACGCGCCACTCGCGGTGCTGCTCCGACTCGGCGACGGCCTCGCCGAGGGACTCCGCCTGGCGCACGCCCGCGAGGTGCGGCCCGGACGCCTGGTAGCCGCCGAAGTGCGCGACCGGGCTCCAGCCGGGGCTCACGGACGGCAGTTCCTCGTCGAGCCCTTCGTACTCGCCGGCGGCGTAGACGATCCGGCCGCCGGTGACCGTGAGCAGCGACTCGATGTGCGCGATCGTCGGCTCGGAGACGGTGAAGAAGTCCTCGGACAGCACCGCGAGGTCCGCGTAACACCCCGGCCGCAGAACGCCCTTGACCTCCTGCTCGCCGGTCAGCTCGGCGCCGCCCCGGGTGAACATCCGCAGGGCCGTCTCCCGGTCGACCCGGTTGCTCCGGGGGCGCAGCACGAGGTCGCCGACGCTGCGGCCGCTCACCAGCCAGTGCAGGGCCACCCAGGGGTTGTAGGTGGACACCCGGGTGGCGTCCGTGCCGGCGGCAACGGTCAGCCCGCGCTCCAGCATCTCCCGGATCGGCGGGGCTTCGGCGGCTCTGCCCGGGCCGTAGCGGCGCAGGAACGCCTCGCCCTGGAACGACAGCCGGTTCTGGACGGACATGGCACCGCCGAGCGCGGCAACGCGGTCGAGGCTGTCCGGGGACACGGTCTCGGCGTGGTCGAACAACCAGCGGTTCCCGGCCGGGAAAAGCCCCTCGGCGGCGAGCTTCTCGAGGACCGCGAGGTCCCGCCGGATGGTCTCGTCGTAGGTGGCATGCAGCCTGAATCCCCAGCCGTTCTCCATGAGGAGACGGACAGCCTTCTCGAATTCCTCCTCATAGTCTCCGAGTTCCGGACGCGGCTGGTTGAAGTTCTCGAAATCCGCCGCCGCCCAGGTGAGATTCTCACCCGCGCCGTTGAGCCGCAGCCATGCGTCCCCGTCCTCGGGACGCACCATGTCGATCCAGCGGGTGAGGTCGGCTATCTCCTGGCCCGCGGTCTGGGGGAAGAGGTGATAGGCGATGCGCAGCGACAACTGGCCGGCCTTCGCCAGCTCGATGACGGTGCTGTAGTTGTCGGGGAAGTTCTGGAACCCACCGGCGGCGTCGATCGCCGAGGTCAGCCCGAACCGGTTCAGCTCGCGCAGGAAATGCCGGGTCGAGACCTTCTGGTCCGCCTCCTCCAGAACCGGCGCCTTGGCCAGAGTCGAGTAGAGGATGAGGGCGCCGGGCGCCGCGAGCAGCATGCCCGTCGGCTCTCCGTCCCGGCCGCGGACGATCTGTCCGCCCCTGGGATCGGGGGTGCCCTTGTCGAATCCCGCCGCCTTCACGGCCGCCCGGTTGAGGACCGCGGACTGGTACAGGTGCAGGACGAACACCGGGGTGTCGGGGGCGGCGGCGTTCAGTTCCGCGACGGTCGGCAGCCGTCGTTCGGCGAACTGCTCGGCCGACCACCCTCCCACCACCCGCACCCACTGGCCCTTGGGGGTGCGCGCGGCCTGTTCCCGCAGCATGGCCAGGCCCCGGCGCAGCGAGCGAACACCGTCCCAGCGCAGTTCCAGTACGTAGTTGAGCCCGCCGCGGATGACGTGCAGATGGGCGTCGTTGAGCCCGGGGATCACCCGCCGGCCGAGCGCGTCCACCACCTTCGTGGCGGCTCCGACGTGCGCAGCTACGTCCTTGTCGGCACCGACGACCGTGATGACACCGTTCTTGACGGCGAGCGCCTCGGCCTGCGGGTGGTCCGGGTCTCCCGTATGGATTCTCGCGTTGCGGACGACGAGCTCTGCGGCATCGTCGGTGGCCTGGGGAACCAGTCCGCCGACCGGCATTGGAGACACGTGTGCAGGACCCCTTCCGGGATGGGCGACTTCGATGGCCGCCGCGAACGAACGCGACGGACGGGACATGCCTTGACGGTTGGGTGTTCGCTGTCGAATCTGTCGAACGCGCGGGCGAACCATGACCGTCGCGCCGTCACGCTAGGCGCGGTGGGCGCCGTCGTGTGTCCTGCCAGCGCACTGGAACATTGCCCACAGCGCACGGGGTGCGCGGCACGGGATCGCTGTTCCGGAGACCGTCCGTCCGGCCGGCGCTGTCGTGCGCTGTGGGGACATCGGACGTGCGCCTGCGGACAACCATCGCGCAGGCAGGGCATCTACCGTGCGGTGCAGCGGCGCCGGAGTGCCCAGCACGACGATCCGGATCGATTCCCGGAAACGACCGCCGTACCCTACGAATTCCAGGAGACGCGCATGTCTGACGCCTTCGCGCCGGTCGACCCGGTGCTGGAACCCGCGGCAGCCGAGTTCGCCCAGGCGACCGCCAACCCGCCCTACCTCTTCGACCTGGCCCCGGCGGAGGGCCGCAAGGCGGTCGACGAGGTGCAGTCCGGCGAGATCGACAAGCCGGCGATCGACGAGGAGTGGATCACCGTCTCCGGCGGTCCGACGGGCACCGTCCGCGCCCGGATCGTCCGCCCCGCGGGCGCCGAGGGAACCCTGCCGGTGATCCTCTACATCCACGGCGCGGGCTGGGTCTTCGGCAACGCCCACACCCACGACCGCCTGGTACGCGAACTCGCCGTCGGCGCCAACGCCGCGGTCGTCTTCCCCGAGTACGACCTGTCGCCCGAGGCCCGCTACCCGGTCGCCATCGAGCAGAACTTCGCCGTCGCGCAGTGGGTCGTGGAACAGGGCGCGACCAAGGGGCTGGACGGCACGCGGCTGGCGGTGGCCGGCGACTCGGTCGGCGGCAACATGACGGCCGCGCTGACCCTGATGGCCAAGGAGCGCGGCGGCATCCCGCTGGTCCAGCAGGTGCTGTTCTACCCGGTCACGGACGCGAACTTCGACACCCCGTCGTACCACCGGTTCGCCACCGGCTACTTCCTGCGCCGGGACGGCATGCAGTGGTTCTGGGACCAGTACACGACCGACGAGGCCGAGCGCGCCGAGATCACCGCCTCACCGCTGCGCGCCACGACCGAGCAGTTGAAGGATCTGCCGCCGGCGCTGGTCATCACCGGTGAGGCGGATGTGCTGCGCGACGAGGGCGAGGCCTACGCCAACAAGCTGCGCGAGGCGGGCGTGCCGGTCACCGCGGTCCGTTTCCAGGGCATCATCCACGACTTCGTGATGCTCAACGCGCTGCGCGGCACCCACGCGGCCGAGGCCGCCATCACCATCGCGGTGCGCACACTGCACGCGGCTCTGCACACGGCCTGAGTCCGGGGGACGACCCGGACACAGGCCGGGAGTCCCATAAAACTCCCGGTTGCCCCTGGCAGAGGACTGTCAGGGGCAACCGGGCCAGGTCACGCGGGTTCCATGAGTGCGGTGGGGCGCTCCCACCATGCCGTGTCAGGCGGAGAAGCAGCCCGGGTCCCCGGCGGCCCCACCGACCTTCGCCGCCTCGAGCCAACTACCGCCGGTCGGCGCAAGGTTGCGACGGTCATGCCGAAGGCGACGGCCAGCAGCGCGACCAGCTAGCCGGGGGCGCCGGTCGCGGCGCGACCAAGCGCGCGACACCTCCTGTCGCTTCCCCGGTCGAGTGCGATGGATCTTGATGCCGGTCATCCCGATGACAGATAACGGTGGAAGTTCGCCCCCCGTGGGCTGCTGGACGCCTCAGTGGCGACGGACGTCCCGGGCCCTTCTCCTGCCGTTCCGCCTCGGTGAGACCGTCCCAGACGTCGTCGGCCTGGCGAGAGGTCTCGGCGAAGAGACCACAGGGGGAACTGACCGGGCAGGACCTGCAGATCGCACGTGCTGCCTCTTCGCGCCGTCGGCGTGCATCGCCCCGCTCACCGGTGGGTGAGAAGAAGACGGAGCTGTCCATGCCACGGCACGCGGCGTCGGCCTGC
The DNA here is from genome assembly GCF_053598315.1 of Streptomyces sp. NPDC001153. Classification (NCBI taxonomy): domain Bacteria; kingdom Bacillati; phylum Actinomycetota; class Actinomycetes; order Kitasatosporales; family Streptomycetaceae; genus Streptomyces; species Streptomyces sp. NPDC001153. The sequence continues at coordinate 18,629 of NZ_JBSFJZ010000056.1, forward strand.
CACCTGTATATTTCCAAAAGGGGCTTCGTCTGGGATTTCACGAAGACCTCCACTCGAATGTTCCGCAATGGTCGTTTCCAGGCGCCATTGCTACGGCAGCGACGGCTACGCGAGACAGTTGTCTTTCGCTGCACGCGTGGAAGTCCACCAGCGCACTGTTCGTCCCCTCCACCGAACGTGCGGCGCGCCCAGTCGGCGAAGCCGGTCCAGGGGATTTCTGGATGAGCGTCGTGCAGCGCGGGAATGTCGACGCGTGAACGCACCGAGGTCGGGGCTGGTCAGCTGCTGCAACGGCCGGTCGGGGGAAAGCGTCAGATCGAGAACACCGTTGAGGATGGGCTCCGCATCGCCCGGAGCGTTGTCGAAGAAATACGTCGGCTCCAGGATCGTATAGGACACATCCCTGGGGAACGGCTCGACTTCGATCCGCGTCTTGCTGTCGAAATGCGGTGGGCCGCTTTCCTGACCGGCGCCGGTGACCGCGCTACACACGAGATGGGGGCACGCCCTTTTCGCCGACGACGGCCAGGACCGTTCAACCCTGACGCAGTTTCCGCCTCCACAACGGCCTCGAAGGGGGTGGTCATCGCGAAGACGCCCGCCCCCGCTCATCGCCGCGGCGAGCGACTCGGGATCGTTCAGGGATCCGGCCATGACTTCTACGCCTTGGCGGGCCAAATTCCGTGCGGTTCCTAGCTGGGGGTCACGTACCAGCGCCCGGAGCCGGGCATCGGGGCCCAGCGACCGAACCACATGAGCCTGTCGCCTTCATCACTCGAGCCTTCTTGGCGCCCAGAGGTGCACAAGGCCCTGCTCGGCGGACGCGGTGAAGGAGGCAGCGCACGGATACTTGTGAGCGACATGTGGCAGTACGTCAGGAGTCGGCTTGTCCCGCACCCATCCCCGCAAGTTCTCACGTTCCGAGACCACACGGGCCGAGGCCTTCAGCGACGGTGTGTTCGCCATCGCCGTCACGCTTCTCGTTCTCAATCTCGCCGACCCTCCGCACAAACCGGGCGGCCTTGGCCAGGCCCTGTTGGCTCAGTGGCCTGCCTATCTCGGCTACCTGGCGTCCTTCGGCTACGTCGCGGTGATCTGGCTCAACCACCACCAGGCCTTCGTCCGTATCAGGACCATGGATCGCGGGCTGCATGCCGCCAACCTGTTTCTGCTGCTCACCACCGGGTTGTTGTCCTTTCCGACCGCGGTGGTGGCGGACGCGCTGCAGGCAGATCCCATGGGCGTGGACGCGCGGGTGGCCGTCGCTCTGTACGCCGGCATTGCCGCGGCGATGTGCCTGAGCTGGGTGGCCTTCTACCAACAGATCTGCCGCAGGCCCGAACTGCTGGACCCGGATGTGGAGGACACGTACGTGCGGCACGGGCGGCTTCGTTCCTGGGCCGGTGTCCTCGCCTACACCGTGGCCGGGCTTCTGGGAGTGCTCATCGCACCGCTGCTGGCGATCGCCGTGTTCGTCCTCCTCCCCATCTTCTACTTCGTCACCAGCGAAGGCCTGCCCGGTGAGGCGGCTCCGCCTGGTGCCGGACATCGGGCCGACGAGACAGGTCGTGACGGTGCGGTCTGACGCGCCGTGACACTCGGGGGCACGTGTCGGCCAGGAGGGGGGGACCCCACGGGCATCCGATGCCCCGGATCAGCCGAGGTGGTCCGCTTGCGGCCAGCGACGCGGACGAGCGCCTGCCGACCGAGGACGAAGACGCCCTGGTGGCCCCGAATCGACCACCGGGCTCCGCAGACGTCGCGGAAACCGGCAGAAAGAGGGGCCGTGTCGGCCTATTCCCGGTATTGGGCCAGGCGCGTTCGAGGCTGTGGCCGGGGCGCTCGCCTGGCGACTCCGTAGAAGCCGTTGTGGGGGCGGTCCGCGCTCGTCGCGACATTGAGCATGACGTAGGCCAGGGCGAAGGTGAAGAGGAACTCGACGAGCAGTACCGTGCCCACCGCGCTCCCGCTCGGTGACAGGGCGGTCGCCGACGTGTCGCCGGTGATGTACAGGACGGAGTAGGTCGGCGGACCGACCGAACGGCACCGCCGCTCCAGCATCGGCCTGTCGAACTGGCTTCGGTCGATCGCGGTCGGAGGCTGTCCGACGCACGCCTGCGCCGCCGCCTGCGGCTGGCCGCAGGCCGGACCCGCCTGCTCAGACTGGTGCAGGCGCCCCCGGTGCCGGAGCGTGATTTTACTTCATGCTGGGCTTTTCATCCACGCGATGAGCCGGGCCCACCAGCCATCCTTCGATCGGCCCGGTGAACTGTCCAGGCGTCGAGGAACATGGGTGAGTCGCACCGTCCCGCCCGGTCGGGCCGGATCCGGCCCCGTTCGAGTCACCGGCTCCCCTGTGCGCACAGGCTTGGGCTCCGCCGACTCACACATGCACCGCTGGGTTGTTGGCACGTCGGCGAGCACTTGCTCCACGTGTCTCCCGCAGCCCTCATAGGTCACCTTCCGGCATGACTGGCAGACAGTACGTCGGCACATGATTCCCCTTCGCTGGCACCATTACTAACGACCAGTAATATCAACAGTTTCGTCACAGTCGAATTCACAATGCCGTCACAACCAATGTCTGTACGTACACCGTTTCCACGAACAACTGACTCGCGCCACCGGGCGGGCCGACCAGGAGGGCGTGTCACACTCAAAGCGGCCTCGACATCGGCCGCGAATATCCAGTCATACGAGACATAGGGTATAAGTCTCGCGTGGCATACATCACTCGGCGATGTCAAGCAGTCACAGTCGGAATACGCCCTGAGGTTGCTCGGGACCCCGAAACAGTGATTCCATCTCGCCCGGCCGAAGGAATGGAGGGCACTGCTTCGTATTATGACAGGCCGTCACCGCGTCTTTTCGAAATCGTCGGCCAGGGCGTGGCGAGGGCAAGAGACCGAGAACGGCAACCGCCCTCACGGAACGGGTGGTGTGCGCCGGTCAGAAGGGAGCAACGTGAGTTGCTCGCACGTCGCAGGATGCCCCCTTTTCCCCTTGCTCAGGGCGAGCTTGCAAGGCTGGCGTGACTACTACTGCGACAGCGAGGATCAGTGGCTCGGCTGTGCGCGCTACCAGGTGTCACTCACCGGCGAGCGTGTGCCGATCAGTCTGCTGCCCAACGGTGCCCGTGCGCGGCACCTTGAAGACGCGGCCAGCGGTCAGGACCGGTCCGGTCGCCGGCCCAGTGCAGGGACCCCAGCAGGCTCCTCCACCGCAACACAATCCCTGGCCGCCGGAGAACGCATCCTGGTCGCAGCCGGCACCGGCTCGGCCGCCAGAGCCGTCAGAACCTGTGACCGCGGCACCGGAGACCATGGCTCAGTTCGGGGCGGCATCTCCGACGATACCGGTCCCGCATTACCGACCGTCACCATCCCCACCGTTTCCCCAGCCTCCGGGCCGCCCATCTCGACACGCGGGGCAAGAGCCCAGCTCGAAGCGCGGCTGGTGGGCTCGATTCACCGAATGGATGGGAGGCCCCGCATGAGTGGCTACTGGCCCTGGTGGGCCGGCGCTGCCGGGCTCGCTCTGATCACCATCAACTACGCCCTCGCCACAGACCGGTCTTTCGGGGTGTCGTCCGCGTGGGATCGCGTGTTGCACTGGCGCAGGGAGCGCCGCCTGGAGCGGATGGACGAGGAGTTCACCGACGAGCGCGCACTCGCTGACGCTCTCGCCGCGGCTACGGCGGAGCACTTCGGCAGCAGCCCCGTCGCACCCGCCGTGCCGTCGGTTCCGTACGGGTCGTCACAACTGGTCGAAACGGACGTCGAACCGGCGGTGAGTGAGGACATCTCGGGCACGAGCCCCGGCCCGGCCCCGCTGGTTACCCAGGCTGCCCTGCTGGTATCGATTTTCCTCGGTGGATTGATCGCCGCGGTCACCTCCGGCCGGTTCCACCTCCGCTTCGACATGGGCCCGGGATTCCGGAACGTGGTCACCGCAAACCCGGCCGCCATGATCGTCCTGCTGTTCGTCGGAGGCGTGCTGGTCGGCTTCGGCACTCGGCTGGCCGGTGGGTGCAGCTCCGGCCACGGACTCAACGGCTGCGGCCGTCTGCGCCCGGTCAGCCTCGTCGCGACCGCCGTGTTCTTCGGCACCGCCGTCGCGGTGTCGTTCCTGCTGTGGAAGGTGATCTGATGCGTACTCGGGGCGCGATTCTGATGGCCAACATCGTCACCGGCCTCACTCTCGGCTATACCGTCTCCAACATCGGCTTCGGCGACTACACGGAGCTGAACCGCATGTTCACCTTCCAGGACCTGCGCATGCTGCTCTCCTTCGCCGGCGCCGTCCTGATCATCGTCTGCGCATTCGCTCTGCTACGCGTCCGCCGCACCCCGGGGCGCATCCACGCCGGCGTGATCCCCGGCGCCGTGCTGTTCGGCACGGGCTGGGCGATCTCCGGAGGGTGCCCGGCAATCCCGATCGTCCAGGTCGCCAGCGGATACCTGCCCGCCCTGGTCACCATCGTCGGCGTCACCATAGGTATCCGGCTGTGCCGCTGGGCCAACGCCCGCTACTTCCACCTCGACCGCGGCTCCTGCGGGCTGTGACCAAGGACGCCTGCCGCACGCCCCGCCGGGGCAGCAACTCGCGTTTGGGCCAGCCACCCCGTCGGTCTGCCCTGGCCCATCTCGCCTGTGAGTCCACCGCGCCCCGTCACAGTCATCTGCGTTCGGGGACGTTCAGACACTTTCCGCGTCAGGGACAGATGCTTGTCGTGTTCGCCCTGGCCCGCCTGCAGAACCGGCTCCTGTCCACGAACGGCTGGGCCTCCGGCGGACCAGTGCGCCCGGTGTGCACGTGCCTGTCGCACGCCTTCAATCTCGCGGTCGGGGACGGCCCGCCCCTCGCGTGGTTCGACACGGGGTGCTCGGAAGGCAGCTCCGAGTCGTCGATGGCGATCACGGCTCGGGCCCCGATGCCGGTGCTCGCCGCGAACGCGGCTGCCATGTCCTTGGCCTGGTCAAGGCCAGGGCCGTGAGCCGATGTTCGGTGTGCCGCTGAGCAGTGTCATGGTGACGCCGGGCAGCACGGGGCCTGTGGCCACACCACGGTGCCGTCATGGGCGCCCGCTGGTCAGCTCCGCTGGAAGAACTCCACCTCGGCGAGCGCGACATGCCGCCCCCTGGAGAGCCCCGTGACCGCCCTCAGCACCAGCCGCACCTTCACCACGTTGTCGATCCCAGTGGCGACGGTCTGGTCTCCCGCCTTGTCGCTGAGGTCGACGTCCTTGTGGTGCACCGAGCCGTCCGCCGAGGTGACCTCCATGTCCATGCGCAGCGCCCGCGCCTCACGGGCGTACTCCTCGGGCTCCTTCGACGCGCCATTGGTAATGATGAGGTCGACCAGCCGGAACGGCTTGCCGAAGGCGAACGTGATCGAGGCTCCGGCCCCCGGCGCCCCCCAGTAGCGGTTGCTGAGCCCGTCGGTGGTGTCCTTCGCCGGATGGCCGGGCACCTCGGCGTCGGCGTGAACGGCCACCGGGGTGATCGCCTTGGCGCCGCTGAGCTTGTCCCGGGTGTCCTCGATCAGGGCGCGCCCGGCGGGCAGCAGGAAGAACCCGCCCACGCACAGCGCGAGGATCACCGCCAGTGTCACCAGTACCCGGATCCAGCGCCCGGACCCCGCCCGGACCCGGCGCCGGAACGGCCAGATCGTCCGCCACCAGGGCAGCTGCTCATGGGCCGCCGCCGGGGTCAGCGGGCCGGCACAGCGGCGGCAGAACCGGCGCTCCGGCGGATTGGGCGTGCCGCACACCGGGCACGGTTCCCCGGCCGCTTCCTCCGGCGCGGCCACGGACCGTACGACCGGCCGCGGCGCGATCGGCTTCGCCGGCTGCACGGGCGCGGGCTGTGCGGGGGTCGGCTGGGCGGCACTCGGCTGTGCGGGGGCCGGCTGTGGGGTGGGCGGTTGCGTGGGAGCCCGTGGCGTGACCGGCGGCCGCGTGGGAGCCGGTGACGGTGCGGGCGGTTGCGTGGGGGACGGGGGCGGGGCGGGGGGCTGCGCCGAGTCGGACGGACGTACCGAGGGCAAGGTCTCGCCGACGGGGCGGTCCGAGGACGCCGTGGGTGCGGAGGAACGGTCCGCACCGCCGTGGTTGCCGGGGCTCTCGCTGCCGGTGCCGCTGCCTGTGCCGATCGGGCCGGCGCTCTCCGGGTCGGCGCCGCTGCCCGCGGGATTCCCGCGCGACCTCTCGGCGGCCCGGCCCGTGCGAGGCTCATCGGTCGTTCCGGCGCGTGCGGCACCGTCGGGTGTCGGCGCAGGCGCAGGCGCCGGTGTCGGTGTCGGACCGGATTGTGGTTGCGCTCGCGGTCCGTCGCCCTCCGCCGGAGGCGTGGACGGTGGCGGAGGCGTAGGCGTAGGCGTTGGTGTTGGTGTTGGTTCAGGAGTGGGCGACGACGCGGATGTGTCTCGCGCGCCCTCTTCGGACCAGTCCAGATACGAACCGCAGTTGCTGCAGAAGTCCTCAGCGGCGTCGTTGGACGCCCCGCACGCGGGACAGGCGCGCATGACGTCAGCTCCCCTCGTCCGCGGGCGGGCCGGGCAGGATCTCCACCCGGCACGAGACATGCACCGGGCACAGGGACCGGACGACCTCCCGGACCCGGCCCGCGTCCACGTGTGGATCGCGGCCCGGCCACACCCGGACCACGATCTCGCCGGACGGCTCCGGCGGCAGCTCGGTGCCCGCGGTACGGGACCACACCGCCTGGCCGTCACCGACGACATCGGCGTTCACCCCGAGGGCGAGCCGCAGCCGCTCGACCAGGCCACGCCGGGTGCCGCGCCAGCGGTGCAACTCCACGGCGCGTGTCACCGCCTCCCGGCGCAGTTCCGCAGGCCACCCGGCATCGTCGTCGGCGCCCACCCACGACGCCAGCCAGGCGACGAAATCCAGCGGCGCCACGCGCGGGTCGAGATACGCGGGCAGATTGTCGAGGGTCGAGAACACCGGGGCGAGGACGGTGTCCAGGCCCCCGGTGAACCGCTGGGCGAAGTCGTCGTCGGCGTAGAGCGCGGGCAGCAGCCCGCCGATCGGATGCCGGCTCGGCAGTCCGGGTACGGCCGCACGGCTCATGCCCGGCCTCCGGGTTCCAGCGGCTGTACGACGACCTGGTGCTGGTAGGAGAACACCAGCGCGCCCGCGGTCACGTCGATGCGGTCCACCGGCGTTCCGCGCCGCCCGGTGATCGGGTCGGCGGCGAACAGCCGTATCTCCTCCACCAGCGCGTTGCCGGTGGCGCGTTGCAGCAGGCCGAAGATCTCGCCGTACTGCACCGGCCGCCCGAACGGCCAGCCGGTGCCGTCCGGACCGCCGTGCAGCGGGTTGAGGTAACGGAACAGCGCGGCCAGGGCCGCGCCGCGCACCCGGTCGGTGTCCTCGGGCGCCGCCGCGAGCCGGGCGACGACCGTGACGCCCTGGTACACCGGCGGCTCCACCACCAGCCGGGTGCCGATCAGCCGTCGCTCGTCCAGGCTCTCGGTGATCGCGGCGAGTACCTGGTCGGAGGGGATCAGCTGCTCGAAGCGGAGCCGATCCCCGTCGTCCGCGACGGCGTCCGGCACCACCAGCACCCGTACCGCGCCGGCCCCTTCGGCCGCCGGCAGACAGCGCACCCGGCGCACCGAGGGGGCCGCCTGCCGGCTGATGATCTCGTAGTCCTCGGCGGTCACCGCGCGCTCCTGCATCCGCAGCGCGTCCGGCGCCCGCAGCTTGGCGTTGGCGACGGTCTCGCCCTCCACCCCGCCGCGTGCCGCCTCCCGGTTGGTGACCCGGGCGACGTACGGCACGGAACTGCGCAGCACCGAGATCGCGCCCCGCGCCACGTTGCCGGCCGGGCCGCCGCCGGTGCGATAGCGGGACACCCGGATGCGGGCGCCCTTCTCGGGCACCGCGCCGCACAGCCGGAGCGTGCCGTCCGGCTCACGCAGGGCCGGCGGGAAGGTGAACTCGCCGGTGGTCGCGTCCACCCGTACGTGCCGGTCGTCGGGAGCGGAGCGGCCGAAGTGTTCCACGACGCTCCAGCGCTGCCAGCCGTCGGCCGAGGAGACCTCCACCACCGGCGGCTCGCCGTCCAGCAGCACCGGCGGCCGGCCGAGCCGGAACGTCTGTCCCGGCACCCCCTCCGACGTGCCGAGCGGTACGTCCGTGACGGTCTCGGCGTGCTCGACGGCGATGGTGCCGCCGACCGTGAACACGGACGCCTCACGCACGGTCGGGGACTCCGAGTAGAACGGCTGTCCCGGCTCCGGCTCGGTGACCCGGCAGCGCAGCCAGCCCGCACGCGTCCCGCCGATCACGGACGCCGTGTGCCCGGCGGGGACGTGCACGATCACCTCGCCGGGCCGGTTGAGGCCGCCCGTCGTGTCCGAGCCGGTCTCGCACACCAGCCAACGACCGCCGTCCCAGGCCTCCCACACCAGAGGCGGCTGGCGCGGGTCCACGCCGACGCCCTCCACCCGGCTGTCCAGGCGTACGGCGACGATGCACCGGGGTACGGCCGTGGGCAGCCCGAACAGCACGGCGTCGCCGGGTTCGGGCGCCGTCTGGAAGCACCGTACGTCGCGGCCTTCGCTCAGCTCACGGGTCCGGTCGGTCTGCTCGCCGGTCCGGGGCGCGGTCACCAGCCGGTTCAACTCGCTCGGCACGATGCGCAGTTCGTCCGTGGTCGCGAACACCACGGGCTCCTCCGCCTCGCCGTCGCCCGTGGTCACCTCGGTGCCGGGGGGCAGCGTCACCGTGTCGGGCTGCGGCGCGGACAGCCAGAAGTCGACCTCGGCACCGGCCGCCGCCGGCGGGAACAGGCGGATGCCCAGCAGGTCCAGGAAGGCGGTGTAGTTCTTGTCGGGCACCCGGTTCAGCCGGTACAGCAGCTGGTCCACGATATAGGCGAAGGTCTCGATCAGGGTGACACCGGGATCCGAGACGTTGTGGTCGGTCCACTCCGGTGCGCGCTGTTGCACATACCGTTTCGCCTCGTCGACGAGTTGCTGGAACCGCCGGTCGTCCAGGTTGGGGGAGGGCAGGGCCATCAGTCCGCGACCGCTTCCTCGGCCCCCTCCTCGGAGGGGATCGTGTAAAAGGGAAACACCAGGTTGCGCCGGTCGTTGGTGGACCGCACCGTGTAGCGCACGTCGATGTAGAGGGTTCCGTCGTCCACCGCGTCGAAGGCCACCACCACGTCGTCCACGCTGATCCGCGGCTCCCACCGCTCCAGCGCCTCGCGCACCTGCTGGGCGATCCGCCCCGCGGTGGCGCCGTCGCCGGGTGCGAAGACGAAGTCGTGGATGCCGCAGCCGAACTCCGGGCGCATCGGGCGTTCTCCGGGCGCGGTGCCGAGCACCAGCCGGATCGCCTCCTCGATCTCCCGTTCCCGCTCCACCATGGCGATCCCGCCGGTCGGCCCGACCCGCAGCGGGAACGCCCAGCCTCGCCCGATGAACCGCTCGCTCATCACAGGCCTCCGATCCGGACGTTCAGGGCGCCGAGCTGGATCGTGGCGCCGCACGTGGTCTGGTCGCCCGCCCGTGCGGCCGGCAGCCCGCCGATGAGCACCTCGCCCGAGATCAGCCCGGCCGGGTTGGGCATGACCACGTTCCCCGGGCCCAGGGCGGCGTGCGGCGGCACCACACAGGTGTGCAGGCTTCCCACGACGGCGGCGGGACGGCCGCCGATCAGCACGCGCGCCACCGCCATGGCGGCGCCGGGCGGCGGGGTGGCGATCACACCCCCATGACTGGTGGGGTCGCCGGTACGGGCTGCGCCGGGCATGCAACGGACTCCTCGAAGCGGTTCTTGGCCCCTCAAGGGGCCTGTCGTGACAGGAATATGACGTACAGTCAGAGACGGGGGGCGAGAGTGTCAATTGATACGCACGAGATCCGCCTTCAGCACTCCGAGCAGGCCGCCGTCGAGCGTGAGGTCCGTCTGCCCCGCGACGCTCACCGACCGGCCGCCGACCCTGACCGTGTCGGTGCCGTCGATCTCCACGGTGCCGCCCTTCACGCTGACCTTCCCGGTCTTCGCGTCGAGCGTGATGCCCTGGCCGTCCATCACCACGGAGGACAGCGCCCGTCGGCCGCCGGCCGCGTACACCGTCAGCTCGAGCCGGTTGCTCCGGTCGTCCAGCAGCACCTCAAGCCGCTCGTCCGCGGTACGAAGCCGTACCCCGGACGGTCCCGTCGGAGGATCCAGCAGCTCCAGCCGGTGCCCCGAACGTGACACCACCGAACGGCGGTTGACCTTGCCGCTGGTCCCGTCCACGAGGGGCACGTCGTGCTTCGAGGGCCGGTCCACGCCGTTGTACAGACCGCCGATGACATACGGACTGTCCAGCAGGCCCTGCTCGAAGCCCACCAGCACCTCGTCGTTGACCTCGGGGCTCACCACACCGCCCCCGCCCTTGCCGCCCCACTGCACCGTACGCACCCAGTCGGTCACATAGGTGTCGTCCAGCCAGGGGAACTTGAGCCGTACCCCGCCGCTCTGCGCGCCGCCCGGCTCCCGCACGTCCGTCACCACCCCGATCGCGAGGCCCGGCATGCGCGGACCCCGCCCCGGCGCGTTCGCACCCGTCACGAGACCGGCCAGGGACCGGTCCGGGCTGGCGCTCACCCACACCGTGGTGCGGTAGCCACCGTGCGGTTCCAGGGTGTGCTGCACCGCCGTGGACGTGTACTTGCCGGAGAACGCGGGCCCCACGTTGCCGAGCGCGACCGGCCGGCCCGCCCGCAGCCGCGGATTGCCCTCCGCCAGCGCCTCCACCTCACCGAAACCCGCACTCACCTGACCGGCGACCGCACCGGCGGCCGCCGTCGTCTCGGCCTGCGTCCGGTACGGCGTGTCCGTCACCGTCAGCTTCGCCGACTTCCCGAACCGGGCGCCGAACTGCGGGGCCAGACCGGGCAGTACGGTGTCGCTGGTCACCGACTGCTGCCGGGCCACCAGCGGCGTCTTGGTGGCGACGTCCCAGCCGCGCACCTCGACCTGGGACGCCCCGTCCGCCCCCGACAGCGCGGCCCGCAGCGCCAGCAGATTCCGCCCGTACTCCAGCACCATCGGACTCTGCGTCGCCGGAGTCGACGGCGCGGGCGCACCGGAGGCCTTCTCGGGCTTGGTGAACTGCAGCACGCCCTTGTCGTCGACCCGCACCTGCGCACCGCTCTCGCCGGCCAGATACTGCAGGAAGTCCCAGTCGGACACATTGGCCTGCGACAGCTGCTTGTACGTGACCGGCGCCGCCTCCACCTTCCCGACCGGCAGCCCCGCCCCGGCGGCCACCTTGCGGACGATGGCCGCGGCCGTCATGTTCCGGTACGCCACCACCTTCCGCCCGCGCTGCAGCCGGTGCGCGACGGAATAGGCGCGGACGACCGTGAACGACCCGGTGCCGTCCCGGTCGATCTCCACCGCCGTGACCTCGCCGTTGAACAGCCGCTCCCGCGCCTGCCCGGCCACCGTCACCACCGACACCCGCAGCGGGGTGCCCAGCGTGATGCCGGTCGACTTCAGGAACTCGTGATCGGGATCGCGGTAGGTGAGCACGGCCGTGTCCGGAAGGCCCACGTTCTCGTCCACCACACAGCTCACCAGCTGCGCGGCCCAGATCTGCGGCAGCTCACCGGGCGCCTCCACGACGGGGTCCGCCGCGAAGGACCGGCCGCCCCGCGCCTCGGGTGTGGTCACCGCTCCTCCTCACCGTCCGCGCCCCCGAGCGCCGGCACCACCAGCTCGGTGCCGGGCACGAGGGCCATCGGGTCGTCGATTCCGTTCGCCTCCGCGATGACCCGCCACGCCGTCGCGTCGCCGTACTCCCGCCAGGCCAGCAGCGCCAGGCCGTCCCCGGCCACGACCGTGTGCGTGCTGCGGGCCGTACGGGCGCCGGACGTCGGGTTCTGTCCCGGTGGGTCGACGCTCGCCTCCTCCACCGACAGCGAACAGGTCGCCCGCAGCGGCTTGCCGTCCACGTCGAACAGCGTGTACGTCACCGACAGGCTGGAGAGCACGCCGTCGAACGACGTCGTCCGGGCCGTGCCCCACTCGAACCGCACCCAGGGACTGGCCGGTTTCTTCCGCGCGAGGCTCGCCGGGCTGGGCACGCACGCCTTCATCAGCGTCTCCACCGCCTGCTCCACCGAGTTGTCATGGGTCGAGGTCGCGTCGAGGAAGACCTCCAGGCTCAGCTGCCGCGGCCCGCTGCCCACGAACTCCGGCAGCGCCGACTGCCCCGCCATCCGCGACGGGGTGCGCCGCCACTCGGTGGTCTTGCTCAGCTGCAGGGTGCTGGGATTGAACTGGAGGTTCAGCCGCGCGATCGTCCCTCCGGGCTTCGCGCCGACCGCCGCCGGGGGTTCCTTCAGGGTCAACTGGGCCCTGGCCCGGCTCGTCCGCATGGCAGGCATCAGGAAGGCCTCAGTCCCTCGTGGGCGATCTCCAGCGTCTCCACCGCCGCTTGCGAGGAAGCCGGATCGAACGACGGCCCCTGCCAGCGCACCGGCACGATGCCGAGCACCTGCCAGCTGATGATGCGGGTCAGATCCGGCTTCAGCGCCACGATCTCGCCGTCCTTGGGCTCCACACGCCGCAGCGTCTCGTCGAGCCAACGCGCGATCTTCGCCGTGTCTGCGGTGACCGGCCGGCTGAGAGTGATGTTCGACCAGGTGACCCGGCCGGGCAACTGCCAGGTGAAGCCGTTGTTCCCGCCCTCCGCGTAAGTCTCCATCTCCACCTCGGCCCCCATACCGGAGCAGGTGTGGAAGGCCCCCAGATCGTTGCCGCCGATCGCGAGCCGGAAGAACACGCTCGTCGCGAAGATGTTGTCCGTCATCCGTTGGTCATCCGTTCCCAGTCCTCAGCGGCGTCCGTCGTAGGGGCGGCCCGCACGTTCGCGGCCACGCCGCAGATCGGCGCGGAGCAGCCGGGCCAGCGGGTCCAGCAGCCGCCGCGCCAGCTCGTCCAGGTCGACCACGGGCTCCTGCCGCGCCCCCGCCGGTCCCGGCCTCCCGGCGTCGGCCGTCCCGGGCACCGACGGCGCGGAGGACGCCCCTTGCCGGCCTCGCGGGGGCACGGCCGTCACGGGCACCCCGGCGGACAGTGCGCCGCCCCCCGCTCGGGCCGCCTCGCGCTGCACGGCCGGCCCCATGGAGCCGGAGGCCCGTGGCGGCGCCGTCGCGGGCGCGATCGGTGCGGTACGGGCGGCGCGGACCACCGGCACGAGCGGGGGGACGGCAGCCGGGGCGTACGGCTGCTCCTGGAGCGGTGATGCCTGCGGATCGGACAACGGCAGGCTGAGCGGCCGTACGGCCATGTCGCCGCCGGCGGTGGCGCGTTGGACGGGCGGAGCAGGCCGTACGACGGGTACACCCCGTGGGACGGGCGGGCTCGGCTGCACTCCGGGCACGGTCGGCCGGGTCCGCGATGGACCGGACGTACCGGAGGGCGGGTCGGCCGACCCCGACGCCACCGGACCGGCAGCGGCGCGCTGTGCGCGCGGCACTTCGGGACCCGGCACGGGCGAGGGCGCGGATGCGCTCAGCACAGGGTCCGGGGCCCGGCGCCAGGACGCGGCGACGACGGGTCGCTCGGCTGCCCGGGTTCCCGTGGGCGGCACGACGTCTTCCGGCGCACGGGTGTTGACGGTGAGCGGCCGTGCGGCGAGCAGGGCGAGGCTGCGGGGTGCGGACCGCCGCCCCTGAGCCGGGAGCGCTCGGCGCTGGATGACACCGGGTGTGTGCACACCGTCGGTGCCGGAACCCGGCCGGGCAACGGTGACCGAGCGGGCGACGACCAGCGGCGCCGGTCCGCTCACGCCCGCGTTGCCCGCCGCGGTGGCCCCACGGGCCGGCGTTCTACCGTCGGCCGAGGTCACGGCGCCTTCCGCCGTGCCCGCCGACGTCGGCGCCGACGCCTCGCGGGACGTGGACGCCTGGCCCGGTGAGGGGGACGGGCGTGTCTGCGGGGTCCTGCGCTGCACGGCATCGGTCGCGGAGGCGATCCCGGTGGAGCCGGGTTCAACGGCGGTGGAGGGCGCCGATTGCGGGCCGACCGGAGTGACCAGAGGCGCGGCGGGAACGTCCGAGGCGCTCGACGCAGGGAGCGAAACCCCTTGGACCACTGGTGAGTCGGGGCTCCCGCCGCCGCTCTCGGTGTTCGTCGCGCCCAGCAGCGGCGCGGAGGGCGTCCGGGCACCGGAAGCGGTCGCGGGCGTGTCCGTGACGGTGCGGTCCGGGCGCACCGGGGTGCGCTGGATGCGCGGGAGGGCCTCGGCGCCACCGGCGGTCGGGGGGCCCGCCGCCGCGCCGCCGGGGCCGGCCGGGGGTGTCGCGTCCGCGGTCGGCGGCATCGCGGACAGCGGCGCCCCGAGTCCACCACGGGCACGGGCACGGGTGACGGACGGCTCGGGAACGGTCGCTGCAGTACGGGGCGTTCCGGTCGCCTGAGCCTGAGCCTGAGCCTGGGTCTGGGTCTGGGGCTCGAGCCGCGGCCGGATCTGGTGCGCTGGGCGGATCTGGGGCGTTGCGGCGTTTGCGCCGTGCGGGCCCGGCGTGGCACCGGTACCAGGTGCGCTCGCCTGGCGCTGCACGATCGGGAGCGCCGGTCCGGCCGGCGGGTGTGTGCCGGTGCTCGGACCGGTCACCTGGGTCCCGTCGGTGGTCAGTGGCCTGGCGGTGGCGGGCAGTTCCGACAGGGGAGCGCCGAGGGGTGCCCGGCTGTCGGGGCGTGCCGGGCCGGCGGTGCGCTGCACGGGAGGCACGGGGTTCGGCGTTGCTTCAGCGATGGTTGCCGGCACCACGTCAGGGCCCGCAGCGGGGCGAGCGGCCGCGGGGTCGGGCCGAAGGACCGCGATGCGGCGCACCGGCGTGGCCGGCCGCCGGGCGACGGTCAGCGAAGGGCCGAGCGGCCGAGGGCGCACGGAGCGGGTGTCGCTGGTGCCCGACGCGCGGGCCGGGGTGGCGGAGACGTCGGGCGCCGGCGTGGCGGGGGCTGTGTGTTCCGTCGTGCCGTTCGTGTCCTGACCGTGCGGCGCGGTGCGGCCGGTGTGCGCAGCCGTACCGGGGCCGGGCGCGGGCCGGGGTGCGGGGCTGTCTCCCGGGGAGCGGGGCACCACGGCGATCCGTCGGACGACCGGCAGGTCGGGGCCGATGGCCGGGCGGCCTGGATCGGCGGCGGACCGCTGAACGGGAGTGTCCGGTGCGGCGACGGTCACCAGGGGGCCGGCGGCGACGAGGCCACGGCTGGGCGACGTCCCGGCCGAGCGCTGGACGGAATGCGGAACGGCCTGGCCGGACTGCCCGGCCCGGCCCGAGGCCGCCGAAGCGGTCGCGCCGGCTCCGTCACTGCTCCCGGCGCCGCGAGGAGTCGCGCTCGGATCCGCGGCCGTCGTTCCGGCGGAGCCCGGCGAGTCGCTGCCCGCCCGCTGCCGGGACCCGGAATCCGGCCGCCTGCCGGTGCCGTGGGACCGGACTCCCGGTCGTGTCCTGCGGGACACCTGCGGCACGGGCGCAGCGGACCGCTGGTGCGCGCCGGCTGTGTCCGGACGCGGCTCGCCGGGTTCCTCGGCGCGCGGACCGGTCTCTGCGGCCTCCTCGGCCTGCTGGTGCGGTACGCGCAGCAGCAGGGGGCCGCCGGCGGTGTGGGTGGCGCGCGGCGCGACCGGACCGGTGACGCCGCGCACCAGGC
This sequence comes from Streptomyces sp. NPDC001153, assembly GCF_053598315.1. Taxonomy (NCBI): domain Bacteria; kingdom Bacillati; phylum Actinomycetota; class Actinomycetes; order Kitasatosporales; family Streptomycetaceae; genus Streptomyces; species Streptomyces sp. NPDC001153. The sequence continues at coordinate 34,323 of NZ_JBSFJZ010000056.1, forward strand.
CGACCGGCGCGGAAGGCAGCAGTGCGTGGCCGAGACCCGCGTCGAACGACGGGTCCTGCCAGGACGCGAGACCCGAGCGGAAGGCGAGGCCGTCGCTCACACCGAGCGGGGCGCGGGCCACCGTCAGCGTCGGCGGCGGCGTACGGCGCCACCCGCCGTCCCAGTCGTGGGGCACGGTCGGGCCGGCCGCCCCGGGCGCGCCCATGGCACGCGGCGCGGCCGGCTGCGTGGAGCCGGGACCTGCCGGGGTGCCGCCGGCACCTGGCGCCGTGGCCCGGCGACGCAGTCTGTCCCGCCATGCCATGAGCTCAACCACCTTCGTTCACACGGGTGTTGATACGGGCGATCTCGGTCACCCACTGCCGCCGCTCGGCGTGGGTGAGGTCGAGGATCTCCTCGCGCTGCCAGTGGAAGTGGTAGGCGATGTACGCGAGTTCCTCCCGCAGCCGGGGGAGTGCGTACGTCACGATTCCCCCAGGCGCCCACCCGAGAGGTCGACCTCGAAGCCGCCCTCGCAGTGCGGGCAGACCACCGCCGCGCGGGTGTGGCCCTCGCTGTTGACACGGCGGTAGAAGTCCTGGAGGAACGCGACGTCGGTGGCGTACATCCGCTCCACGATCCCCGCGTGCACATCGGTGATGGTGCCGAGCCGGGTGATCACCTGGCTCAGCAGCACCACGCTCAGATATGCCGGGTTCTCCTTGACCCGCAGATCGATCTGCGGCCGCAGCTCGTCCCGGGCGGTGGCCAGACGCATCGCGCCGTGCCGGTGGAGCGTGCCCGCCTCGTCCACGTACCCGCGCGGCAGCTCGAACTCGAACTCCGTGCGCAGCCCGTGGTCCTGAGAGGTCGCGGGTCGGGCGGCCGGAGCCTGCGGCGGGGCCTGGGGCTGGTCGGCCGCCTGAGCGGGTGCCGTCGCCTCCAGGAACTCCTCCAGGTTGCCGGCCGTGACGGTACGGCGCCTCATTCGACGACGATCTCCTCGAACACGATCGTGACGGTCTCGGTGGCCGCGGAGGACTCGCCGGCCTTGAGGGAGGGGCCCTCCCACTTGGAGGCCCAGCCGTTCATCAGCTGGATACGGCGGACCGTGTCGCCCTTGGTGTCCTTGATCTCGATGGTCAGGTTCTGCCGGGCGGTGTCGACGGCGCCGTTGTTCAGCGTCTCCTTGATCCACTTGGTGAACTCGCTGCTCTTGTCGAGTCCCCGGGTGATCGTGATCTCGCCGGCCTGTCGCGCCCCGGGCTGCTTGCGGATGATCTGCTTGCCCGTCGACGTGACCTGCTTGACCTCGACGACCTCCTCCTCGACGGAGAAGCCGCTGATCTCCTGGATCGACTCGACCATGTACCCGCCGAGCTGCACGCCGAAGACGTGAGTGGAGAGAGCATCGCCTTCTGCCATGACTGTCTGTCACCTTTCCTTCGCAGACCCGCGGGTCACTCGTCGATGAGGCTGGTGCTGTCGGAGAACTGGGCCAGCCGGAACACCACGAACTCGGCGGGCTTGACCGGACAGACGCCGATCTCACAGACGACGCGTCCCTGGTCGATGGAGGTCTGCGGGTTGTTGTCGCGGTCGCACTTGACGTAGAACGCCTCTTCGGCGGTGCGGCCGAAGAGCGCGCCCCGGCGCCATTCCTCGGTGAGGAACGCGGTGACGTTGCGCCGGATGCTCGACCACAGCCGGTCGTCGTTCGGCTCGAAGACCACCCACTGGGTGCCCAACAGGATGGACTCTTCGAGGTAGTTGAACAGACGGCGCACGTTCAGATAGCGCCAGGCCGGGTCGGAGGACAGGGTGCGGGCGCCCCAGATCCGGATGCCACGGCCGGGGAAGGCACGTACGCAGTTCACGCCGATCGGGTTCAGCAGGTCCTGCTCGCCCTTGCTGAGCCGGACCTCCAGGTCCACCGCGCCCCGGATCACCTCGTTGGCGGGCGCCTTGTGCACCCCGCGCTCGGCGTCGCTGCGCGCCCACACCCCCGCGACGTGACCGCTGGGCGGGACGGTGGTGTTACGGCCGGCCGCCGGGTCGAAGACCCGCACCCACGGGTAGTAGAGGGTGGCGTACCGGGAGTCGTAGCCCGCCTCCTCGTTGCGCCAGTGCCGCACCTGCTGCGCGGTGAGCCCGGGGGGAGAGTCCAGGACGGCGACCCGGTCGCCCATCTGCTCGCAGTGCGAGATGACCGCGAGCTGCACGGTGCGCACGCCCTCGGCGTCGATGTCACCGCGCTGGTAGGCGCCCATCAGGTCCGGGACCGCGACCATGGTGATCTCGTCGATGCTCTCCAGGCCGGCGAAGCCGGTCCGGGCGGAGGCGTCACCGACGTACTCGGCCGGGTCGATCCGGGACACCGCGCCGGCGACGGGCGCCGCGGGCGCGGCCGGGGCGTCGGGCACGGTCACCGTCTGGCCGGCCGGCCGCGTCTGCGTGGCGTCACGCTGCTCGGTGACCTCGACCAGCTTCGACGCGCGCAGCTGGGTGACCACATAGCCCTTGACGTTCTTGCGGGTGGAGACGTCGTACGTCTCGACCACCTGCTCGCCCTGGCGGACCAGCAGCTTGAAGCGGTCCTCGGGCGGGTTCTCGCCGTCGGCGTCGGCGATCTCCACCGACACTCCGGAGGTGCCGGGCCTGGCCGTGATCTGGAATCCGCCGAGCGTCAGCGGCTGGACCGCCCGGACGTCCCGGGGCCCCTGGTCGCCGCCGGACGTGGCGGCGCCGTCGGCTGAGCCGCCGATGCGCACCACGTAGGCCGCGCCGCCGCCGTTGGAGAAGTAGCCGTACACGGCGTGCGCGAGGTAGGTGCCCTCGGTGAACCCGCCGAACAGCTGGGTGTACTGGTCCCAGTTGGTGACCAGGGTCGGTTCGTGGAAGGGCCCGCTCTGGGTGAACCCGACGAACGCGGCGACGGCGGTGCCGACCCCTTCGATAGGGCGGGCACCGGACTGCACCTCCTCCACGTACACGCCCGGGGTGAGGTACGTCGGCATGCTCGCTCCTTCACGTTCCATCGGATCACCTGCGTCGATGCCGAGTCTCCGGGGCGGATCAGGCCCGGCGGCAGGGGCGCCGGTACCTTGCCGGGGGCAACCGCACTGCCTTTCCGGACGCCCGCGCGGACCGCTGGGGAAGGGAACGGCGTCCCGGACCGCCCGCGTTTCGGCACGGGGCCGGCCGGCGAGGCCCCTCAGACGCCGAGGACGTCCGCCAGATACGGCCCGAACTCGCTCTCCAGGACCAGCCGGCCGAGCTTGCGGTACTCCTGCACCACCGCCGTCACCAACTGCCGCATGGTCAGCGGGCCCCCGCACTCCGCGGCCAGATAGGCGGCGGTGATCGCGCAGGCCCGGATGGAGCCGCCGGCCAGTTCGAACCGGTCCGCGCAGAAGCCGAGGTCCAGGTCGTCCGCGCGGGGCAGCCGGGTGCCCAGACACCTGTCCCACAGGGCCAGCCGCTGGGCCGCGTCGGGCACCGGGAACTCCGCCACCACGTCCAGTCGGCGGGTGAACGCCTCGTCCAGGTTGGCCCGGAGATTGGTGGTCAGCACCGCGATCCCGTCGAAGGACTCCATGCGCTGCAGCAGATACGCCGACTCGATGTTGGCGTGCCGGTCGTGCGCGTCCTTGACCTCCGAGCGCTTGCCGAAGATCGCGTCGGCCTCGTCGAAGAGCAGGACCGCGTTGACCGCGGACGCCTCGGTGAAGATCCGCTCCAGGTTCTTCTCGGTCTCGCCGACGTACTTGTCGACGACCGTGGACAGATCGACCACGTACAGATCCATGCCGAGGTCCGCGGCGACCACCTCGGCCGACATCGTCTTGCCGGTGCCCGACTCGCCCGCGAACAGCGCGATCACGCCGCGTCCCCGGCCGCCGCCGGGCCGCATCCGCCACTGTCCGAGCACCTGCTCGCGATGGCGGGCGCGGACGGCGAGTTCACGCAGCCGGCGGTGGGTCGCCTCGGGCAGCACCAGGTCGTCCCAGCCGACCGCCGGCTCCACCCGGCGGGCCAGCCGGGCCAGTCCCGCGCCGTTCTGCGCGCGTACGGCGGACCTGAGGTCGTCGGGGCGGACCGGGCGGCCCGCCAGCGCGGCGGAGCGCAGCGCCGCGTCCGCCGCGCGCCGCAGCTGTCCGCCGTCCAGACGGTGCGCGGCGACGGCCCGGGCGAGGGCGTCGGCGTCGCCCGCTACGTCACCCTCGGCGTCGGCCAAGGCCAGAGCGTGCCGCCAGCGCGCGGCCTGCCGCTCGGGGGAGGGCGGAGCCACCGGCAGGACGACCGGGGTGTCCGGCCCCCATGCCGGGTCCCAGCCCTCCCTGCCGTGGGTGAACAGCGGGACGCCGCGCAGCGCCGTGCACAACGCGCTGACGGCACGGGCCCGTTCGGCCGGTGCCCCGGGCAGTGCCTCCAGCGGGCCCAGCACGACTCCGGCGCCGGTGAGGCGGGCCTCCAGCGCCGCGACCCGGGCGAGCGCGGGCACCTCGCCGGGGCGTCGGGCGAGTGCCGCCGGGTCGAGGACCAGCACGCCCAGCCCCGCTGCGCGCAGAGCCGCGCCGGCGAGTCCCGGCGCGTCACCACCCCGGTCGAGCAGATGCACCGACCCCGTTCCGGTGCGGGCGGCACGCGCCGCCCGGCGCACCTCGTCCACGTCGGCCGTCGGGTCGTCCGCAGGCTCGCCGAGCACTCCGGCGAGCCGGGCATCCGGGTCCGTACCGCCCAGCAGATGGCCGGTCACCCGGTCCGGTACCGCGAGCACCCGCGACAGCGGTGGCCGCTCCGGCTCGGTGACCTCCAGCAGTCCGCCCGCGACCAGCGGCGCTCCCGGTGAGAAGTGGAAGCGGGCGGCCGACGCCGAGGCGAGCCCGCACAGTTCCAGTGCCAGGGCGACCGTGGGCCTACGGCGGGTCAGATCGTCGTTGAGATAGCCGTAGAGCCGCTCGAAGCGGTTGTCCAGGTCCGGTGCCAGCGCGATCAGCAGCAGGTCGGTGTCGAGCGGCGACAGCCCGAACCGTGCGGCGAACGTGCCGAGCACGGAATCGGGCGGCGGGGACAGCGGCTCGTGTCCGGGCACGTCGAGCCCGCCCGGATCGTTCAGGATCCGCTCCACGGCCTCGGGGGAGAGGTACTGGCCGCGGTAGGGGTCGTCGGGGTCGGGATCGACGGCACGACGGGCGGCCACCGCGTGGCGCACCCGCTCCTCGACCAGCCGCAGCCGCTCCCACAGGGGATCCGTGCCGGCCGCGGTGACGACATCGGCGGGGTACGTCACGGCTGGCGGCCCCCTCTGCGGCGGCGGGCGGGCGCCGGGTGCCGCTCGCGCGGACCGGCGAAACCGTCCGGACCCGGGTCGCTCACGCCCTCGTAGCGCAGCCGTCGCCCCGGCACCGGATCCTCGTCCTGCCTGCGATCCGTGTCCTGCCGGTGTACCCCGTCCTGCCGGTGATCCGTGGCCCGCACCACGAGGCCCTCGGTCACCGGCGGCGCGGCCGTCCTGCTCGCCCCGGCGAGCGGCGCGCGCACCCGCACACCGAGCGATGCCTTCAGCTCGCCGCCGAGTGCCGACCACACATCAGAGGCGGACGGGCCGTCGGGCCCCGCTCCGGCGGTGTCCAGCGAGACGGTCAGGCCCAGTTCGGCCAGCGAGCCCGTGAGCAGCCGCTCCGGCAGCGCGTCGACGGCCACCAGCGTGGCCAGCACCTGGGACAGCAGCCGATGCTCGTCCTGCGGGCGGCTCGCCCACGCCGTGACCAGGTACGTCAGCTCGAACCAGCGGGGCGGGGTGCGGCGTGCCACCACATGTCCGTCCGCGTCGTACACCTCCCCGGCGCCGCTGCCACGCCGGCTCGGGTCCTCCCGGATGTCGTACAGGAACGCACAGACGGTGGGGGCGTTGCGGCGCGCGGCCCAGTCCCGGGTCGGCGCGTCGAGGACGATCTCGACCCCGGACGCCTCCAGCCCAGACTCCGCGAGCAGACCGCGCAGTGCCTCGTCGACCTCGTGGATCACCGGCGGGTCACCTCGTCCGGCGGCTGCACACTGCCGTTCACCACCAGGAAGTCGGTCTTCACCGGGGAGAATCCGGGCCCGCTCGCGGTGATCGTCCGCGGACCCGTCTGGTCCTTGGTGAGGATGAGCAGCTGGCCGATGAACGTGCCGTCCGGCTGGGGCACGGTCGGTGCCGCGGCGGCGGTGATCCCCGGGTTCCAGCTGAAGCGCACCGGGACGCCCGGCGGGAAGTCCTTGCCGCGCACCGAGGTGACGAAGCCGGGCTTGCCGATCGGAGGGACGGCGACGATCTTCGGCTGCAGGATCCGCAGCGTGGTGTGCGTCCTGTTGTCCCGAGGGTCGGCGTCCGTGCCGGTGGTGGTGAGGGTGCCGGTGACCCGGCCGGTCAGCGCGTGGTCGGGGGAGAGCACCACCCGTACGACGGTGGAGTCGCCCGCTGCCAGGTCCGGCAGCGCACACACCCAGCGGGTGTCACAGCCGGCCGGCGGCCCGCCGTCCGGGATCCCGGAGGGCAGGCCGATCCGCAGCCGCAGCCCGGTCGCCAGGGCGTTACGGCCGTTGCGCACGGTGTACGTCACCACGACCCGGCCGCCGACATAGCCCGGGTCGGGCTGGGCGGTGACCCGGACGCCGGGGCCGGCCTTCGGGGCGGGCGGCGTCGGTGGGGTGGGAGGCGTCGGAGGTGTCGGCGGCGTCGGAGGCGGGGTGGGAGGGTTGGCCCTGTGCACCGGTACCACGGTCCGGGCGGTGTTGTCGTCGGGCCGCGGGTCGATCACGCTCCCGGTGACCGACCAGTCCAACGGCTGGTCGCCGACGGTGAGCCCGGTCAGCGTCACGGTCACCGGCACGGTCGTGCCAGGCGGCACCACACCGATGTCGCACTGCAGGGAGGCGGCGTCACAGGTGCCGCCCGGCCGGCGGATCCTGCTCACGCTCACCCCGGCCGGCGGCGCGATGGTCAGCCGGGTGCCGGGCGAGGCGGCCGGGCCGTTGTCGACGACGTCGACGCGGACGTCCGCGGAGTGACCGACGGTGACCGCGGGCACGGTGCCCGGGGCGTGCACGGCCAGGTCCACGGACTGCTGGACGCTCGGCTCCTTCTGCCGCCCCGGCAGTTCCAGGGTGAGCGCGCTCAGATGGCCGGTGGCCACATTCAACCGATGCAGCCTCTCCGGGCAGTTGACCGGCGTGTCGGTGCGTGCGCTGAAGACGATTCCGGTGCCGTCCGCGGTCCAGGCCGCGTCACGCGGCTGGTGCGGTCCGGTGACCGAGCTGTCGGGCAGCTCCCGGCGGCAGGCGTCGGCGTCGCCGCGGGCCGACTCGGGCAGCAGCACCTGACAGGTGTCGCCGGACACGGAGGTGAGCACCATGCCGTTGTGCTCGTCGACCTGGCCGCCGCCGTTCTTGCGGTTGAAGGCGATCTGCCGGCCGTCCGGCGAGAACGCGGGACTGTCGTCGATGACCGCGCAGGTGCCGGGGCAGATCGTCGCGCTCAGATCGCGCTGCTGGTCCAGATGGTCCACCGGCACGGTCCAGATGTGCTTGTTGCCGCCGTTCCCGTCGATGGTCATGTTGCGGGTGAAGGCGAGCGTGGTGCCGTCGGAGGACCAGGTGGGCTGGGCGTCGCCGCCCGTCTGCCGGCCGGCCGGCGGCACGATCTCGTGCACGATCGCACCGGTGGACGCGTCGGCGATCAGGATGTGCCCGGGACCGGAGGCGGAGCCGACCCCGCCCGGCGACGTCCGGGTGAACGCGATGAACCTGCCGTCCGGCGACAACGTGGGGTCGGTGTCCCAGTCCTTCGGTCCGCGCCCGGCGAGCGGCATGGGCGCGGCGTTGGAGCCGTCGGCGTCCACCGTCCAGATCCGCTCGATCCGGTTGTCCGTGTCACCCTCGAACCGAGTCACCACGATGCGCCGGCCGTCGGGCGTGTAGTTCTGCCGCTCGGTCCACGGGTCGTACCCGGCCGCCGGGTTGAACAGGGGGTCCTTGGCCGGATCGGTGTTGCTGTCGGCCGCCGGGTCCTCGTTCAGGATGGTCAGCCCGAGGTCACGCGGGTCGGCGCCGTCCGCCCGGACGTCCTGGAGGGTCACCACATGCGGACCGTGCACGCCGTTCGCCGTGTTGCTGCCCTTCGCCGAGGTGCGGTCCACCACGACATACCCGCCGTTCTGCGGGCCGACCCAGGTCGGCGTGCCGACGGCGCGGTCCTCCATGAGCACCAGGTTCGGGCCCGACGCGCGGTTCTGTACCTGGTACACGTGGTCCCAGTCGCCCTCGCAGCCACAGGTGCGGTCCGGGCTGAGAAACAGCACGCCCTCCCCGTCGGGCGTCCACGCTGCCCCATGGGTCCGCCAGCCGGTCGGTGCGCCGGTGAGCAGCGGCTGGTCGCCGGCCGTGCCGCCGGTCACCCGCAGCCGGGGGCCCGTCGAGTTGTCGGAGGCGGTGGGGGTGGAGGTGTACGCGATGAGGTCCCGGTGCGCCGGGTCGTTCACCGGGTTCCACACCGGTTCCGTCGCCTTGTTGCCCAGCGTGCCGGTCACCCGGGTCGGGGTGCCGCCGGCCAGCGGGCGCACGTAGATCTGCTCCCCGAGGACCGCGTCGCTGTCACAGGCGTACGCCAGGCGCTGCCCGTCCGGCGACACCGTCGGGCTCTCCTCGTTCGCCGGTGTGTCGGTCAGCCGGGTCAGCCCGGTGCCGTCGGTGCGCACCAGCCACAGGTCGCGCTGCTTCCTGCCGTTCGGGCCGCCGGGCTCCGCCGAGTCGAACACCACGGACTTGCCGTCCGGGGTCAGCCGGGGGTGTGCCGCGTCCCGGCCGCTGGTCAGCTTGCGCACCGAGCCGTCGGGGGCGCGTAGATAGATCTGTGGGTTCTTCTCGTCGCGGCGGCCGGCGAACACCATCGTGTCGCCCAGGGCCGACGGCTCGACGTCGTAGTGCGCCGGGCCCGCCCCGAACAGCGGCTCGCTGTCCTTGGTGTCGATCACCTTGCCGAGGCTGCGGTGCCCGGTGCCGGCGTAGGCGATCCGGGTGGCGGAGGCGTCGACGGCCTTGGGCTGGGCCTGGGCGCTGCCCGGTCCCGAGGCCGCCGTCAGCGCGAGCAACGGGACCAGCAGGAGCAACGAGGCTCCGAATCTCCCCAGCCGACGCCGCCCGCCGGGGTCAGCGGTGCCGTTCACGGTCCACCTCGCAGTCTCGGAACACATGGGTCGCCCCGCCACTCTGCGTCCGTGCGGGCGTCGCGCGGCAGGGCGGCGGGGCCCTGCCAGAGGGAAGCGCGGGCTGCGCTTTCGGGCAACACCACGCTCCTGAATCAGTAGGTGACGTCCACTCAGATAAGTCCGTTGCGCAGTGCGTAGCCGACGGCATGAGCCCGGTTGCGTAACTGCAGACGTGTGGTGATCTCATGCAGCACGTTCTTGACGGTCCGTTCGGAGTACGACGTCTTGCGCGCTATCTCCGCGGTGTCGAACCCGTCCGCCACCAGGCGCAGCATGTCCGCCTCGCGCGCGGTCAGCGTGGACAGGGTCAGACCGTGCGGATCGAGCGCCGCGCGCTGCACGTTGCCGACATGGCTCAGCAACTTGCCGAGCAGGTCACCGGGGAGCACGCCTTCGCCGTTGGCCAGCGCGAGCACCAGATGAAGGAGCCGGTCCTGGTCCGCCTCGGCGCGCCGCAGCACCGCCGCGACACCGCACTCGACGACCCGCTGCAGCGCCGCGGACTCGAAGGAACCGACCACGAGTCCGGTGCGCGTCGCACGGTTGCGCTGCAACCGCTGCAGCAGGGCCATCACCTCGTCGTCCACGGAGTCGACGACCACGAGGGACGCGTGTGCCCGTTCCGCGTCGGTGTCGTCCAGCAGCTCCACCTCGGGACGCTGGCGGAGCTGATGGACGACACCGACGCGCAGGACCAGGTCCTGGGCGTAGACGGCGACGGAGACCCGGTACGGCCGGCCGGCCGTACCGGCTTGATGTTCTGCTGCGGAGAGGGACATGCGGAGTCCTGTTCCAGTCGGAGTGGCGAAGGGGCGCGGAAGGTCGCGGGAGCTGAAAAGGGGACGGCGGCGGGGCCCGCCGGAGGTCCGCGGGCCGGTGCATGAGTCATCAACAGGCCTGCTGGTCCGGCAAGTTGTCCTTGACCGCGCGGGGCACGCGCACTGCCCGGATGTTGCCCTCGCACCTCTCGTGGCCGTCCGGAGGCGGTTCTACGGTCGTCGCGTGACGCCTTCTGCAGCCTCTTCCGGCCCTGGACTGCCCGGGCTCGACATGCCCGACGTGACAGTGACCCCGGGCGGTACCGCCTCGACTCGGCTGACCGTACGCAACGACAGTGACATCGTCGAGGCGTACACATTGGAGGTCGTCGGTGACTGTGCGGCCTGGGCCACCGTGGAACCCGAGCGGGTCTCGCTGTATCCCGGCACCTCCGAGACGGTGACCATCCGGCTGGACCCGCCCCGCTCGCCCGAGGTCCGCGCGGGCGATGTGCCGCTGGCCGTACGCGTGCTGCCGGCGGAGCACCCCGAGGCCGTCACTGTGCCCGAAACGACGGTGCACGTGGAGGAGTTCCACGAGCTGCGCACCGAGATCCTGCCGCGCCGCCGGCGTGGCTGGCTCCGCGGCCGCTATCGGCTGGCGGTGCGCAACGAGGGCAACGCCCCGGCCCGGATCGCCCTGACACCGGAACAGCCGGGGGAGGAGCTGCGGTTCGCGTTCACCGCCGCCGCACTGCCGCTGGAGCCGGGCGAGTCGGTGGAGACCCGGCTGCGGGTGCGCACCGGCAAGCCGGTCTGGTTCGGCAAGCCCGTGGTCTGGCCGTTCACCGTACGTGCGACGGACACCGCGGCCGCTGAGCGCGCCGAACGGCCCGGTGCTCTCGTTCGGCCGCCGCTGGAAGCCGAGTTCGTTCAGATCCCGGTCTTCCCCAAGTGGCTGCTCGCGGTGCTCGCGGCCCTGATCGCGCTGCTGCTCGCATGGTTCGCGCTCGTCCGTCCGGCGGTGCGCAGCGCCGCGAAGCAGGCCGCCAACGAGGTGGTCCAGCCGCGGCCCACGCCCGGCGGCCAGAACGGGCAGTCTCCCGGGTCCGGTTCCGGGGACAAGGCGGGTACGGGTACCCAGGGCGGCAAGGGCTCGACGTCGGGCAACGGCGGCGGTGGCGGCGGTGGCGGCACGGGCGGAGACGGTGGTGATGGCGGCACCGGTCAGCAGAGTTCGGCCACGATCGACGTACAGACGTCCGGCGGGCAGGACAAGACCGGTACCTATGTGGTGCCCAAGGGCAAGGTGTTCGGGATCACGGACATCGTGGTCGCCAACTTCCAGGGCGACGAAGGCGTCATGACCATCACCTTCGGCGACCGGAAGATCACCACGATCGCTCTGGAGACCTTCCGCAATCAGGACTACCACTGGGTCACCCCCATCAAGATCCCTGAGGACGCCAAGGTCGCTGTGAAGGTGACATGTGCGAAGCCCGGTACTCCGGCAACCGGCCAGCAGGCACAGCAGTGTCATGAGGTCCTGAACGTCAGTGGCGTACTCAGCGACGTCACCCGGTGACATCGTTCCCCCGGACATCGTTCGCCCCGTAGGGCACGATCGGAAGAGGAGAATCCCACTCCGTCCGAAAACCGGCAGAGCGCGGGATGGTTTCCGACGCATTTCGCAGAATGCCGGAAGCCCGGAAACGTGGGCCTCCGGCGGGCTTCCGCTGGGCTTGGGCGAGTGCAACTGCTCTCAGCGATTGGCCGGTTCAGGCACCTGACGCCATGCCTTGCAGGTGCGAAGGCATCCTGAGTGGGGGTCAAGGCGGCGCGCCACGTCGGCGTGCGTCGAGTCCGGCCCGCACGCGGTGCGGATCAACGCCGTGGAGTACGGAGCCACCCGCACGGAGGGCACGGCCGGCATGGGCGAGGACCTCGATGCCCTCGCGGCGCAGGCCCCCGCCGGACGGTCCGCCGAGGCCCGGGAGATCGTCGAGATGATCGCCTGTCCGGCGGGCGACACGGTGGCTTCGTGCAGGGAGTGGTTCTGCGCGTCGACGGCGGCCGCACTGCCGTCCGACCGGCCCGACAGGGGGGGGCGAAGGCGCCGCACGTGCCCGGGCCCCTGGCCGCGGCGCCCTGTCGCGGAGGGGCACCGGCCCCCGCGTCCCTTGCCGGCGGAGTGCCGATACGCGGCCCGCGAAGGTGCCCGGTCCGCCGGTCACCCGGTCGCCGTCCGGTCGAGCGCTGCGATGAGCCGCCGCAGACGGCGGCGGGAATCGGCGGGCCGCACCGCCCGGGATGCACCGCAAGAGAGGGTGCCCGACCACGGGTGGCCAGGTCACGCGGGCCTGCAGCGGCTGCTGCCGGCCCGGCGGAGCGAGCGTGATGGCCCGCCCGGACGCGACCGTCGCCGGCTTCACGTCCGTGATGAGCGCCTGTCCCTCGGGCGCCTGCGGACCCAGGTCCTGCCGCTGCCGCGCAGAAGCGCGGGTCGCGTCCCGCGAAGTGGTGTAGGAATCTGGACCGTTGCGCCCCAGCGACCGGCTCCGTGGTGGACGCCGTCAGGAGTTCGCCGGCCACTTCCGCGCCGCTCGCAGCGGCGGAAGCGGCGCTCCGCCGGAACGGCGACCCCAGCGCAGGCGTGACCTGCGAACTCGCCCACTCCGCATCGCTCCACCACTTTGTGGGCCGCGACCGAAACGCGGTCGGCTCGTCGTACCGGGCGGGGCTGCCCGGGCGGGGTAACCCGACCCACCGCAGGGCCCCGAGCGCGTCGAGTGCAATGCCGTCGGGGACCGGCGAGTTCGGTTGCCCGCTCGGCGGCCGGCAGCACACCCGGCTTCTTCGGTACCCGTCCGACGGCAATCCCCTTGCCCGCAAGGCTGCCCTCGCGTTCATTCCGCGGCTCGGCGGGGCCGGGCAGGCTGTGGTGTTGAGGTGTGTCCGGCTTCGAGGGGAGCGCCCGTGCGCGCGCACGACAAGGAGAACGAGCAGAGCGACACGCGGTCCGCGCCGCGTCGGCCGGCCGGCCCGGCGCCCGCCGGGCTGGAGGCGCTGCAGCGAGCGGTGGGCAACGAGGCGGTGACGCGGGCCGTCGCACGGGAGCGGGACGGGCAGGTGCAGCGTCGCTCCCTGGTGCACGATGTGCTGCGCTCTCCCGGCAGGCCCATGGACGCCGGGCTGCGTGACGAGATGGAGGCCCGGTTCGGGGGCGCCGACTTCAGCGGTGTGCGCGTCCACTCGGACGAGGTCGCCCGCCGCTCGGCGGTGGAGATCCAGGCCAAGGCGTACACCTCGGGAGCGCATGTGGTCGACGGCGGCCGGATGACGAAGGAGGACTGGGCGCACGAGCTGACCCACTACCTGGACCAGCAGGCCGGCCCGGTTCCCGGTACGGACAACGGCTCGGGCCTGCGCGTCTCGGATCCCGCCGACGCGGGAGAGCGCCGCGCGGTCGCCAACGCGCGCAGGGTGATGAGCGGCGGCGCGCCGGTGCAGCGGACGGCCGAGGAGCACACGAGCGGCCACCCCACCGGCAGCCACCGGACCCACGCGGCCTCGCCCGTCCAGCGGACCGAGGACGACGACCTGCGCAACGCCAAGACGCCGGACGAGATCCTCGCCGCCCTGAAGAAGTCGGGCCATTCGGACGACGACGCCTGGCAGTTGATGCAGTACATGACCTCCCAGCAGTTCCGGCCCGGTGAGGGGCAGAGCGAGTTCGACATCCTCGACAGCATCAAGCAGGCCTCGCAGCAGCGGATTGCCCCGGTCCGCAGGAGGCAGGCCGGAGAGCTGCTGGCCAAGCGGTGGACGATCCGTCACTACACGGGCCGTGATCCGGAGAACCCGCCGAGTTTCACGGAGATCGCGTCGACGTACGAGAACGCGGCCGCCGGCCGGGCGAGCGAGCACACGAATGTCGCCGACTGGCGCTCGCTCGGCAACATCAAGTTCACGTTCTACCTGGTGGCCGTGGACGGCAAGGTGCCCCAGCGCAACTGGCTCAACAACACGCACTGGTACGCGGAGTGGGACCTCGACGAGATCTCGGACTGCTGGATCTCCCCGGACCTGCTGGAGAAGATGAACAAGTCCATGGACGCCGACGCGGCCCGAGAGACGATGAAGACGGCCAAGGCGTTCCGCGGCACCGGCGCGCAACTCAAGGAGCTGCTCGCGGTCAGCGCCTTCGGTAGCGGCAACGATCCGGCCACCGCCCTCGACACCGCGATCGGCGGCGCCTTCGAGCTGAAGGTCCCCGGCGGGCTGACGGTCAAGGAGTGGAAGAAGAAGTAAGTGGTCGCGGTCGCCGTCAGCACCGCGATCGCGAGGGCCACGGTCAGCACTCCGAGGATCAGCGCCGCCGGAAACCAGTCCGGGCTGGTGCCGAGCACGCCGATGCACACCATCAGCAGAGGGACGAGCGCGGCCATGCGGGCGAGCCGCCGCACCACGTGCGGGGGCCAGGCCCCGTTCTTCCGGGACCCGGGCGCCATCAGCGGCCCTCGAACCGGCGCAGCCCGACCTGCCGGGACAGCCAGACCAGCAGCTCGAAGAGCACCAGTACCACCGGCAGGGCCCACGCGGCGATGTCGATCCCGCTGTAGTCCGTCTCGGCCAGTTCCGGCGCCGTCCAGCCGTGCGGGTCGACGAGCACCTCCTCGGTCTGCCCGACTTCCATCGGCCCGTCGCAGGAGTCGTTGCCCAGCTCGGCGTGCTTGAGCGGCTTGCCGTCCACCCGTCCCAGAAGGCAGGTGTACTCCGGCCCGTGCTTGCCCTGGTACGTCTTCACCGAGGTGACCCGCACCTCCACCCGCTGCCCTTGGTGCGCCATCACCTCCGCCTGCAGCACCGGCCCTGGCCCGGACAGCGCGGCGATCCCCACGATCACCCCGCCGACGATCAACCACCCGTTCGGCGCTGCGATGACCATCAGCGAGAGAGTCGCGATCAGCGCGAAGGTCCCGAGCACCAGTCCGAGCCCGCTCCAGTCCGGATTGGCGGCCAGCAACGACAGCCCGATGATCAACGGCGGACCGAAAAACGCCATCGTGGTGAGGCGACGTACCTGCCGGGACGAGGTGGCGGTGGCTATTCGAGGCACGGCGTCAGTGTGACGAAGGGGGTCGTCAGGCTGAAGAGCGGGGTCCGCCCCGCTGCCGGATCAGGCCGGTGTCCGGCCGGGGGCGCCGGCCCGGTCAGAAGTCGTCCGACGCGCTCCCGCGCGGGACTGGATGCCGTGACGCGGGTCGCCGCGCAGGATCTGGCGAATCGCGTCGATTTCCGGGCCTTCCACGGCCGCGTTCGCGGCGGCATCGGCCAGGGCCCGCCGCACGCGGAAGTCGGGGTCGCGGGCGAGGTGCAGGGCGGTCTTGTGATGGCGGGCGGGGAACCGCATGCACAGGACGGCACCGGCCTGGCGGACGCCGAAGTGGTGGTGGGTGGCGAGCAGCCCGGGGTCGACGATGCCGGCGATGTCGTTCGGGAGCCTGCACAGCGCAGCGGCCGCCTCGTGGACATCGTGCTCGTCGCGGCTGCCTGGCAACTCGGTCGCCTGGTCGCGGCCCCACGCGTGCTCATCAGAACTGGAGGCCGCTGCAGCGGCGAACATGAGCGCGGGGCCGCGCAGCGACGCCGACCCGATGTTGACCTGGAACGCGCTCAGAGGGTGCGGGCTGTCCGTGAGTACTTCGCCCAGGTAGCTGTCGGACTCGTCGCCGACCACCAGGCTCGTGACGGCCTGGAAGGTGTAGCGCCGGTCCGGTTGCGGTCGGCCCACGACCAGGTTCCCCGCCGCAGTCAGAGCCTGTTGCCGCGCAAGGACGACCTCCCGCCCGTCGCCGGCGATCGCCAGGGGCCACCTGGTGGGAATCGGGCACGAGGGCGGAGCCGATCTGGGCGATGCCACGTGTGGGTGGGGGTCGGGTGCGGCTCGTTCTCCGGTCTACTTCTCGACGAACACGAGGTCTTCGATCGGTCGGGTCATCCGGAACGTGTTGCCGTTGGTGACCTCGACCACGTGCTGGAGGCCGACGATGCTGTCGCGTTGTCCGGGGACGTAGAACTCGTCGGCGCCGCCGGCCAGATAGGCGGGGAGACAGGCGAGAGACGGGCCGAAGAGCCGGATGTAGTCGGCGAGGCGGCGGAACAGCTTGGGCACGATCACCAATTCGTCGGTGAGCGAGGCAAGACTGTCGATCTTCGCGCCGCTGGTCGTCACGTCGTACGACCAGACACCGCCCGGCACCTGGGCCGCCCTGGCCTCCTGCGTGGTCGTGGTCATGTTCGCCCGCAGCTCCCGGGGGAGGCCGCTGTAGAAGGTGGGGTACACCAGGCCTCGGGACAGCAGGTGGTGATTGGCGGTCCGGTGCAGCATGTCCACGGTGACGTCGACCCGTTCGCCGCTCTTCGCGGGCTTCGGAGGGTTGCCGGTCTCCGGCGGGTCGCCGCGGCCGATCAACGCGACGCAGCGGCCGTAGACGTCGGCGCCGGAGGTGAGGATGTAGCCGGGCACGGTCTCTGGGGTCGAAGCCTCGACCTTCTCTTCGGTGTCCTGCTCGACGTCGTCGAAGCCCAGCCAGCTCAGCAGCTCGTCTCGGGCGGCGTGCGCGCCCAGGCGCAGCGGCTGGTGGACGAAATCGGGCCCGACCCCCTTGTAGTGGGTTTCGGTGGCGTCGATCCCGTCCAGCCGGAGCGAGGCGCCGCCGTTCTCGTCCCGCTTGACCCGGTGCTGGCCGGGGACCTCGCACCAGAACCCCGGGTCGCGCGGGGTGAAGTGGACCGTGTCGCCGTCGGGCCGGTCGCCGATGATCCGGTACGAGCCGGTGATGAGCAGCATGGACATATCTACCTCCTGTGTCTGTTTAGTAACTAATTGGTACCAAACGTTCGAACCGTCGGCGAGAGCCGGACCGGTGAGTCCGCACTCCAGGGAGACCCAGGCCCGACGCTCAGGATCAAGGAGTTGCGGGCGGCGGCCCGGCTGACCGGGGCGCGTGGAGACCCGTTGGCGAGTTGCAGATCGTTGGCCTGTCGGTATGTCGGAGCGTGTCATGCCCGGTCGCACGGACGGCCTGATCGCCCGCCCTGGGTGCTGCGGACGCTCTGTGGGTCGATTTGACGGCCGATAGTGCTGTGCCGACGGCTTCTGGGGCATTCACCTGCTCTCCTGCCCGTGCCCGGGCGGGGTACGTCCCGCTTGGCAGCCATGTGGTGGCGACGGTCAGGGCGAGCGGCGGTCAGTCCTGCAACACACAGGAACGCCCCGACCACCTGTACAGCAACGACATCCGCGTGGCGAACCGCTACGCACGCCTCTTCGACACCGACACCGACGATTGGCTTCGCCACTGGCACCGCTGCCCCGGCTGCCGCGCACGCGCCACCCTGCCCCTGCCGCACCTCGCCGCATGGACCGCCCACATAGCCTGCCGATCGCTGCGCCCGACCCACCGCGCCCCGCCGCGGGCGCAAGCCCTGCGGTGTCCTGCGTGTGTCCTGGGCGGGCAGTCAGAACGCGCCCCGCTCCTGCCTGCTCACGGTCGCCGTCGACTTCTGCCCCTCCGGCGAGCACCGTGTCCTGGCGCAAGTCCCCTGCCACGAAGCCGCCGAGCGGTTTCGCATCTGGTTGGCCGAGACAGCCCCTGCCGTGGCCGCCGCGGCCGGTCCTGACCGCTTGGACGGACTCCCCGCCCAGATCCGGCCAGTCATCGCGGACACCAGCGGCGAGGACCCCGGTGTGAGCAGCCGGTCCGCGCCGGTGACGGCGCGGACGGCTCAGTGCCGGCGACCGTGGCCGAAGGCCCGGCGGACGAGCCGGACCACGAACCAGACCAGCAGGGCGATGAAGAGGACGACGAGGACGACGAGGACAAGGAGGAAGATGCCGAGCTTCTTGAAGAAGCCGCTCTTCTTCTTGGCCCTCGTGGTGTGGAGTCGAGCCGATGCGGCGTGATGCCGGGATGTGCGGTGGCGGAGGCTGACGTCGGAGGCGGTGTCCGGAGACGCGGGCCCGGTGCGTGCGGTGATGACGGCCGTTGCCGTCCGCTGCTGCGCGTCGGTCGCGGCGGCCGCCGATGTCACCGACAGGCCCAGTCCGAGGAGCAGCGTCAGGAGCAGCGCCGCCAAGCGGCCCTTCGAGTTGTGGCGGTTCGTGGTGGTCATGTGCAACTCCCCGTTTCGGATGTGGATGCGGTTGCTGCCTTGCGTAAAGGCGCAACTATTATCGCGGACAGCTGTTTCTTCCCATCTCCGGATCTGGACGGGGTTTCCCATGCGTTACCTGGTACGCGATCGCATGCTGGCGTTCCACGAGGAGGCCTGGGTCGAGACGGAGGATCGGCAGAAGCTGTTCAGGGTCGACCGCAAACTGATGCGGCTGCGTACGACGTTTCACTTCGTGGACACCCGGGGCGACCAGGTCGCGAGCATCGTGAAGAAGGCCCTGACTCTTCATCACACGATCCTGATCAAGCAGAACGGCGAGACCGTCGGCCGCATCAGCAAGCGGAGGTTTCGCCTCTTCGGTGACCGTTTCAAGGTGACCCTGCGGGACGGGCGCCGGCTGCGCATAGCCGGCGACCTCTGGGACCGCGAGTTCGGAATCGCGGACAACGGCACCACTCTGGCGCACATCTCGCGCCGCTGGTTCAGCATCCGCGACGCCTACGCGGTCGACGTGATGTACGAACCCGACTGGCTGCTGCTGATCGTCCTCGCGGTGTGTGTGGACCACATCATCGAGGACCGCAGGAGCGAACAGCTCGGCAATCTCTGACGCACGCACCTTTTCGACGCACGTAGCCCGTTGACATATGTGCGTCTCGGACGCAGTACAGCTGTGATGCTGGGACATTCGACGCGCCGTTGGGACGGCGCCTGATCGGGGGAGAACCACCTCATCATGATGGGACATTCGCATGCCGTGAGCGGCGCGCTGCTGTTCGCCGGCACCTCTGTATACCTTCCACCCGCACTGTTGCACACGCATCTGCAGCCCCAGGAGATCCTGATGGGCACGGTGCTGTGCGCGGGTGCCGCACTGCTGCCCGACCTCGACCACCATGACGGAACGATCGCGAACTTCCTCGGTCCGGCCTCCCGGCTGCTGTGCCGGTTCGTTGCCTGGGTCTCCGGTGGTCACCGCCATGCCACGCACTCCCTGTTCTTCATTGCCCTCATGACAGTGGGCACCTGGGCCGGAATCGCCTACCTGGGCAGGCCGTTCACACTAGGGATGTGTTTCTTCCTGCTGGCGATGGCGGTACGCGCGCTCAATCTCTGCCCACCCGGCCACGGTTTCCATGCCTGGGGCACCATCGTGGCGATGGCAGCACTGGGCACCGCCGCGATCGCCAAGTTCATCCCCTCCGCGCCGGGTTGGCTGCCTTACGCGGTCGGTCTGGGCTGCCTGGCCCACCTGCTCGGTGACTCCATCACCAAGCAGGGCGCTCCTTGGCTGTGGCCGCTGAAGACCCGTTACGAAATCGTGTTGATCAAGAGCAGTGGCAACAAGCTGGAGACCGAGATACTGACGCCGCTGATGGGCGCCGGGACCATCGCCCTGCTCTGGCTGACGGTCTTGTCGCCGCATCCCTTGCATTGAGGCGGTGCCAGGCTCCACCGAGGCCCGTGCGATCAGCGATCGTTGCGCCGGCGGGCGATGGTGAAGCGGCCCACGGGTCCAAGAGCGTCGTACGGGCCGCTCGCCGTGGAGCAGGGCGACGCCGCCATACCGGGTCAACGTCCGCCTCACCACACAGGACACGGTCTTAGTGGGCGGTTCGTGAGTCTTTGAGTGGATCTGCTGTCGCCTGATGGTGTGGCGGCGGGGCGGAATCTGCCGGCCCGCGGTGGTTGATCTG
>NZ_JBSFJZ010000057.1:0-14869 GCF_053598315.1 Streptomyces sp. NPDC001153
GTGACCAGGTGGCGGGCGACGAGGGCGCCGAGGCCGCCGGTGCCGCCGGTGATCAGCACGGTGGACTCCGCGTCCCAGACAGCGGCCGTCCCCTCCCCGGACTCCGCGGGCCGCACCAGGCGCGGGACACGTATCTCCCCGCCGCGAACGGCCAGTTCGGGCTCGCCGGTGGCCAGAGCCGAGGACAGCAGCCGGTCGTCGGTGCCGGCGTCGGCGTCGACCAGGACGATCCGGCCCGGATGCTCCGCCTGCGCCGCACGCACCAGGCCCCACACCGGGGCGAGCCCCAGATCGACGGTGTCGCCGGCAGCCGCGGCGACCGCGCCCCGGGTCACGACCGCGAGCCGGGTGTCGTCCCCGGACTCGTCGGCCAGCCAGGTCTGCAGGTGAGCCAGAACACGGCCCGTGTGGGCGCGCACCACGTCGAGGATGTCGCCGTCGGAGCCGTCGAGGCGCAGCACGCTCCAGCCGTCGGCGCCGGAGGCCGCCGGGGCCGTGACGGAGGACCACTCCACCCGCAGCGGCGTGGCGGCGCCGCCGTGCGCGGCACGCAGCTGCCCGGTGTCGACCGGGCGCAGCACGAAGGAGTCGATCCGGGCCACCGGCGCCCCTGACGCGTCGGCGACCGACAGCGAGACCGAATCCGTGCCGGTCGCGGTGATCCGGACCCTGATCGCGGACGCGCCGGCGGAGTACAGCGACACACCGGTCCAGGCGAACGGCAGCCGGGTGCCGTCCGGGACGGGCTCGGGCGAGGCGAAGTCGGTGGCGTGCAGCGCGGCGTCCAGCAGGGCAGGGTGCAGCCCGAAGGCGCCCGCCCGGGAGGCGGTGTCGCCGTCCAGGGCGACCTCGGCGAACACTTCGCCGTTGCGCCGCCACACGGCCCGCAGCCCGCGGAAGACAGGGCCGTAGCCGTAGCCGTTCTCGGCCATGTCCGGATACAGCGCGGTGATGTCGACGGACTCGGCGCCGGACGGCGGCCACTGGGTCATGCCGAAGGACTCGGCGGTCGCCTCCTGGGCCGCGGATGCGGCGAGCACACCGGTGGCGTGCCGTGTCCAGCCCTCGTCGGAGGCGTCCTCGGGACGGGAGAAGAAACCGACCGTGCGACGGCCGTCCGCGTCCGCGGAGCCGATGACCACCTGGAGCGCGACACCGCCGGTGACGGGCAGCGCCAGCGGGGCCTCGAGGGTCAGCTCCTCGACCAGCGCGCAGCCGACCTCGTCGCCCGCCCGCACGGCGAGTTCCACGAAGGCGGTGCCGGGCAGCAGCGGGACACCCGCGATGACGTGGTCGGCCAGCCACGGATGGGAACGCAGTGAGACCCGTCCGGTCAGCACCACGCCGCCGGTGCCGTCGCCGCCCTCCGCCAGGGTCAGTACGGAACCCAGCAGGGGGTGGCTCGCCGCGGTCTGGCCGAGGCCGGCCGGGTCGCCGTTCGACGACGGGGCGCTCAGCCAGTAGCGGCGGCGCTGGAAGGCGTAGGTGGGCAGCGGGATCCTGCGGGCGTCCAGGCCGTCGTAGCAGGCGGCCCAGTCGACGGGGGTGCCGCAGGTGTGCAGGAGGGCCAGGGCGGAGAGCAGCTCGCGCTGCTCGTCGCGGTCACGGCGCAGCGCCGCGACGAAGGTGGCCTGCGTGCTGCCGCCGACACACTCCTGGCCCATCGCCGACAGCACGGCGTCCGGGCCGAGTTCGAGGTAGCGGGTGACCCCGGCGGTCTCCAGGAAGCGGATGCCGTCGGCGAAACGGACCGCCTCACGGACGTGCTCGACCCAGTACTCCGGCGAGCAGAGCTGCTCCGTGGTGGCCAGTTGCCCGGTCACGTTGGAGACGACGGGGATCTGCGGAGCCCGGTACGTCATGATCTGCGCGACGCGGCGGAACTCGGCCAGCATCGGCTCCATCAGCGGCGAGTGGAAGGCATGGCTCACCAGCAGCCGCTTGGTCTTGCGGCCCAGCCCGTCGAAGTGCGCCTTGATCTCCAGGACCGTGCTCTCCTCGCCGGACACGACGACGGAGGACGGCCCGTTGATCGCGGCGATGCTCACCCGGTCGGTCAGCAGCGGCAGCACCTCGTCCTCGGTGGCCTGGAGAGCCACCATGGCGCCGTCGGCGGGCAGTTCCTGCATCAGCCGGCCCCGGGCGGCGACCAGCGTCGCGGCGTCCTCCAGGCTCAGCACACCGGCGGCGTGCGCGGCGGCCAGCTCACCCACGGAGTGTCCGGCCAGGTAGTCGGGGCGCACCCCCCAGGACTCGACGAGCCGGAACAGTGCCACCTCCACGGCGAACAGCGCACACTGCGCGTACCGCGTCTGGTGCAGCAGCTCCGCCTCCGGGCTGCCCTCGGGGGCGAAGAGTACGTCCCACAGGGACAGGTCGAGCTGGAGGTCGAGGTGGCCGACGGCGTCCTGGAGGGCCTTGGCGAAGACCGGGTGGGTGCGGCACAGTTCGCGGCCCATCGACAGCCGCTGGCTGCCCTGTCCGGTGAACAGGAAGGCGAGCCGCCCCGCGGTGTCGGCGCCCTGGCCCAGCGGGTTGAGGAACAGACCGGGTGCCGAGTGTTCGCCGACGACCGCGCGCAGCGCGCGCTCGACGCCGGCGCGGTCGTCGGCCAGGACGACCGCCCGGTGCGGGAGCGTGGCGCGTGTCGTGGCCAGCGAGTACCCGATGTCGGTGAGGCCGGCCTCGGGCCGGTCGGCCAGGAAGGCGAGCAGACGCTCGGCCTGGGCGCGCAGGGCCGGGGCGGAGCCCGCCGAGACGGCCAGGGGAAGGACCCGGGCGGCCGGCTGCGGGATGTCCCGCACGGGGGTGCCGGCGTCCTTGAGGGCGGGTGGCTCCTCCAGGATCACATGTGCGTTGGTGCCACTGATGCCGAAGGCGGAGACACCGGCCCGGCGCGGGCGGTCGCCGCGTACCCACGGCCGGGACTCGGTGAGCAGGCGCACGTTGCCGGACTCCCAGCGGATGTTGGGAGAGGGCTCGTCGACGTTCAGGGTCGTGGGCAGAGTGCCGTGCCGCATCGCCATGATCATCTTGATCATGCTGGCCGCGCCGCCGGCCGCCTGGGTGTGACCCAGGTTGGTCTTGACGGAGCCGAGCCACAGCGGCTCGTCCTCGGGGCGGTCCTGGCCGTAGGTGGCGAGGATCGCCTGCGCCTCGATCGGGTCGCCCAGCCTGGTGCCCGTGCCATGGGCGTCGACGGCGTCCACGTCCGCCGAGGTCAGTCCGGCGTCGGCGAGTGCCTGGCGGATCAGGCGCTGCTGCGCGATGCCGCTGGGCGCGGTCAGGCCGTTGCTGGCGCCGTCCTGGTTGACGGCCGTGCCGCGGACCACCGCGTGCACGGTGTGGCCGAGCCGCCGGGCGTCGGAGAGCCGCTCGACCACGAGCAGGCCGACGCCCTCGGAGAATCCGGTGCCGTCGGCGGCCGCCGCGAACGCCTTGACCCGGCCGTCGGGTGCCAGGCCCTGCTGGCGGCTGAAGGACGTGAAGATGCTGGGGCTGCCCATCACGGTCACACCGCCGACGAGCGCGAGCGAGCACTCGCCCCGGCGCAGCGCCTGAGCGGCCAGGTGCAGTGAGACGACGGCGCCGGAGCAGGCGGTGTCCAGTGTCATCGCGGGGCCTTCCAGCCCCAGCGTGTACGAGATCCGTCCCGAGGCGACGCTGGGCGCGGTGCCGATCATCAGGTAGCCGTCGAGGCCTTCGGGAGCCTCGCTCGCCTTGACGCCGTAGTCGTGGACCTCGGCGCCGATGAACACACCGGTGCGGCTGCCGCGCAGCGAGTCCGGGGCGATCCCGGTGTCCTCCAGGGCCTCCCAGGCGGTCTCCAGGACGAGCCGCTGCTGCGGGTCCATGGCGAGCGCCTCGCGCGGGCTGATGCCGAAGAAGTCGGCGTCGAACTGCGTGGCGGTGTCGAGGAACCCGCCCTTTGTCACATAGCTCTTGCGCGGCGTGGCCGGGTCCGGGTCGAAGAGGTTCTCCAGGTCCCAGTCGCGGTCGGTGGGAAAGTCCGAGAGCACCTCGCGGCCGTCGTTGACCAGTGTCCACAGGTCGTCGGCGTTCTCGACGCCGCCGGGAAAGCGGCACGCGAGGCCGACCACCACGATCGGATCGTCGTCGTCCGCCGCCAGCCGGGTCACCGGGGCGGCGATGTCCGGTTCGGCGCCGGAGCCGAGCAGTTCGGCGCGCAGGAAGGCAGCGAGCGAGGCCGGAGTGGGGTGGTCGAACGCGACCGTGGGCGGCAGGGCGAGTCCGGTGACCTCGTTCACCCGCGTGTGCAGGGCGACCAGCCCCAGAGAGTCCAGGCCCTGCTCCTTGAAGGGCAGCTCGGGGTGGACCGAGGCCGGCGGTTCCGGGCGGATCGCGCGCAGGATCTCCAGAGACTCGGCACGCACCAGGTCGAGCAGGACCCGGACCTGTTCGGCGGCCGGCATCGGCTCCAGCCGACGCACCAGAGCCGACCGGGAGTCCGGGGCGCCGTCCGGCTCGTGCTGGGAGTCAGAAATGAAGCTGCTTCCGGACCCGCTCATCGGCACACTCCACACCTAAATTGCTGTCGCCATGCCAGGAATGGTCAAATATCCGGGATACACCCGGAGTCGACACACTAGGGCGGGGCCTGTACGCATCCACACCCCTAATGCGCCCCTACTGGTCCACTAATCGTGGACGAGCTGCGCGGTGATCGGTTCACCGAGCTCCTGCGGCGGTTCGTCGAACGTGCGCCGCACGTGGTACAGGTCATTCATCAGGTCCGCCGAGGTAATCCTTCTCGACTGCCCCAGCTCCGCGATTTTGGCCAGTGGAAGATTCCCGATATCCGTCCAGCGGAGCCTGCCGTCGGAATCGATACGGCTGCGTGTGCGGCCCGCGTTGTCGGGGTGCACGCAGTACGGCACGTCGAGGTACCCGCGGCGGAACGCGGTGAGCAGGGCGCGTCCGAGATCGGCGTCGAGTCCGAGGACGGCTTCCACCAGCGCACGCGCCTCGAGGTAGGTCTGGGAGTCGGCCGGGATCCCGGCCGCGTCCGGAGTTTCCTGGCGTGCCGCCACTCGTGCGGAGTGCGCCGCGTATTCGAGTGCCAGGACGTTCTCGTAGACCGTGGGGATGCGGCGGGCCTCCGCGGCCGTCTTGACGATGAGCCGCTCCGCACCGCTCGTCACGGCCAGTTCGGCGGCCCTGGCCAGCAACCCGTAGGCGCCCCGGGAGGTCTCGGGGTAGACCCCCATGTAGGCGTAGATCACGATGTGCCAGTTCCGGGTCGGCAGCAGTTCCGCGCAGAGCCTGCGCAGCGCGGCCACCGCCTCCTGGTCCTGCCGCATGTCGGTCTGCTGCGCATAGCTGAGCGACAGCGAACGGATGCCGTGCTGGGCGAAGAACATCGCCTCCAGGAGGCTGATGGCGACCAGTTGGCTGGGTGGGCACAGCTGTCCCATCATGCAGCCGCCGAACGTCTCCAGGTGCGGCTCGATCCCCACCTCCCGCAACCGCGCGAAGAGTTCGCAGCAGCCCGCCCAGTTGCGGACGGCGTCGGCAAGCGGCGTACGCCCGTAGGGGAGGCAGTAGGAAACGGGGCCTCCCTCGGTCGCGTTGAGCCGGAGCCGCATCATCGCCCAGAAGATGTCGATGGGCGTGGCGGAGCCATGCCGGATCTGCACGGGGAAGGTGTCGTCCCGCAGCCCGTCCAGCACCGCGGCGGTGGTGGCGGGCGGATGGGTGACGACCGGGTAGCCGTTGAGGTCGATTCCCCTGCGCAGAGCGCTCTCGACCGCCTCCAGGTCGCCCACCCTGGTGTAACTGTCGAGGGTCAGGGTGCCCACCGTGGTGGCCTCCGCCGCCTTCGTGGCCGCCAGTCCTTCGCGCATCTTCTCCGGGTCGCCGAAGCCCATTCGGGGCTGTACGACCAGGCGGCCATGGCCGCCCGCCGTACGCACGAACTCCCCGAAGTCCACTGGCGGCCGGGCCTCCTGGGGCCGCACCGGCGGGGTCCCGGTCATGCGGAGATCCTGGGCATTTCGGTGAACCGCTGCACGGGCCGCGGCAGTGCGTCGAGGAAGGTCCGGAACGCCGCGATCGGCTCCTTGCCGTCCTCGAAGACCGCGTCGAACCCGGCCGCGATCAGCTCGCCCGTACGGTCCTGCCCCTCGCCCCCGTCCGTGCCCAGCTTTCCGCCGATCACGATGGGCGTCGCGGCGAGCGGATCGCAGTCCCGGAGCCGTTCGATGACCCGCATGCCGTCCTGGTGGCCGTGCCCGTTGACGCTGCTGATGACGATCATCTCCGGCCGGCGCGCGCTGCACTCGGCGACCAGGAGTTCGTCGGGCACGCACGGTCCGAGGTTCACCACCTCGTACCCGCACTCCTCGATGAGGAGCTGGAGGAAGACGAGGTTCCAGGTGTGGGAATCGGAGGCCAGCGAACTGATGACCACGGTCCCGCGCGAGGGGGCCGGATACGCCCGCTCGGTCGTCTCCACGGCCGTCCGCTCAGTCATCGCCACGCTCCTCGACCCAGGTGCGTACGTGTTCGATGCGGGAGACGGAGACGATCTCGCCGCCGCCGACCGCGACCTCGGTGGGCGCCGGGCGGCCGAGGAACATCAGCAGGCTGGACGTGGGCCCGTACGCCCCCGCGTTGGGGATGCGCACGAGGTCACCGGGGGACAGCACCGGCACCTCGATCTGACGGCCGAGTACGTCGCCCGGCGTGCACAGCGGCCCGACCAGGCTGGCCTGCTCGGTCTCACCGTCGGCCGGGACGTGCACCGACACCGGAAGCAGCCGGCCCAGCCCGGACATCCCGCCGAAGGTGTTGATGCCGGCGTCGAGGATCACGAACTTCTTGCCCCGGCTGACCTTCACGTTGCTGACCCGGGCCACCAGTGTGCCGCTGTCGCCGGCCAGGTACCGTCCGGACTCCACCGCCAGCCGCGGCGTACCCTCGCGCCAGCGGGGGAAGTGCACGTCCAGCGAGGCCTCCAGCTCGGCCTTGAGCTTGGGGTAGCGGGCACGCTCGCCGGCCTGGGCGTACGGCACGGAGAAGCCGCCGCCGATGTCGAGCAGGCGCAGCGGAACGCCGAGATCCTCCTCGATCGCCGCGGCCACGGCGATGGTGTGCGTGAGCTCACCGATCAGTGCCGCTTCGTCGCGCGCGTTGCTCTGCGAGAAGAGGTGGAGACCGGCGATCGAGGTGCCCGGCACCTCGCGCAGCCGCTGGGCGATGTCGGGGATCGTCTCGCTGTCGATGCCGAACTGGGTGGGTACGCCGGTCATCCGGATACTGGTGGTGGCGCCGGCCTTGGCGCTGTTGATCCGCAGCAGGCAGTCGGCGACGACGCCGTGCTCCAGCGCGGACTCGCCGATGTGCTCCAGGTCGGTCAGGGATTCGGCGGAGAAGCAGCGCACGCCGCTCGCGATCGCCTCGCGCAGCTCCCCGGGGGTCTTGCCGGGACCGGTGTAGAGGATGTCGGTGCCGGGGTACCCGGCCTCCAGTGCGGCCGCCAGCTCGCCCGTCGAGCTGATCTCGGCCTTGCAGGCCGGGCCGTCGCCCTCGCGCAGCGCCCGTACGAGATCGACGTGCGGGTTGGCCTTGAAGGCGTAGAAGACCTCGAACCCGTCGGGAAGCCAGCCGAACAGGTCACGCCGGGCGGCGCGGACCCGGTCCAGGTCGTACACGTACAGCGGGGTGCCGTAGCGGCGGGCGAGGTCGGTCGGGTCCGGTGTCCGGGCGGTCATCGTCCGCTCCCCTCGACGAGCAGCAGTTCGGTCAGTGCCTGGCGGGCGTTCTTGCCGTGCTGGGTGAGGGGGAAGTCGGTCAGGACGCGACAGAGCGCGGGGACCTTCGCGGGCTCCAGGCGGGCCGCCATCTCCTTGAGGACCGTGGCCGGTTTCAGGTCGCTCTCCACGAAGAGCGCGAGGTCGTGCCGCTCGCTCGGCGGGATGGCGGCGGCGGCCCTGACCCCGGGGATGTCCATCGCGGCGCCCTCGATCTCCAGGGTGCTCATCCGGAAGCCCTTGCGCTTGAACATGTCGTCCCGGCGACCGCGGAAGTAGAGGTATCCGTCCGCGTCGAGGCAGCCGTAGTCACCGGTGTGTAGGCAGGGTTCACCGGTCGCGGGCAGCCGTCGGAAGGCCTTCGCGGTGGTGTCCGGGCTGTTCCAGTAGCCCGGCATCACATGCGGGCCCACGGCGACGATCTCCCCCACCTCGCCCGTGGGCACCTCGCGTCCCTCGGCGTCCAGGATGAGCACCCGGGTGCCGGGCAGCGGCAGACCGACCGAGTCGGGGCGCTGGAGATCCTCGTCGGGCGGCATCACGGTGATGCGCTTGGCCTCGGTCTGGCCGTACTGGCGCACCACGCGGACGCCCGGGAACATCTCGCGCAGTGCGTCGATGGTCGACTGCGGAAGGGCCGCCCCGGTGTTGGTGAACATGCGCACCGGAGGGAGACCGCCCTCGTGCCGACGGGACAGGCTGAGGATCATCGAGGCGAACGAGGGAACGATCGGCACCACCGTGGCACCGACCTCCCGCATCCGCCGCAGCAGCAGGAGGTCGGACTCCCGGTCGGCGAGCACGATCTCGCAGCGCACCACGCACGTCATCACGACCTTGTACAGGCCGTAGTCCCAGGACATCGGGAACCGGCAGAAAACCACGTCGTCGGACCGGTAGCCGAGTGCCTCGGTGAGCGCGCGGGAGGCGAAGGTCACCTGGGAGTGCGGGCACACGACCGCCTTGGGGGCGGCGGTGCTGCCCGAGGTGTAGATGAGAGTCGCCACGTCGTCGGGGCGCACCGGCTCGGGCTCGAAGCGGTCGGCGCTGCCGCGCAGTTCCTCCACCTGGGCCCACACCTGGTCCAGCTGGTGCACCGGGCTCGCGATCTCCCGCAGACTCCCCGCCGTCGCGGCGTCGCCGATGAGCAGCCTGGGTTCGGCGTTGGCGACGACGTGGCGCAGATGGTACGTCTTCATACTGGGGTTGACCGGCACGAAGACGGCACCGCACCGGGCCGCCCCGTAGAACATGGCCGCCAGCTCCCGCCCGGTCGGCAGCTGAAGCACGATGCGGTCGCCCCGGCCGACACCCGACTCACGCAGCCAGAGGGCGAACGCCTGGCTGTATTCGCTCAGTTCCCGGTACGTCCATGATCCGGACCCGTCACGGATCGCGGGAGCGTCCGGCACTTCGGCGGCGGCGTCGTCCAGCAAGCCATGGACAAGTTTTCCTGTGTCTTCGCGTGCCGAATACGAGTGGCTGACCAAGGCCGCACTCCTGCCTCGAGTTATGGCTCGGTTCGTTGATATCCCGGGACGAAATCCCGGAACGAAACCTCGACGACCACGGTATGGAGGAGGGAGGAGCGGTCAAACCCCTAACTCCCCCTATCAAAGGGTCCGTACCGCAGAATGCCCAGAGTTCCGGGGCACGGGGGGACGAGCCTCGAATTTCCCTGGACCGCCGCCGGAACGCGGCATGTAAAAAGTCCCGTCCGGGTCACCTGACCCGGACGGGACGCGGCCCGTGCCACGGGCTACGCGGCAGCGAAGGCCGCCGACGTGCCGACCGCCGCCGGATAGTCCGTGAGCCGGATGTTGTTGGCCGCCTTCACCGAGAGCCGGTCGAAGATGCCGGACATCAGACGGGAGCTGAGCATCCGGTAGGTGCGGTTGCGGCTGCGGATCTTCTTGTCCGTTGCCGGCGCGAGGAACCCCCCGGCGCCGGCCGCAGTCTTCTGGCACCCCTCGGCGAACTCCCGGATCCCGGCCTCGTAGGCGGCGAACGCGGTGCGGTGATCGCGGTGCAGCGCGAGTTCCCCGGCCAGCACATAGGCGCCGACGATGGCCAGCCCCGTGCCCATGCCACCCATGGTGGCGCCGTAGCCGGCGTCCCCGAGCAGCACCACACGGCCCTTGGAGTACCGGTCCATGCGGATCTGGGCGAGCGCGTCGAAGTAGAGGTCCTCCGCCGCGTCGAGGTCGCGCAGCGCCCGGGGCACCTCCCAGCCGAGACCGGCGTACCGGTCGGCGAGAATCCGCTTCTGCTGGGCGATGTCGTGCCGGTCGTACGACAGCTCCGGGGAGGAGAAGACCATGGAGACGATCGCCCGGTCCGGGCTGTCGCCGTAGTTGGACATGCTCAGCGCCCGGCCCGGGGCGTTGAACCAGCGGGCGGAGCGGTCCAGACCGAGGTGGTTGGGGGCGTCGAAACCGGCGACGTAGTAGCCGAGGTGGTGCAGGAACCGGGACTCGTCCCCGAAGGCCAGCCGCCGCACGTTGGAGTGCAGCCCGTCCGCGCCCACCACCAGGTCGAAGCGGCGCGGTGCCGACCGCTCGAAGCCGGCCCACACCCCGTCACCGCAGTCGTAGAGCGAGGTGATGGAGTCACCGAAGACGTACTCCACGCTCTGCCGTGTCCGCTCGTACAGGATCCGGGAGAGATCACCGCGGAAGATCTCCACTTCGCCGCTCATGAACTCCGGCGGCAGCGTCAGCTGCTCCTGGCCGGCGGCGTCGAGCATCACCTGCTCGCCCATGTGGGTCTGGTGGTGGTGGATCTCCTCCCAGATGCCCATCCGCTGGAGCACCGTCCGGTGGGCGTCGCCGCGGAAGTCCACGGTGAAGCCGCCCCCGCGCAGCGCCGGGGCCTTCTCGACCACGGTCACCGTGCAGCCGTAGCCGCTGAGCCAGTGGGCCAGCGCCGGGCCGGCGACGCTCGCGCCGGAGATCAGCACGGTCATGCCCTGCAGGGGCTGGCGCGGGGTCTCGTTCATGGGATGCTCCTCGTCCGGTCGTCGTTTCCGCTTCCGGAACAGAGCATGCTCGGGGCCGCTTACCGGTCAGGTACCGTCCGCTGACCGTCCCTGACCAAGGACGGTCAGCGCTCCTCCCTGGGACAGCGCGAGACCCCGGCCGTAGGCGCGCGCGTACGCCTCCTCGCCGGTCAGTTCCCTGGCTGCGGCGGCGATCCGCGCGACGTCGGGATCCCCGGCGACCGGCATGCCCCGCAGCGTCACCCCCGCCCCGAGCAGTACGGCGGCGCGTTCCCCCGCCCCCTCCGACACGGCCAGCCCGGCCAAGCCCTCGGCGGCGACCGCCAGTTCGGCCGGGGTCATGCGCTCCTGCGCCAGGGTCAGCGCACGCTCGTGCCAGGACCGGGCTTCCGCCACCCGCCCCTCGGACTCCGCGGTGCGGCCGAGCCCGGTGAAGACCTGCTGTATCTCCGCGGCCCCGGTCCAGCCGTCCGCGACCGAGGCCATCGCGCGCTCGTACCAGTGACGTGCCTCGGCCGTCTTGCCGGAGAGCCGTGCCACGTCGCCCAGCCCGCGCTGCGCCGCGGCCACCTTGTCCAGGATGCCGATGCGCCGGGCCACCTCCGCAGCCTGCTCGTAGTGTGTCACCGCCTGGTCCAGCTCGCCGTCGTGCAGCAGGACGTCGGCGCGGCGGCGCAGCAGGTCGGCGGTCTCCTCGGGGGCACCGAGCTGGCCGACCAGCCGGAGCGCCTCGTCCAGCCTGGCCAGGGCCAGCCGCCGGTCCCCGCGCCAGTCGGCGAACATCGCCAGCGGATCGAGTGAGTTCGCCATGCCCCAGCGGTCCCCGGTCTCCCGGAAACCCGCCAGCGCCGTGGCGAACTGTTCCTCCGCCTCGCCCGGGCGTCCCTCGTACCAGGGCTCGAAGCCGCCTCCCATCAGACTGACCGCCCTGGACCAGGTGTCCGAGCCGATCTGGCGGCGCCGGACGCTGTCGTCGGACGCCCGGCCCGGCCCGCCGATGACCGCCCACAGCACGGTCAGCACCGGCCGCCGAAGCGGCCTGCGCAGGTCCCGCAGGATGTCCTCCACCCGGTCCAGCCGGGAGTCGGCCGCCGGGGACGAGCGGTCCTGTGCATAGGCGTTGAGCACGCACAGCACGTACTCCTCCACCAGCTCCGCGGGTGGTTCGTCGCCCGCAGTCGCCAGCAGGGCCGCGGCCAGCGGGGCGGTCTCGCCATGCAGGCCGCGAAGCCACCAGTACCAGGTCAGGGCCGACATCAGACGCAGCCCGAGCACCGCGTCCGCCGACACCGACCAGCGCAGCGCCGCCTGGAAGTTGTCCTGCTCGGCGGCGAGCCGCGCCAGCCACTCCACCTGCTCCGTGCGGCGCAGGAAGGGTTCCGCCCGCTCCGCCAGCGCCAGGAAGTACCCGGCATGGGCCGCGCGGAAGCGCTCCTCCTCCCCGGAGTCCGCCAGCCGCTCGGCGCAGAACGCCCGCACCGTCTCGAACATCCTCAGCCGCCCGTCGCGGGCCTCCAGCAGCGACTTGCTCACGAGCGAGTCGATCAGCTCCTCCGCGTCGGGCAGTCCGCAGACCGCCTCGGCGGCCGCCAGGGTCGCCCCGCCCGCGAAGACCGTCAGTCTGCGGGCCATCGCCCGTTCGTCGTCGTCCAGCAGCTCCCAGCTCCACTCCACCACGGCACGCAGTGTCTGGTGCCGGGGCGCCGCGGTGCGGTCACCGCGCGACAGCAGGCGGAAGCGGTCGTCCAGGCGGGCGGCCACATCCTCCACCGACAGCGTCCGCAGCCGGGCCGCCGCCAGTTCCAGCGCCAGCGGCAGTCCGTCCAGGGCGACGCAGATCCGCTCCACGACCGAGGCCTGCTCGTCCTGCTCCGCGCGAGCCGCGAAAGCTGGGGACACCGCCGCCGCCCGGTCCTGGAACAGCCGTACGGCCGACCGGGGTTCCAGCGGGGACAGCGGGCACAGCGCCTCACCGGTCAGCCCCAGAGCCTCGCGGCCGGTCGCCAGCACCCGCACCCCAGGGCACTGCCCGAGCAGCCGGCGTGCCAGGCGGGCGGTGTCCTCGAGGACGTGCTCGCAGTTGTCCAGGACCAGCAGCAGCAACCGCTCGGCGAGTGCGGTGACCAGACGCTCCTCGAAGTCCGGGCCGCCGCCCGACGAGGGCCGCAGCCCCAGGGCGCCGAGCACGGCGGCCGCGATCTGTGCGCCGTCCGCCAGCGGCGCCAGCTCCACGAAGCACACATCGCCCGTCTCCCGGCCGGCCGCTTCCACGGCGAGCCGCGTCTTGCCCACGCCACCGGGTCCGATCAGCGTGACCAGACGCGCGCTGCGCAGCAGGTCGCCGATGCGGCGCAACTCCGTCTCCCGGCCCACGAAGCTGGTGAACTGGGCGGGCACCCCCCGCGGGGCGGCCTGCGCCGGAGCGCTCGCGGACCGCAGCAACTCCAGGTGCACAGCCGCCAGTTCGGGCGAAGGGTCGGCTCCGAGTTCCTCGGCGAGTGTTGCCCGCGTCCGCTCGTACAGGCTCAGCGCCTCGGCCTGCCGGCCACTGCCGTGCAGCGCCCGCATCAACTGGCCGCACAGCCGCTCGCGCAGCGGGTGCGCCGCGACGAGCTCCTGCAGTTCGGGCACCAGGGACGCCGCCTCGCCCAGGGCCAGCTCCGCCTCGAAGCGGTCCTCGCTCGCCGTCAGGCGCAGCTCCTCCAACCGCTCGGCCTGCCCCGTCTGGGCCGGTCCCCGCCACAGTTGGAGGGCCTCCCGCAGCAGCGAGCCGGCCCGTGCGTGGTCGCCCGCCGCCAGGGCCTGTCGTCCCTGCTGCGCGAGGCGTTCGAACCGGTGCGCGTCGACGTCGTCGGGATCGATGTCCAGCCGATAGCCGGTGGGCAGCGACTCGATCCGCACGCCGAGCCGACGCCGCAGCCGGGACACCTGGGACTGGAGGGCGTTGGCGGCGCCCGCGGGCGGCTCGTCACCGTACACTTCGTCGATCAGCCGGTCCGTGGTCACCACCTGGCCGGGGGACGACAGCAGGAGCGCGAGGACCGAACGCGGCCGCGGACCGCCCAGTTCCAGCGGTTCGCCTTCGGCGTCCCGCACTTCCATCGGACCCAGAATCGTGAACTGCACAGTCAGATTGTGTCCCATACCCATCCGTCAACTGGACCGCAGGTTACGGCTGGTGCGGGTTGTGGCCGGGACGCCAGGATCCGCTGGCCGCGATCAGACCAGCCGCCCAGGCGTCCAGCAGCAGCCGCCCGCCGGCCGCACGGGCTCCGGTCGGATCCCCGAGCACCCCGTTGACGCTGACCGCGCGCAGCCCGCCGCGCCGCAGCTCGGGCAGGACGACGGACAACGGCCGGGTGTCCCCCGCCTCCGCCCGTTCCAGTCGAACGGCGCCGGGCCGCAGCACCAGCATGGCCGAGGTCTCGGCCTGTCCGGCGTGACTGTCGGCCGGATCCCCCTTCGGCTCCCAGAAGTACGCCTGGCGCCCCTCGCCGCGCAGCCGCTCCACCGCGCGCCGCACCGGACCGGCGTTGCCGCCGTGCGCCGAGACGAACGCGACGGCCGCGAACGCGTCGGCGGAGCGGCCCAGTTCGGTCAGCAGCAGTTCGGTGGCCTGCTGCCCGATCGACAGGGTGCCGGGGAACCCGGCGTGTTCTCCGCTGGAGCCGTAGTGCACGGGCGGGGCGAGCACCACCCACTCCCGGGCCGCCGCCAGCCGCTCCGCCAGCGCGAGCGCGATGTCCGTGTCCACCGTGAAGGGCAGATGCGGCCCGTGCTGCTCGGTGGACCCCACCGGCACGACCAGGACACTCCGGTCGGCCGTGGCGGCGATCTCCGGCCACGTCGTCCCGGCCAGCCTGCGCGGCTCGGGCATCCGTCTCACACCTTTCCGTCTCCCAGGACTGCGCGGGCCGACGGCGGCCTCGCGCGGTCGTTCTGTTCGCGCGGCATGTCGTTCCGTGCGCGCGCCCCCGGCCTCGGCCTTCGGCACGTCCGTCCCCGGCGTCCCGGCCGACACCGCGCCGAGCCTCGCCGCCGTCCGCCCGGTTTCGGCTCCGGTCGCACGTCGTGCTGTTCGCGTGGGCCGCGTGCCGTA
>NZ_JBSFJZ010000057.1:14965-51381 GCF_053598315.1 Streptomyces sp. NPDC001153
CGTTGTCCTCGCGCGGCCCCGGCATCGGCCCCGCTGTTCCGGCGCGTCCCGGCCCCGGTGTCCCGGCCGATGCGGCGCCGGCACGGTGGGTGCCGAGTCTCACCGCCGTCCGCCCGGTTTCGGCTCCGGTCGCACGTCGTGCTGTTCGCGTGGGCCGCGTGCCGTTGTCCTCGCGCGGCCCCGGCATCGGCCCCGCTGTTCCGGCGCGTCCCGGCCCCGGTGTCCCGGCCGATGCGGCGCCGGCACGGTGGGTGCCGAGCCTCGCCGCCGTCCGCCCGGTTTCGGCCCGGGCCGCACGTCGTTCTGTTCGCGTGGGCCCGGGATCGGCCTCGCCTTACCCGGCGCGTCCGGCTCTGGTGTCCCGGCAGGTGCCGCGTCCGGCCGCCCGGATCAGGCCCGTCGCACCCCGTCCCGCCCCGGCCACTCCTGGGCGTCCGGAAGCAGCGGGGCCAGGGTGTGGTGGCGCAGGGCGCCCCACCAGACGCCGGCGCCGTAGGCGAGGTCGTCGGCGATACGGGCCGGGAGCCACTGGTGCAGCGGCAGCGCGGGGCGTTGCGCGCGCCAGTCGGCCACATGGCGGGCCCAGGCGGCGGCCAGCAGCAGCCGCCCGTGCCGGGAGGCGGCCAGGGCCGGCACCGCCACCGGCCACCACGAGCGGGTGACCGCGTCCGCGAACATCCGGCCCGCACCCCAGTGGCCGCGCAGCGCAAGCGCCACCGACTCCTCGGCCGGTACCCCCACCCCGCGCAGTCTGCGCGGCAGCAGCGACGCGGTGATCAGGGCCGTGGCGGAGGCGGCGGCCGGTCGGCCCGCCGCCACGGCGCCCCAGCACGCCAGCGTCCACGGCGACACCCGCACCGGCGCCGCCGCGGCACCGTGCCGCAGCGCGAGCGGGGCGGCCGAGGTGCCGTAGTCGAAGCGCTGCCGCGCCCACGCCGACCACCGGGACCGGGGCGCGTGCCACACCTGGGCGGCCGGCTCGTAGCGCACCAGCTGCCCGTGGCCGGCCAGCCGCCACACCAGGTCGACGTCCTCGCCGAAGCGCATCGTCTCGTCGAACCCGCCCAGCGCACGCAGCGCGGACCCGCGTACGACCAGGGCGGCCGTCGGCACATAGCTGACCCGGCTGCCGGGGCGGACCACCGCCGGCAGCGGGCCCAGGTCGATGGGGGAGCGGTCCTGCTCGTAGCGGTCCAGCGCGCTGTCGCCCGGCCGGCTGCGCACGCGCGGTGCCACCGCGGCCACCCGCGGATCGGCGAAGTGCGGCAACAGGGCCTCCAGCCAGCCCGGTTCGGGCACCACGTCGGCATCCAGGAAGGCGATCAGCTCCGTGTCCGCCAGCCGCCAGCCGCTGTTGCGCGCGGCGGCCGGACCGCGCGCGGCCGGATGCCGCACGGTGGCACCGGGCAGCGGCACCGCGCTGCCGTCGTCCACCACCACCGCGGCGGCGAGTTCCGTCAGCCGCGCCAGTGTCTGCGTCACCTCGGGGCGGTCGCGGACCGGGATCACGGCGGTGACGTCGGCCTCGGTGAACGGGCCCGCGCTGTAACGGGGATGGACCAGACCGGCGGTGATCAGCTGCTCCGCCAGCCGCTGGAGCCGGGGCGCACCGGACACCGCCCGGCCCTCGAGCCAGCCGTCGACCAGCCGGGCCCCGGCCTCGCTCAGCCGCAGCACCCGGTAGGGCGAGCCGCCGAGCAGCGTACGGCCTCCGTCCAGCCGGCTGAGGGAGACATCCGGATCCAGACGCAGCGGGGCCGCCTCCGGCGCCGTCACCGCCGTACTCGATGTGCTCATGGCATGAAACCTCCGTCCGCGTGCACGACCGTGCCCGTGATGGCGGACGCCTCCGCACCGCACAGCCAGCACACGGCGGCCGCCACCTCCTCGGGTTCCAGAAGGCGCTCGACCAGCTGGTGCCCGGCGAAATCGGCGGTGTCCGGCAGCCCGTACAGGTCGGCGCTGGCCTGGAGCATGGGGGTGCGGGTGGAGCCGGGGGAGACGGCGGTGGCGGTCACACCGGTGCCGCGCAGGTCGGCGGCCAGCCCCCGGATCAGGCCCACCACCGCGTGCTTGGCCGCGTTGTACCCGGCCAGGTGCCACAGCCCGTGGTGGGCGGCGGCCGAGGCGAGCGCGACGAACCGGCCCGAGCGCGGCCCGGGTGCGGCCAGCATCCGGGGTACGGCGGCACGGGCCAGGTTGGCCACCCCGCGCACCCCGATGTCGAACAGGGCGTCCCACTCGGCGTCGGTGGTCTCCCACAGCGGCCGCCCGCCGGCCATCACCGCGGCGGCGGCCACGGCCGCGTGCAGGTGCCCGGAGCGCCGGTGCGCCAGCTCGACGGCCGCGTCGAGGGCCGCCTGGTCGCGTACGTCGGCGACCACCGGCAGCACCGCGTCCGGCCATCGTTCCGCCAGCGCCGACAGCTCCTTCTCGGTGCCCAGCGGGTAACCGACGCCCGGCAGATCCCGGCACACGTCCACGGCCACCACCAGCCAGCCGTCCGCCGCCAGCCGCTCCACCACGGCCGCGCCGATGCCGCGCGCCGCGCCGGTCACGACGGCCGTGCGCCGCCCCCCGGACTCGGGTGCGTTCTCCAACGCCGGTCCCCTTCCCACCGTTCAGGCCCCTCGCGCCGGTGCGTCCACGCCGTGCCCCCGCAGCTCGGCGAGGAGCAGCTCGGCCGCCTCCTCCGCGGAACCGGGGGTGACCACCCGGGGCGGGGTACGGGGCGGGGCGAGGGCACCGGTGAGCGCGAGCAGCCGCTGCCGGGTGCCGCCCTCGGGGGCGGGCAGCGCCCTGGGCCGCGGCCGGTACGGGCGCATGCGACCGGCCCGCACCCCGGCGCCCTCCCGCGCACCCACCCGCACGACGGCGATGTCCGCCCGGCGCGCGGCGAGGGTCGCGGCGAGCGCCGCCCGACGGGGCCGCACGGTCCCCGGCTCCACCGAACACACCGCGGGCAGCGGCACCGCCAGTTCCTCCGCGCGTCCGCCGTCCAGCCGCCGCACCGCCCGCAGCGGCACCCCGGCGGCGGTGTCCGCCCCGGCCGCCAGCTCCGTCAGCCCCAACGCCTGAGCGGCCCCCAGCAGCCCGGCCAGCAGAGCCGGGGTGGCGCCGGTGCCCCGGTCCAGTGAGCGGTCCCCGCACACCACCACCCGCGGCAGCGGGCCCCGGGCGGTGAGCCCGGCCAGCAGGCTGTGGGCGGTCGCCGCCTCGTCGTCGTCCGGACCGTCGACGCGCAGCACCTCGTCGGCGCCGGCGGCCAGGGCCTCGCGGAGCATCTCCTCGGCGCCCGCGGGTCCCACGGTCACCGCCAGGCAGCGCCCGCCGAGCCGCTCGGCGAGCCGCAGCGCGTGCTCCAGAGCGCACCGGTCCGCGGGGGAGGCCCCGGCCGCGTACGGCGCGCTCGGGGCCTGCCCCGTCAGCGGGTGCGCGGACGCGCGCGGATCCGTCCAGCGCAGGGCGGCGGCCACCAGCACGGCGCTCACCCCTGCCGGAAGGCGACCCCGTGGCCGCCCTCGGGATAGGTCCAGCTGAGCGCGCCGGGCGCGTCGCACACCTGGTAGCAGGTGCCGCACTCGAAGCACTGCTCGTAGTTGAACAGGATTCCGCCGTCGTCCGTGGGCACGAACAGCGCGGCGGGGCAGGCGTGCACACAGGCCCGCACCTCGCAGGACCGGCACACATCGGTGTCCACGGTGATGTGCGCGCGCTCGGCGACGCGGAAGTCCACCGTGGCCATGCGGTCCTCGAAGGACACACCGGCACGGTGGGCGTGGGGACTGGACTGGGTCATCGGAAGGACCTCACTGCGGTGAACGCGTCGGACAGCAGATGGCGCAGCCGCACACCGCGCCCGCGGGCCGCGTCCGACAGCAGCCGGCGCAGGCCCGGCTTGGGACGCGGGTTGTCCACGGTGAAGAACCCCTGGGCCACCTCGCACAGCAGCCCCGGGTACGACCGCTGCACCCGGTCGGAGAAGACCAGCCCCGGCACCCGGCGCAGCCTGCGGTGGTCGGCCAGCACGAAGGACTCCTCCAGCAGGCGCCGGTAACCGGCCAGCCCCGCACGGGAGGTGTCGCCCGCGGCGACGGCGGCGGCCGCGGTCCGGCCGGCGTACATGCCGGCCGCCAGCGCGTAGTTGACGCCCTCCAGCCAGACCCCGGCGGCCAGGCACATCGCGGCCGCGTCCCCGGCCACCAGCATGCCGTCGGTGACGAGTTCGGGCATGGTGTCGTAGCCGCCCTCGGGGATCAGGTGGGCGGAGTACTCCTTCAGCTCGGCGCCGCGCAGCAGCGGGGCGATTGCCGGGTGTGCCTTCAGGCCGGCCAGCACCGCCTCGGGCCGTTCCCCGGACGCGGCGAGCCCGGTCAGCGACAGCACCACGCCGACGCTGACCGACTCCAGGTTCGTGTAGAGGAAGCCACCGCCGGGGATGCCGCCGGTGCAGCCGAGGACCTCGATGTCCTGGCCGTGCCGGCCGCTCAGCCCGAACCGCTCCTCGATGACCTCGCGCGGCAGGGCCAGGGTCTCCTTCACGCCCAGCGAGGTGTGCTCGGCCTGCTTGCCCGGCACCTTCGCGAACAGCCCCGCCTCCTTGGCGAGGAAGGAGTTGACGCCGTCACAGGCGATGACGAGCCGGGCGGT
This sequence comes from Streptomyces sp. NPDC001153, assembly GCF_053598315.1. Classification (NCBI taxonomy): domain Bacteria; kingdom Bacillati; phylum Actinomycetota; class Actinomycetes; order Kitasatosporales; family Streptomycetaceae; genus Streptomyces; species Streptomyces sp. NPDC001153. Next base: position 19,616 of record NZ_JBSFJZ010000057.1, read on the forward strand.
CAGATCACCGTCCGGACGGTCGGTGCGCACCCCCGTGACCCGTCCGGCGGCGTCCCGCAGCAGACCGGTGGCCGTGGTCGACGGCACCAGCACGGCACCCGCCTCCTCGGCCCGTGCGGCGAGCCAGCCGTCCAGCTCGGCACGGAAGGCGGTGGCGCCGTTGTACGGGGGGCGGCCCCAGTCCTCGGTGCGGAAGTCGACGGTGAGCGCCTGGCTGTCGGTGAGCAGCATGGTGGAGCGCCGGGTCACCCAGCGCTGCACCGGCATCTGCTCCCACCAGCCGGGCACCAGCTCGTCCAGGACCCGGCCGTAGACCACGCCGCCGTACACGTTCTTGGCGCCCGGGTAGGGCCCGCGCTCCAGCAGCGCCACCGACAGCCCGGCGCGCGCCGCCTCCAGCGCGGCGGCCGACCCGGCGGGTCCCGCACCGACCACGACGACGTCGAAGGCGGGCCCGGAATGCGTCTCAGGCGGCATCGCCCACCTCCCGCAGCTTGCGGGTCAGCGCGGCGAGCACGGCGGGCGCGTCGGCCACGATGCCCAGGTCGGCCATGACGGTCATCGGGCAGTACGGGTCGGTGTTCACGCTCACCACATGGCGCGGCGAGCCGAGCCCGCCGGTGTGGTGCGGGGCGCCGGACACACCGAAGGCGACGTACACGTCGGGGTCGACGGTCACGCCGGTGGTGCCGATCTGCCGGGCGTACTCCAGCCAGCCCGCGTCGGTGACCACCCGGGTGCCGCCCACCGCCATGCCCAGCGCGGCTCCGGCCTCGGCGAGCAGTGCCACGGCCTCGGGGCCGCCCAGCCCGCCGCCCGCGCCGAGCACCCCGCGGGCGGCGGCGAGATCTCCGGCGTCGGCGGAGGTGTCGAGGTCGGCCACATGCACCGCGTCCGGGGCGGCGGCAGGGCCGCAAAGCGTGAGTTCGCGCGTCTCCGCGGGACCCGGCACGGGCACCGCCCCGCGCAGCCCGGGCTCCAGGGTGGCCACGAAGGGGCCGTCCGCGGTCAGTTCGACCAGTGCGCTCCCGCCCATACGCAGCACGTCCGCGCCGTGCGGCAGCACCTGAAGGGCGCCGGCGAGCAGCGGCCGCCCCAGCTCGGCGGCCAGACGCGGCGCCAGGTCCCGCCCGTCGGGGGAGGCGGGCAGCACGACCGTGTGCACGGGGGCGAGCAGCGGCGCGAGCGCGACGGACAGGGCGGCGGGCGAGGTCCCGCTCTCGGCCGTCCACACCCGCCGGGCGGCGACGAGTTCCCGAGCCCCCGCGGCGGCCCGCGAACCGGCCACCAGAGCATGCCCGTTCGCCTCGGCCACGGCCTCGTCCGCGCCCGACGGCAGCACCCCCTCCCGTACGACGAGCACGGCCACCCGGTCGGGCAGGTGGGCGCTCACAGCGCCGCCCCCGCCCGGTGGCCCTCGACGACGGCGGCGTGCGCGCGGCGCGGCGCCAGGCAGTCACCGGCCCGGTGGACCGGGAACGGGGCATCCTTCAGCGCGTGCCACAACGCGTCCTCCGGTGCCTGGTGCACGGCGCACACCACCCAGTCGTAACGTTCCCGCGCCGTGGTGCTCGTGGTGTGCGTGAGGATGTCCAGCTCCACTTCCCCGTCCCCCTCCCCGCTCGGCCGGGCCCCCGTCACCACCTGGTCGGTGGCGTGCGCGATGCCCTTGGCGTGGGCGCGCACGCCGTACGTCTCCAGGTCGAGCGTCAGGCCCAGGTCCTGCCCGACCACCATTCCGGGCGTGCTGATCCGCACCCGGCAGCCCCGGTCGGCCAGCAGCTCCGCCACGGACGTGGCCTGGTGGAAGCCGAGTTCGTCGACCACCAGGACCCGCTGCCCGGCCTGCGGAGCGGCCCGGCCCTCCAGCACATCCCGCACATCCACCACACGCTCCAGGTCGCCCGCCCAGTACGGCGGTTGGGGCCGGGCCCCGGTGGCGAGCACGACCGCGTCCGGCGCCTCGGCGCGCAGCGAGCCGGCCGTCGCCTCCACGCCGGTGCGGATGTCCACGCCGAGGCGCACGCACTCGGCGAGCAGATTGCGCACCACGTCCAGGAACTCCGCGCGGCTCGGAGCACTCGCGGCCGTGGCCACCTGGCCGCCGGTGGCCGGGGCCCGCTCGTACAGCGTCACCCGGTGCCCGCGCTGTGCGGCCGTCGCCGCCGCCTGGAGCCCCGCCGGGCCCCCGCCGACCACCAGCACCCGGCGCGGCCTCGGGCCCGGCGCCGGCAGCGGCACCGCCTCGCGGCCGGCACGCGGGTTCTCGACGCAGCCCAGCCAGCGGTTCAGGCCCATCCGGCCCACGCACTCCTGGTTGCAGGACAGACAGGTACGGATGTGCGGGGTGTGCCCGGCGCGGGCCTTGGCGGCGAAGTCCGGATCGGCGATCTGGCCGCGCACCACACCGACCAGGTCGCAGTGCCCCTCGGCGAGGGCCCGTTCGGCCTGCACCGGATCCTTGATGCGGCCTACGCCGATCACCGGCAGCCGCACCGCCGAGCGGATGGCGTTGGAGACGAACAGGGCGTAGCCGGGCGGCACCGACATCGACGCCTCGATCATGTACAGGGTCGAGGTGGCCACGCCGATCGAGGTGTTGATGTAGTCGACCTTGCCGGTGGCCTCCACCAACCGGGCCGTGGCGACGGCCTCCTCGATCGTGGTGCCGCCGTCCAGCAGCTCGTCGCCGCACAGCCGCACTCCCAGCACCCGGTCCGGCCCGATCGCCTCGCGCACCGCGTCGACGATCTCCCGGAGGATCCGCACCCGGTGCTCCAGCGGGCCGCCGTAGGCGTCGGTGCGCAGGTTGGTGGCGGGGGAGAGGAAGCCGCGCACGATCGAGGAGTGCGAGCACTGCAGCTCCACCCCGTCGAAGCCGCCCGCCGCGCAGTGCCCGGCGACCGTGCCGTACCCGGCGACGATCTCGGCGATCTCCGCGGTGGTGACCTCCTTGGGCACCTCCCGGAACAGCGGGTCGGGCACCGGCGAGGGCGCCCACACCGGCAGCCGCGAGTACATCGAGGACGCCTGGCCGCCGTTGTGGTTGAGCTGGGCGAGGATCGGGGTGCCGTGCGCGTGCACGGCCTCGGTGATGCGCCGGTACCCGGCCACCGCCTCCGGCCGGAAGCCGTGGATGAGCTTCTCGTACGGCCAGTCGGTGGCGTGGGTGGAGTGCTCCTCGGTGATGATCAGCCCGGCCCCGCCGGCCGCCCGCGCCGCGTAGTACGCCGCGTGCTGCTCACTGGGCAGGCCGTCCTCGGCGTAGTTCGTCAGATGCGCGGAGAACACGATCCGGTTGGCGAGCGTCAGCGGGCCCAGCCGCAGCGGGGAGAACAGCAGCTTCAGGGCGCTCACCGCGGCGCACCCCCTTCGCCATCGCACAGCGCCCGGGCCGCGCGCCGCCCCTCCAGCAGGGCCTCGTACACCGTGCGCGGCGCCACCCGGTCGCCCGCCTCGACGGCGCCGTCCGGGGCGGTGAGCGAGGTGTCGGGCAGCCGGTGACCGCAGTGCACGACAGCCGCGCACGCCACCTTGTGCTGCTCGCCGGTGACGGTGTCCTCGACCAGTGCGGCGTCCGGGAGCACCGCCCGCAGCACCGCGCGCCGCAGCAGGGTGACCCCGGCGCGGGCGAGCCGCGCGTGCGCGTCCGCGAGGTCGCCGGTCAGGGCCAGCTGCGTGCCGGCCACCTGGTCCGGGGTGAGCAGCGCGGTCCGCCGGCCCTCGGCGGCGAGCCGCTCGGCGAGGGCGACGCCGGTCGCGTCCCCGACGGGGTCGTGGACGAGCACGGGCCCGTCCGGCACTGTTGCCCGGCCCGCGAGCAGGTCGGCCGCCTCAAGGACCTCGCCGCCGTCGACGTCGTGGCGGCGCGGCCCGGGACGCGAGCCGGTGGCCAGCACGACCCGGCGTCCCGTCAAATCGGAGATGTTTGCCGTGACTTGGGTGTGCACGACCACGCCGAGCCTGCGTACCTCCGACTCCAGCCAGTCCAGCAGCGGCGCCCAGCGCCCGCCCGTCACTCGCAGCATCCCGCCGAGCCGACCGGTGCGCTCCACCAGCTCCACGGGGTGCCCGTGGGCGGCCAGCACCCGCGCGGCCTCCAGGCCCGCCGGACCGCCGCCGACCACGAGGACGGCCTCGGCGGACGACGCCCCGGGAGGCACGCCGTCGAGCCTCCCGGGAGCGTCCGCCTCCCGCGCCGCAGCGGCCACGGACAACGGCCCCCGCCTCAGGGGGGTGTCCGGCGGGTCCTCGGTCTCGTGGCCGCTGCGGGGGTCCACGGCGCACGAGACCACCGGGTTGCGGTTGTCCCGTACGCGGCACTTCTGGTTGCACAGCACACACGGCCGCACCCGCTCGGGATGTCCCGAGCGCACCAGCGCGACCAGCTCCGGATCGGCGATCTGGGCGCGGGTCATCTCCACCAGGTCGGCGACCCCGTCGTCCAGCGCCCGCTGGGCCGCGCCCGGGTCGGTGACCGAACCCTGCAGCACCACGGGCACCGCCCCGGCGACCGCCGAGCGCACACCGGCGCACAGCTCGGTGTTGAAACCGGGCGGGGTGTGGAAGTCGGGGCGGGTGGCGGAGGCGGACATCGCCGAACCGCGCACCACCACCAGGTAGTCGAGCAGCGGCGCCAGCTCACGGGCGAAACCCCCGGCGTGCTCGGGCGTGATGCCGGCCCACGGCGCCAGCTCGTCGCAGGACAGCCGCAGCCCCACCAGCCGCCCCTCGCCCACGGCCTCGCGCACGTCCTGAAGCACCCGGCGGACCAGCAGCAGCCGGTCGGTGCCGTAGGCGTCCTGGCGCTGGTTGGTCAGACCGGACAGGAACTGGCGCAGCAGGCTGTACTGGCCCGCCTCGACCTCCACCCCGTGCAGCCCCGAGTCCACCGCGAGCCGCGCCGCCGCCGCGAAGCCCGCGCGCAGCTCGGCCAGTTCGGCCTCCTCCACCTCCATCGGCAGCTCCCGGCTCACCACGTCGGCGACCCGGGACGGAGCCCACAGCGCCGACTGGTGGTAGGCGGAGGAGCCCTGCGAGCCGGCATGGCCGAGGGAGGCCACCACCAGCGTTCCGTACGGCGCGCACGCGGCCGCGGTCGCTGCCCAGCCGGGGCCGCAGTCCGCGGCCAGCGGGGCCCGCTCGTAGGGCCAGTCGGAGGCGTGCACGCTCGCCGTCTCGGTGACGACCAGACCGGCGCCGCCGGCCGCGCGCCGCTCGTAGTAGGCGACGTGCCGGTCCGACAGCGCACGGCGGCGGGCCAGGTTGGTCTCGTGCGGCCCGAACACCACCCGGCTCGGGGCGGTGTACGGGCCCAGGGCTGCGGGCTCGGTCAGACGCATGGTCACGCGGCCCCCGGGCTGCCGGGCGCGAACCCGGCCAGCGGGCTGGTGTCACAGGACCGGTCCGGCACCCCGGCACCGGCCGGACGGCGCCCGATGGCCACCGGGACCGGACCGGAACGCGGACGGGTGCGGTGCGAGTGGTCGCCGGCCGGGCGCGGCGCCGCCCCCGCGCCGACCACGGCCAGCGCCCGCTCCCCGTTGCCCTTCACGCACTCCGGGTCCGGGCCGTCCAGCGGCAGCCCGGTGAAGAACTTCGCGGCCATGCAGCCGCCGCGGCAGGCGTCGTACGCCGAGCAGGCCGTGCACGCGCCGCCGGTCTGCGGGGAGCGCAGCTCGGCGAACAGCTCCGACTCGCGCCACACGGCGGCGAAGCCGCCCGGGGAGCGGACGTTGCCGGCGAGGAAGGAGTCATGGATGGCGAACGGGCAGGCGTACACGTCGCCGACGGGGTCGATCAGGCACACCACGCGGCCCGCCCCGCACAGGTTCAGACCCGGCAGCGGCTGCGCGCCCAGGGCGTTGAGGTGGAAGAAGGAGTCGCCGGTGAGCACGTTCTCCCCGTGCGCCAGCAGCCACTCGTACAGCGCGCGCTGCTGACCGGCGGTCGGGTGCAGCTCGTCCCACACGTCGGCGCCGCGCCCGGAGGGCCGCAGCCGGGTGATGCGCAGCTGGGCGCCGTAGGTGTCGGCGAGGGCCTTGAAGTCGTCGAGCTGGCCGGCGTTGTGCCGGGTCACCACCACGCTGAGCTTGAAGTCCCGCATGCCGGCGTCCGCCAGGTTGCGGATCGCGGCCATCGCGGTGTCGTACGAACCCGGGCCGCGCACCGCGTCGTTGACCTCCGCAGTCGCCCCGTCCAGGGAGATCTGCACGTCGACGTAGTCGCTGGCGGCCAGCCACCGGGCCCGCTCGGGCGTGATGCGCACCCCGTTGGTGGAGAACTTCACCCCGACGTGGTGGGCGGTGGCGTACTCGACCAGCTCCCAGAAGTCGGCGCGCACGGTCGGCTCGCCGCCGCCGATGTTGACGTAGAAGACCTGCATGCGCTCCAGCTCGTCGATCACGGCCTTGCACTCGGCCGTGGTCAGCTCCCTGGGGTCACGCCGGCCCGAGGAGGACAGACAGTGCACGCACGCCAGGTTGCAGGCGTAGGTCAGCTCCCAGGTCAGGCAGATGGGGGCGTCCAGGCCGCTCTCGAAGTGCTCGACAAGCTTCACGCTGCTTCCTCCAGGAGGTCGCCGGCCGGCTCCCCGGGGCGGGGCTCGATCACGCCGCCCGCGGCGAGGGAGGCGAGGGCGCCGAGGTGGGCGGCGCGTTCGGCGACGGTCAGTCCGGCCGCGTCCAGCGCCGCGTGCACATCCGGGTGGTCGGCCAGCGATCTGACGATCGCCACCAGCTGGGGCGTCTTCAGGAAGCACAGCCTGCGGGTGCCGAAGTGGTAGGCGAGCGCCCCGAAGGGCTCGGGGCGCAGCGCCACGCTCGGTGAGCACCGGTAGGGGCGCTGCGGAGTGAACACGGGCGACCTCCGGTCAGTAGACGCCACACATGCCGTCGATCGAGACCTCTTCGACGAGCAGTTCCTCGGCCACCAGCGGGTCGGGGGTGGACTGCGCCGCGTTCTCGCTCGTCTCGGCCGTCGCGTCGAATTCCATGGCCGACTCCCTTCGTGAAGACGTGCGTCATCGTCCAGGAAACGATGGTGCGTGGCCTTCGCGCGAGCAGTCCACCCCTACATATTTAGGGGGTGCTGCGCACTCCGTCCGGCCGGTTTTCGTCGCAATAATGAGGCGGGGCATTGCTCTCCGGCGAAACAAGTTTGGCTGAATCTGTTCCCTCATCTGTTCCATCGAGTAAAACGGGAGGGTCCTTATGGGCCGGGTGGCTGGAAAAGTCGCGGTGATCACCGGAGCGGGGCGCGGCCAGGGCCGAAGCCACGCCGTGCGGCTGGCCGAAGAGGGCGCCGACATCATCGCTCTCGACCTGTGCGAGGACATACCGGTCGCCGAATACCCGATGGCGGGCGCCGACGACCTGGACGAGACGGCACGGCTGGTCGAGAAGGCCGGCCGCCGGGTCGTCGCCCGGCGCGTGGACGTGCGCGACCGCGACGCGCTCAAGGCGGCCGTCGACGAGGGCGTGGCCCAGTTGGGCCGCCTCGACGTGGTCATCCCCAACGCGGGCATCCTGCCCATCGGCGCCGGGCGCCCGATCGGCGCCTTCACGGACACCGTCGACATCAACCTGAACGGTGTGATCAACACCGTGCACGCCGCGCTGCCGCATCTGGGCGAGGGCGCCTCCATCATCGTCATCGGCTCGGTGACGGGGCTTCAGCCGGGCCACGGCGACGTCTCTCCCGCCGGCCCCGGGTTCGCCGGCTACCGCTTCGCCAAGCACACCCTGGTCGAGTACGTCAACACGCTGGCCCAGCTGCTCGCCGGGACCGGGCAGCGCGTCAACGCGGTGCACCCGACCAACGTCGACACGCACATGCTGCTCAACGACGCCATGTACAAGACCTTCCGCCCTGACCTCGAGCAGCCCACCCGCGAGGACGTCGACCCGATCTTCACCGGCATCCAGTCGATGCCCATCCCGTTCGTGAACCCGATCGACGTCTCGCACGCGGTCGTCTACCTCGCCTCCGACGAGTCCCGCTACGTCACCGGTCTGCACCTGAAGGTCGACGGCGGCGCCACCGTCAAGCAGGGCCTGTGACGCCCCTCGCGGGCCACTTGGCGCACCGGCCGGAACCAAAGTGGAGAAGCGCTGGAGAACCGCTCGAGCGCAACTCGAAAAACGCCTGAGAAATAGGGGTATTTGATAGGGGTGGTTCTGGAGCGGTTAGGGGGTTCAGCCCGTGGCGACGGTCGCCGCGAGCTCGCTTAAATGGAACCTGGACTGGGGCTCTTGCACGCCGATGGGTCCGCGCGCATTTCAGGCGGGCTCGTACGGCGGCGGAACGAGCAGGGGTCGCAGCGACCGGTCGGTATGACACCGTGACAGCCGAAATTACGGCGACAAAGGACGCAGTTATGACCCCCACAGAAACAAGGGCAGGACGCAAGGAGTGGATCGCACTCGCCGTCCTCACCCTCCCACTCCTTCTGGTCTCGATGGACATCACGGTGCTGTACTTCGGAGTGCCGTCGATCGCCGCCGAGCTGAAGACCACCAGTAGCCAGCAGCTGTGGATGGTCGACATCTACGGCTTCATCCTCGCCGGCATGCTCATCACGATGGGCAGCATCGGCGACTTCATCGGCCGCCGCAGGCTGCTGCTGATCGGCGCCACGGTCTTCGGCGTCGCCTCGGTGGCCGCCGCGTTCTCCAACAGCGCCGAGATGCTCATCACCGCCCGGGCCCTGCAGGGTCTCGGTGGAGCCACCCTGATGCCCTCCACGCTGGCGCTGGTCACCAACATGTTCCGTGACCCCAAGCAGCGCAGCAGCGCCATCGCCGTCTGGTCGATCGGGCTGTCCGCCGGCGCCGCCATCGGACCCGTCATCAGCGGCAGCCTGCTCAACAGCTTCTGGTGGGGTTCCATCTTCCTGATCAACGTCCCGGTTTTGGTGCTCCTGCTGATCGCGGCCCCGCTGCTGGTTCCGGAGTTCCGCAACCCCGCCGCGAAGAAGTTCGATGCCTTCAGCTCGCTGCTCTCCCTCGCCGCAGTGCTCTCCGTGATCTGGGGCCTGAAGAAGGGGGCCATCGACGGATTCGACCGGCTGCCGCTGGCCAGCATCGCCGCCGGTCTCGTGATCGGTGCGCTGTTCCTGTTCCGCCAGTCGCGGCTCGAGGCGCCGATGGTCGACCTCAGGCTCTACCGCCGCCGAGGGTTCGCGCCGGCGATCTCCCTCAGCCTGATCGCCTTCTTCTGCCTGATCGGCTACGGCATCTTCACCACCCAGTACCTCATGAGCGTGCTCGGGATGCGCCCGCTGGAGTCCGCGCTGTGGACGATGGCCTCACCCGCCCTCACGTTCCTGCTTGTCCCGTTCGCGGTGGTCTTCGCACGCAAGGTGCGGCCCGCGTACATCATCGCCACCGCCTTCGTCTTCGGCGCCACCGGTTTCGCGGCCATGAGCCAGATCGGCGTCGACCGCAACATGACCCTGCTGGTCTACGGAGTCGTGGGCATCGGCGTGGGCTCGGCGATCGTGCTCACCATGGTCACCGACCTGGTCGTCGCCGCAGCACCGCCGGAGCAGGCCGGCTCGGTCTCCGCGCTCACCCAGACCCACCAGGAACTGGGGGGCGCCCTGGGCATCGCGGTCCTCGGCACCATCGGCGCGAGCGTCTACCGGCACCACTTCGACAACCACATCGGCTCCGGGGTGCCCGCGTCCGCGATCGGGCAGGCGAGGCAGACCCTCGGCGGCGCGGCCCAGACGGCCGTCAACCTGCCCAAGTCGCAGGCGGCCACCGTGCTGGACACCGCGCACCACGCCTTCGTCAGCGCCATGCACGTCACGGCCCTCACCGGCCTCGGTGTCGCGCTGGCCGCCGCCCTGCTCGCCGCCCTGCGGTTGCGGCACATCCCGCCCGGCCAGAACGGCGGCGAAACCGGCGAAGTCGCGCAGAGCGCCCCGGCTCCCCGGGAGTCGTACGTGCCGCAGCCCGAGGCCGCCGTGTTCCGCACCGCGGAGTGACCTGCTGATCCGCGCTCCGCTCCGACGAAGGACGGCCGGTGGCCGGGCGGCGTCGCCGCGCCGGCCACGGGAAACCGCTCCGGAATCCAGCTGAGCAGTTATTGAATCGACCCCCGTTCCGCTTAGCGGGCCGGGGGTCGAATTGCATTGTCGAGGCAGGTCGGTTAGGGGTCGCTAGGGGGTGGCCTGCAAAGCCCCCCCGACGATTAGCATTTCAGGGAATTCAACCTATCCCGGAGCTGACGCCGTGATTGAACTCCCCGAGGAAAACGGGTCACTGACGCCCTATCAGCCGAACCGCGAGCCGCGCGGATTCACCGCTGACAACACGCCGTTCCGCAGCCGCTCCGTACTGGCAGCCGCTCCGGTGCTGGGCGACCCGCTCGCCCCGAACGAACCCTTCGGTCCCCCCCTCGGTCCGCCGCCGCCGCAGGCCCTCGACTGGGAGGCCACCCTCGCCGTACGCCAGGAGCTGTGGGCGCACGGCTTCACCGTCGCCGAGGCCCTTGACACCGCCCACCGGGGCGCCGGCCTCGACTGGGCGACCGCCGCCGAACTGATCCGGCGTACCGGGGCCGCCGCCGCCGCGGCCGGGGGCCGGGTGGCCGCCGGGGTGTGGACCGACCAGCTCGACCCGTTCACACCGCACTCGCGGGAGGCCGTCGTCGCCGCCTACGAGGAGCAGCTGGACGTCGTGAACGAAGCCGGCGCCCAGCCGATCATCCAGGCCAGCGCAGCGCTGGCGGGTGCCGTACACAGCCCCGAGGAGTACGCCGAGGTGTACGCCCGCCTGCTGGACCGCTGCGCGGTCCCGGCCGTCGTGCACTGGCTGCTGCCCGAGTGGGTGCCCGGGCACGCCGGCTACTGGGGGCACCAGGACCCGGCCGCCGCCACCGACGCGTTCCTCGCCGTCCTCGCCGACAACGCCGGCAAGGTCGACGGCGTCAAGGTCGCGCCGCTCAGCGCGGACGCCGAGATCGCACTGCGGCGCAGGCTGCCGGAGGGCATCCGCTTCTACACCGGTGACTACGACACCTACGCAGACCTGATCGCCGGCGACGAGCAGGGCTTCAGCGACGCCCTGTCACCCGTGTTCACCCCGATCGCCCCGCTGGCCGCCGAGGCGTTCCGTGCTCTGGACGGCGGGGACACCGAAGCCTTCCGCAAGCAGCTCGGCCAGGCCCACGAGTTGTCCCAGCACCTCTTCCAGGGGCCGGGCCGCAGCACGCTGTTCTTCAAGACGGGGCTGGTGTTCCTCGGCTGGCTGGCCGGCCGCACGGACCACTTCCGGATGGTGTGGGCCGAGCACGGGGCGCGCTCCGTGCCGCACCTGGCCACGGCCTACCGGCTGGCGGACCAGCTGGGCCTGTTCCCCGACCCGGAACTCGCCGCCCACCGGATCACCGCGTTCCTCGACATGTCCGGGATACCGCAGAAAGGCAGCAGGCGATGACCCGCGCAGTGGTGCTCGGCGGTGGCATGGCGGGAATGCTCTCCGCCGCGGCGCTGGCCGACCACGCCGACGACGTCACCATCGTCGAGAGCGACCGTTTCCCCGAACGTCCCGACCTGCGCAAAGGGCTGCCGCAGGGCTACCACAACCACATGTTCATGAGCGGTGGGGTGCGGGCCGCCGACACCCTGGTGCCCGGATTGTCCGACGCCCTCTACGCGGCCGGGGCCAAGCGCCGTGGCATGCCGGCCGACCTGCTGACCCTCTCCGCCGAGGGCTGGTACCGGCGGCACCGCTCGGGTGACGCCCATGTGCTGTTGTGCAGCCGGGCGTTGCTCGACCACACCCTGCGCGAGCGGGTGCTGAGCAACCCGCGGATCAGGCTGGTCGAGGGGGCCAAGGTGACGGGCCTGGCCGGGTCCGCCGCCCGGATCACCGGCGTCCGCCTGGAACGGGACGGGGCGGCGGAGGAGACCCTCGCCGCCGACTTCGTCGTGGACGCCACCGGACGCCGTTCCAAGGCCGCCGACTGGCTGGCCGCACTTGGACTGCCCGCGGTCCCGGAGGACCGGGTCGACGCCGGATTCGCCTACGCCAGCCGACTGTACGAGGCGCCGCCGGGCACCCCGGAGAACTTCCCCGGGGTGTTGATCCAGGCGCAGAACGACACCGGCCGGCCGGGCCGCGGGGCCGCCCTGCTGCCCAACGAGGGCAACCGCTGGATCGTCGCTCTCATCGGCACCCGCGGCGGCCAACCACCCACCGACGAGCAGGGCTTCACCCAGTTCGCGCGCTCCCTGCGCGATCCGGTCGTCGCCGACCTCCTCGCCGCCGCCACCCCGGCGGGCCGCATCCAGGCCTATCGGGGCCTGCCCAACTGGCGCCGCTACTACGAGAAGCTGCCCCTGCCCGAGGGCTTCGCCGTCATCGGCGACGCCGCCACCATTCTCAACCCCAACTACGCGACCGGCATGTCGATCGCCGCGCTCGGCGCGGTCGCCCTGCGCGGCGAGGTGCGGCGCACCGGTTTCACGCCGGGTCTCGGCAGGCGGGCCCAGAAGGCGATCGCCCAGGTGTCCCTCGGCCCCTGGCAGATGGCGACCGGCACCGACCAGTGGTTCCCGGACGCCGAGTCCACCCTCAGGCGGGCTCCCGAGATGCTGCGCCGCTTCACCGCCCGCTACGCCCGCATGACCACCGAGAACGCCGCCCTGGCCGACGCCTCGTTCAAGGTGGCCGCGCTGGAGGCACCGCCGAGCAGCATGATGACGCTGCCCGCGCTGCTCACCGTGTTCCGCGGGCCCCGCGAGCCCTCTCTGACCCGCGACCAGGCGATCGCGCAGTACCCCGAATTCGGGCAGCTGCTCGCCCCGACAGTCGCCGGAGAGGAAAAGCCGCAGGCGGCATGAGGAACGAACGGACCGGCAGCCGGAATTTGTAGGGGCTGCCGGGCCAAGTAAGGGGTTGGCGTCCCGGTGCGCCCTGCTCAGGATTTGTATCAGAGTCCTTCTGCACGACGACACGCGTGATGTTCTTTTACCAATTCAAGGGGTGTCCTGGGTGAGCGGTGAGGAAATGCCTCCGGCAGTGCCGTGGCTGATCTCGGGAAAGAGCGCACAGGCGTTGCGGGCCCAGGCCGAGAAGCTGTGGAAACACGTGACGGACCGGCCCGCGGAGCGCCCGGTCGACATCGGTCTGTCGCTCGCCACGACCCGGGCCAGGCTCGGGCACCGGGCAGTGGTGCTCGGCACCGACCGCGACACCCTGCTCGACTCCCTCGCCTCCTTCGCGAACAGCGGCACCGGAGCCTCGGTCGTCTCCGGCGCCGCCGGCGGCGGTGAGCCGCGCACCGTCTTCGTCTTCCCCGGACAGGGCTCGCAGTGGGACGGCATGGCCGTCGAACTCCTCGACCAGTCCCCGGTGTTCGCCGCCCAGATGACCGCCTGCGCCCAGGCCCTGGCCGAGTTCGTCGACTGGGACCTGATCGGCGTGCTGCGCGGCACGGAAGGACAGCCCACCCTGGAACCGGTGGACGTCGTCCAGCCGGTGCTGTGGGCCGTCATGGTGTCGCTGGCCGCGCTGTGGCGCTCCTACGGCGTCGAGCCCTCCGCGGTCGTCGGGCACTCCCAGGGCGAGATCGCCGCGGCCACCGTCGCCGGCGCGCTCTCCCTGCAGGACGGCGCCCGCGTCGTCGCCCTGCGCAGCCAGGTCATCAAGGAGCGCCTCGCCGGCAAGGGCGGCATGATGTCCGTGCCGCTGCCCGCCGCCGACATCTCCCCGCGCCTGGCCCGCTGGGACGGCCGCCTCCAGTTGGCCGCCGTCAACGGCACCTCCACCGCCGTGGTCTGCGGCGAGACCGGTGCCCTCGACGAACTGTTCGCCGAGCTCACCGAGCAGGGCGTGCGGGTCCGCCGCATCCCCGTGGACTACGCCTCCCACTCGCACTTCGTGGAGGAGATCCAGGACCGGCTCGGCGAGGTCCTCGCGCCCGTGTCCCCGCGCTCGGTCCGGCTGCCGTTCTACTCCACCGTCACCGGCGACATCCTCGACACCGCCCAGCTGGACGGCGACTACTGGTACACCAACCTGCGCCGGACCGTCCGCTTCGACGAGGCCACCCGGGCCCTGCTGCGCGACGGCTTCACCCTCTTCGTGGAGCCCACGGCCCACCACATCCTCAAGAACGGCGTCCAGGAATCCGTCGACGCCGCCGGCAAACAGGCCGGCGTGGTCGGCTCCCTGCGCCGGAACGAGGGCGGCCTGCTCCGGTTCGCCACCTCGCTCGCCGAGACCTGGGTGCGCGGCGCCCCGGTGGACTGGGCCGCCTTCTTCGACGGCACCGACGCCCGTACGACGGACCTGCCGAGCTACGCCTTCCAGCGCAAGCGCTACTGGCTGAACGTCCCGACCCCGGGCGACGAGGTCGCCGGCATCGGCCAGGCCGTCGTCGAACACCCGCTGCTGGCCGCCGCCGTGGAGACCGCCGAGTCCGGCGGTCACGTCTTCACCGGCCGCCTGTCGCTGAGCACCCACCCCTGGCTCGCCGACCACGAGGCCCTCGGCGCCGTCCTGCTGCCCGGCACCGCCTTCGTGGAACTGGCCGTCCGGGCCGGTGACCAGGCCGGCTGCGGCACGCTGGACGAACTCACCCTGCACGCACCGCTCGTCCTGCCCGAGCGCGGCGGAGTGGCCCTGCAGGTGCTGCTCGGCGCCCCCGACGACTCCGGCGCCCGCACCGTCGGCATCCACTCCCGCGCCGACGGCGAGGACCAGCCCTGGATCCGGCACGCCTCCGGTGTGCTGACCGCACAGACCTCCGACGCCGGCTTCGACCTCACCCAGTGGCCGCCCGCCGGTGCCGAACCCATCGGCCTGGACGGCGCCTACGAGCGGCTCTTCGGCCGCGGCTACGCCTACGGGCCCGTGTTCCAGGGCCTGACCGCGGCCTGGCGGCGCGGCGAAGAGCTGTTCGCCGAGGTCACCCTGCCCGAGCAGGCACACGCCGACGCCCAGGCCTTCGGCCTGCACCCGGCGCTGCTGGACGCCGCCCTGCACACCGAACTCGTCGGCAGGCAGGGACAGGACGACGGCGAAACGGTCCTGCCGTTCGCCTGGACCGGAGTCCGGCTGCACGCCGTCGGCGCCACCGCGCTGCGCGTGCGGCTCGTCACCGACGCACAGGGCAACACCCTGCTCGAGGCCGCCGACACCAGCGGCAGCCCCGTCGTCAGCGTCGAGTCCATCGTGGCTCGCGCCGTCTCCGCCGGACAGCTCGAGGCCGCCGGCGGGCGCCGCGAACTGCCCTACCGCCTCAACTGGACGCCCCTCCCCCTGGACGGCACCGACCAGCCGGAGCCCGTCCACGTCTCCGGCCTGGACCAGCTCGACACCGACCAGCCCGTCCCGGCCACGGTGGTCGTCGACTTCGGCGCCCCCGCCGATGACGGCACCCCCGACGTCGTACACACCACCGCCCACCGCGCCCTGGACCTCGTACAGACCTGGCTCGGCGAGGAGCGCTACGCCGACGCCCACCTCGTCGTCGTCACCCACGGCGCCGTCGCCCTCCCCGGAGACCCGGCACCCTCCCTCGCCCTCGCCCCCGCCTGGGGCCTGCTGCGCGCCGCCCAGGCCGAGAACCCCGGCCTGATCACCCTGGCCGACCTCGACGGCACCCCAGCCTCCCGTGCCGCCCTCCCCGGCGCCCTGGCCACCGGCGAACCCGAGCTGGCCCTGCGCGACGGCACCCTGTTCGCCCCCCGGCTGGCCCGCACCACCGAACCCGCCGCCCCCACCGACCCGGCCGCCCTCGACCCCGAGGGCACCGTGCTGATCACCGGCGGCACCAGCGGCCTGGGCGCCCTCGTCGCCCGCCACCTCGTCACCACCCACGGCGTACGGCACCTGCTGCTGACCAGCCGCCGCGGCGCGGACGCCCCCGGCGCCGCCGAACTCCGGGCGGAACTCGCCGAGTCGGGAGCCGAGGTCACCCTCGCCGCCTGTGACGTCTCCGACCGCAGCGCCCTGGCCGACCTGCTCGGCACCATCCCCGAAGCACACCCCCTGACCGCCGTCGTCCACGCGGCGGGCGTCCTCGACGACGGCACTGTCACCGCTCTCACCCCCGAGCGCCTCGACACCGTCCTCGCCCCCAAGGCCGACGCCGCCTGGCACCTGCACGAACTCACCGCCGGCCACGACCTCGCCCTCTTCGCGCTGTTCTCCTCCGCCGCCGGCACCCTGGGCGCCGCCGGCCAGGCCAACTACGCCACCGCCAACGTCTTCCTCGACGCCCTCGCCGCCCACCGCCGCGCGGCCGGACTCCCCGCCACCTCCATGGCCTGGGGCCTGTGGGCGGAGGCCACCGGCATGACCGGGAACCTCGACGAGGCCGACACCGAACGCCTCCGCCGCCAGGGCTTCCCCGCCATGACCACGGCCGAGGGCCTCGCCCTGTTCGACCAGGCGCTCACCGCCGCCGAGCCGCTCCTGCTGCTGCTCCGCCTCGACCTGGCCGCCCTGCGCGCCCAGGCCGGCGCCGGCCACCTGCACAGCATCCTCGGCGACCTGGTGCGCGTCCCGGCCCGCAAGACCGCCCGCACTGGCGGCACGGACGCCTCCTCGCTGGCCGACCAACTGGCCCGGCTGCCGGAACCCGAGCGCGACACACTCCTGCTCGACCTGGTCCGCACCCACGTCGCCGGCGTCCTCGGCCACGACTCCGCCGACGCCGTCGAACCCGACCGGGCCTTCAAGGAACTCGGCTTCGACTCCCTGACCGCCGTCGAACTGCGCAACCGGCTCACCGCCGTCACCGGCCTGCGCCTGCCCGCCACCCTGGTCTTCGACCACCCCAGCGCCCGCGCCGCCGCCCGGTTCCTCAAGGAGACCGCGCTCGGCGGTGCCACGGCCCAGACGCCCGCGCCCGTCGCCACCACCGGCGCGGCCGACGAACCGATCGCCGTGGTCGCCATGGCCTGCCGCTTCCCCGGCGACGTGCAGACCCCCGAGGACCTGTGGCGGCTCGTCGCCGAAGGCACCGAGGCCGTCTCCCCCTTCCCCACCGACCGGGGCTGGGACATCGAGGGCGTCTACCACCCCGAGCCCGGCACCCCCGGCCGCACCTACACCCGCTCCGGCGGCTTCCTGCACGACGCCGCCGAGTTCGACGCGGAGTTCTTCGGCATCTCCCCGAACGAAGCGCTCGGCATGGACCCGCAGCAGCGGCTGCTGCTGGAGACCTCCTGGGAGGTCCTCGAGCGGGCCGGCATCGACCCCGCCACCCTCCGCGGCAGCCGCACCGGCGTCTACACCGGCGCCATGTACCACGACTACGCCAACTCCCGGGCCACCGGCTCCATCAACTCCGGCCGCCTGTCCTACACATACGGACTCGAAGGCCCGGCCGTCACCGTCGACACCGCCTGCTCCTCCTCCCTGGTCGCCCTGCACCTCGCGATCCAGGCACTGCGCTCGGGCGAGTGCAACCTCGCCCTGGCCGGCGGTGTGACCGTGATGGCCACCACCGAGGTACTCGTCGAGTTCGGTCTCCAGCAGGGGCTGTCCCCCGACGGCCGCTGCCGCTCCTTCGCCGAGGAGGCAGACGGCACCGGGTTCTCCGAGGGCGTGGGCCTCCTCCTCGTCGAGCGCCTGTCCGACGCCCGCGCCCACGGTCACCCCGTCCTCGCCGTGGTCCGCGGTTCCGCCGTCAACCAGGACGGCGCCAGCAACGGCATCTCCGCCCCCAACGGCCCCGCCCAGCAGCGCGTCATCCGCCAGGCCCTCACCAGCGCCGGCCTCACCCCGGCCGACGTCGACCTCGTCGAGGCCCACGGCACCGGCACCACCCTCGGCGACCCCATCGAGGCGCAGGCACTGCTGGCCACCTACGGCCAGGACCGCCCCGCCGACCGACCCGTCTGGCTCGGCTCCATCAAGTCGAACATCGGGCACACCCAGGCCGCCGCCGGCGTCGCCGGGGTCATCAAGGTGATCGAGGCCATCCGGCACGGCGTCCTGCCCCCGACCCTGCACGCCGACACCCCCTCCACCAAGGTCGACTGGACGGCCGGCAACCTGCGGCTGCTCGCCGAGGCCCGCGACTGGCCGGCCGGCGACGCGCCCCGCCGTGCCGCCGTCTCCTCCTTCGGCATCAGCGGCACCAACGCCCACGTCATCGTGGAACAGACCGAAGAGGCCACCGAGCCGTCCGAGCGGCCCACGGACGCTGACGCGCCGTCCTCCGGAGTCCTGCCCTGGCTGCTGTCCGGCCGCACCCCGCAGGCCCTGCGCGCCCAGGCCGCCAAGCTCGCGGCCTGGCTCGGCACCGGCCCGCGGGCCGGTGCACCGGAGATCGCCCGTGCGCTCGCCGTCGAACGCACCGCCTTCGAACACCGCGCCGCGGTCCTCGCCGAAGACCACGACCAAGCCCTGCGCACCCTCACCGCCCTCGCCGAGGGCGACCTCCCCGCCACCGCTGTCACCGACCGCGCCCGCACCTCCGGCCGCAAACTGGCCTTCCTGTTCACGGGTCAGGGGGCGCAGCGGCTCGGGATGGGCCGGGAGCTGTACGACGCCTTCCCGGTGTTCGCCGAGGCCTTCGACGCGGTCCTGGATGTGATCGACCTGCCGCTCAAGGAGGTCGTCTGGGGTGAGGACGCGGAGCGGTTGAGCCGTACGGAGTTCACCCAGCCGGCCCTGTTCGCGGTCGAGGTGGCGCTGTTCCGGCTGGTGGAGTCGTGGGGTATCAGGCCCGACTACCTGGCCGGTCACTCGATCGGTGAGTTCGCCGCCGCGCATGTGGCCGGGGTGCTGTCGCTGGCGGATGCGGCGAGGCTGGTCGTGGCTCGTGGCCGTTTGATGCAGGCGCTGCCGGAAGGCGGCGCGATGGTCGCCCTGCAGGCGACCGAGGACGAGGTCCGTCCGCTGCTGGTGGATGGTGTCGGTATCGCGGCCGTCAACGGTCCGAGCGCCGTGGTGGTTTCCGGTGTGGAGGCGGAAGCGCTGCGGATCAAGGCGCACTTCGAGGCGGAGGGCCGTAAGACCACCCGCCTGAAGGTCTCGCACGCCTTCCACTCCCCGCTGATGGACCCGATGCTCGACGAATTCCGGGCGATCGCAGCGGAGTTGGAGTACGGCAGCCCGAACATCCCGATCGTCTCCACCCTCACCGGCACGACCGTCGACGCGGACGAGATCGGGACCCCCGAGTACTGGGCCCGGCACGTCGGCGCCACCGTGCGCTTCGCCGACGCGGTGCAACAGCTGGCGGCGCTGCGGGTCGGCACGTTCCTGGAGATCGGACCGGACGCGGCCCTGACCGCCACCGGGCCCGACTGCATGGCCGACGCGGACGAGGCCGACGCCGTGTTCGTGGCCGCGCTGCGCCGGGGCCGCGAGGAGCGGCGGGAGCTGACGGCCGCGGTCGCACTGGCCCACTGCCGCGGTGTCGCCGTCGACTGGACGGCGTACTTCCCCGAGCACCCCTCCGGCAGGGTCGAGCTGCCGACGTACGCCTTCCAGCGCCGCCCCTACTGGCTCGCCGAGGCCGGCGCCGGAGGCGTCGTCGCCATCAGCGGCACGGTCGGCGCGGCAGAACCCGACGACGCCGACACCGGGCGCTGGGGAGAGATCCTCGCCCTGCCCGACGGCGAACGGGAACGGGCCGTACTGACGCTGGTGCGCGACCAGGTCGCCGCGGTGCTCGGCCACGAGTCGGGCGACGCCGTCGAACCCGACCGGGCCTTCACCGAACTCGGCTTCGACTCGGTCGCGGCGGGCGAACTGCGCAAGCGGCTCACTCGCCTCACGGGCTACCACCTGCCGGCCACCCTGGCCTTCGACCACCCCAACTCCCATGCCGTGGCCGCGCTGCTGCTCCAGGAGGAGACGGCGGGAGAGGCCGGACCGGCCCAGCCGCTGCTCGCCGAACTCGACCGTGTCGAAGCGGCCCTGTCCGCCGCCCCCGAGCTGAACGGCGACACCGCCCGGATCACCGCCCGGCTCGAGGCGTTGCTCCGTACCTGGCGGGACGCCCGCGGCAGGACGGCCGAGGAACAGCAGGACGACGACTTCACCACGGCCTCGGACGACGAACTCTTCCAGGCCCTGGACAACCTCGAGATTGGTTCATGAGCGATGGGGAATGACGACAAACTTCGTGACTACCTCAGGCGCGCCACGTCCGATCTCCAGCAGACCCGGCGCAGGCTGCGCGAGGCCGAGTCCAAGGACCACGAGCCGATCGCCATCGTGGCCATGAGCTGCCGCTACCCGGGCGACGTCAGCACGCCCGAGGACCTGTGGGAGCTGGTGGACTCCGGCCGCGACGCCATCTCCTACTTCCCGGACAACCGCGACTGGGACACGGAGGCGCTCTACGACCCCGAGCCCGCCAAGCCCGGCAAGACCTACAGCCGCCAGGGCGGATTCCTCCACGACGCCGGGTACTTCGACGCCGACTTCTTCAAGATGGGCCCGAAGGAGGCCAAGGAGACCGACCCGCAGCAGCGGCTGCTGCTGGAAACCGCCTGGGAGGCCCTGGAGCGGGCGGGCATCGACCCGGTCACGCTCAAGGAGACCAGGACGGGCGTCTACGTCGGCGTGGTCTACCACGACTACCTCGTCGGAGGCGGCACCGGCAGCCTGGCCAGCGTCGCCTCCGGACGCATCTCCTACACCCTCGGCCTCGAGGGCCCCGCGGTCACCGTCGACACCGCCTGCTCCTCCTCCCTGGTCGCCCTGCACCTGGCGGTCCGCGCGCTGCGCGCCGGTGACTGCTCCCTCGCCCTCGCGGGCGGCGCGACCGTCATGGCCCACCCGCACGCCTTCGTCGGCTTCAGCCAGGACCGGGGTCTGTCCCCCGACGGCCGCTGCAAGTCGTTCGCCGACGCCGCCGACGGCACCGGCTGGGGTGAAGGCGTGGGCATGCTGCTCGTCGAGCGCCTCTCCGACGCCCGCGCCAACGGTCACCCCGTCCTCGCCGTGGTCCGCGGCATCGCCGTCAACCAGGACGGTGCCAGCAACGGGATCTCCGCCCCCAACGGCCCCTCCCAGCGCCGGGTCATCCAGGAGGCACTGGCCTCCGCCCAGCTCACCGCCGACCAGGTCGACGCGGTGGAGGCGCACGGCACCGGCACGGTGCTGGGTGACCCGATCGAGGCGCAGGCGCTGCTGGCCACCTACGGTCAGGGCCGCCCCGAGGAGCGCCCGCTGTGGCTGGGCTCGCTGAAGTCGAACATCGGGCACGCGCAGGCCGCGGCCGGTGTCGGCGGGATCATCAAGATGGTCGAAGCCATGCGTCACGGGGTGCTGCCCCGCACCCTGCACGTGGACGAGCCGAGCAACAAGGTCGACTGGACGCAGGGAGCGGTACGGCTGCTCACCGAGCCCCGTCAGTGGCCCGCCGAGCCCGGCCGTCCGCGCCGGGCCGGCGTCTCCTCCTTCGGCTTCAGCGGCACCAACGGCCACGTGATCATCGAGGAGGCCCCGACCGCCGACGAGCCGGAGGAGACCGGGCCGGCCGGGCCGACGACCGGCACCGCCAAGGTGATCCCGGTCCTGCTGTCCGCGAAGGGCACGGACGCCCTGCGCGACCAGGCCCGGCGTCTGCTCACCCGCGCCGAGGCCGACGACGCGCCCACCCTGCTCGACCTGGGCCACTCCCTGGCCACCGCGCGCACGGCCCTGCAGGACCGGGCCGCCGTCATCGCCACCGACCGCACCGAACTGCTCCGCAGGCTGACCGCCCTGGCCGAGGGCCGCCCCTCACCCGGCGCCGTCCAGGGCGCGGTCGTCCCCGACGGTCTGACGGCGTTCCTGTTCACGGGCCAGGGGGCGCAGCGGGTCGGGATGGGCCGGGAGCTGTACGACGCCTTCCCGGTGTTCGCCGAGGCCTTCGACGCGGTCCTGGCCGAGCTGGACCCGAACCTCAGGGACGTCGTCTGGGGCGAGGACACCGAGCGGCTGAGCCGTACGGAGTTCACCCAGCCCGCCCTGTTCGCCCTCGAAGTCGCCCTGTACCGGCTGCTGGAGTCCTGGGGCATCACCCCCGACTATCTGGCGGGGCATTCGATCGGTGAGTTCGCCGCCGCGCATGTGGCCGGGGTGCTGTCCCTCGCCGACGCCGCGAAGCTGATCACCGCGCGCGGCCGGCTGATGCAGGCCCTCCCCGGGGGCGGCGCGATGGTCGCCGTCCAGGCGACGGAAGAAGAAGTACGCCCCCTGCTCGCTGACGGCATCGGCATCGCCGCCGTGAACGGCCCGCAGGCGGTGGTGGTCTCCGGTGTGGAGGCGGAGGCGCTGCGGATCAAGGCGCACTTCGAGGCGCAGGGCCGTAAGACCACCCGCCTGAAGGTCTCCCACGCCTTCCACTCCCCGCTGATGGAGTCGATGCTCGACGAATTCCGGGCGATCGCAAGGGAGTTGGAGTACGGCAGCCCCACCATCCCGGTCGTCTCCACCCTCACCGGCACCCCGGTGACGGACGAGCTGACCGACCCGGAGTACTGGGTCCGCCACGTCCGCGAGGCCGTCCGCTTCGCCGACGCGGTGAAGGTGCTGGCCGACAAGGGCGTCACCACGTACCTCGAACTCGGTCCGGACGCGGCCCTGTCCGCGATGGGGCCGCAGTCCGCCGAGGGCGCCTTCATCGGGCTGCTGCGCCGCGAGCGTGAAGAGGAGACCGAACTGGTCACCGGTCTCGCCCAGGCCCACTGCCGGGGCGTCACCGTCGACTGGCGGGCCTTCTTCGCCGGACGCGGAGCCCGGCTGGTCGACCTGCCCACCTACGCCTTCCAGCGCCGCTGGTACTGGCGCGACCCGGAGACGGCCGTCAGCACCGCGCTCGTCACCCCGGACGCCGTCGACACCGCCGCGTGGAACACGCTGGAACGGGCGGACGCCGACACCCTGGCCGACCGGATCGGCGTACCGGCACCCCTGCTGGGCGAGGTGCTGCCCGCCCTGCGGGACTGGCGTCACCGGCAGCGCGACGAGACCCGCACCGACTCCTGGTGCTACCGCGTCGACTGGCAGCCCGCCACCCTGCCCTCCGCCGAGCGCACCACCCCCGACGGCACCTGGCTGCTCGCCGTACCCGAGGGCTGCACCGACGAGCCGCGCGTGCGTGCCGTCAGCGAGGGGCTGGCCGCGCAGGGCGTGTGGACGGTACGGCTGGAGGTCGGCGAGCAGAACCGGGAGGCCCTCGCCGGGCAGCTGCGCGCCTACACCAACCTCGCCGGAACCCTCTCCCTGCTCGCCCTCGACAACCGCCCGCATCCCCGGCACGGTTCCGTGTCCCGCGGCACCGCCTCCACGGTCACCCTGGTACAGGCCCTGGAGGACGCCGGGATCGGCGCCCCCCTGTGGTGCGTCACCGCCCAGGCGGTCGCCGCCGGCCCCGGCAACGGCACGGCCGATCCCGCACAGGCGGCGGTATGGGGCCTCGGTTCCGCCCTCGGCCTCGACCTGCCCGAACGCTGGGGAGGCCTGGTCGACCTGCCCGCCACCGTGGACGCCGACGCCGTACGACTGCTGTGCCAGGTGCTCGCCGCACCCGGCGACGAGGACCAGCTCGCCGTGCGCGGCGACCGGGTGCTCGGCCGCCGCATGGTCCGTACGGCACTCGCCGGCCGGCCACCGGTCCGCTCCTGGAAGCCCCGCGGCACCACGCTGATCACCGGGGGAACCGGAGGCCTCGGCGCTCACGTCGCCCGGCTGCTCGCCGACCGGGGCGCCGAACACCTGCTGCTGACCAGCCGGCGGGGGCCGGACGCGGAAGGCGTCGCCGCGCTCGTCGCCGAACTGGCCGAACGCGGAACCCGGGTCACCGTCGAGGCGTGCGACGTCGCCGACCGCGAGGCGGTGTGCCGCCTGCTGGAGTCGGTCCCCGAGGAGTCGCCGCTGACCGCGGTCGTGCACGCGGCCGGCGTCATGCAGCGCATCGCCCCGCTGTCCGACCTGACCCTGGCGGAGTTCGCGGCCGTCGCCGACGCCAAGGTGGCCGGCGCCCGGCACCTCGACGAGCTGCTCGGCGACCGCCCGCTGGACGCCTTCGTACTGTTCTCCTCCGGATCCGCGGTCTGGGGCAGCACCGGACAGGCCGCCTACGGCAGCGCCAACGCCGCCCTGGACGCGCTCGCCCGCGCCCGCCGGACCCGCGGTGTCACCGCGACCTCCGTCGCCTGGGGATCGTGGGACGGCGGCATGGTCGACGCCGAACTCGGTGCGGCCCTCGCCCGGATCGGCACCCCGCCGATGAACCCCGGCCTCGCCGTCGCCGCCCTCGGCCGCATCCTCGACCGCGACCTGACCCACCTCGTCGTCGCCGACATCGACTGGGCGCGCTTCGCCCCCGTCTACACCATGGCCCGCCCCCGCCCGCTGATCGGCGCGCTGCCCGAGGCCCGGGCCGCGCTGACGGCGGCCGCCGGGGACGGCGGCACGGGCGTGGACGCGCCGGACTTCGCCGCCCGGCTGGGGGACCTGCCCCGGGCCCAGCAGGGCAGGGCCGTCCTGGACCTCGTCCGCACCCACGTGGCCGCGCTGCTCGGCTACGACGACCCGGCGGACCTGGACCCGGCCCGGCCCTTCACCGACCACGGCTTCGACTCCGTGGCCGCCACGGACCTCAAGCGGGCCCTGTCCGCCGCGACCGGCCTGAAGCTGTCGGCCACCCTGGTCTTCGACCACGCCACGCCGGCCGCGCTCGCCGCCCACCTGCACGGCGAACTGTGCCCGGACACCGACGGCGGCGGCGTCATGGCCGTCCTCGCCGAACTCGACCGGCTGGAGGAGACGCTGGCGGCCCTGTCGCCCGAGGACGTCGAACGCCACCGCATCCCCGGCCGGCTGCAGACCCTCACGGCCCGGCTCGCCGGCACCGGCACCACCGGGCCCTCCCCGGAGGGGCAGCTCGCCGACGACGCGAGCGTCGACGACGTCCTCTCCTTCATCGACAAGGAGCTCGGCCTTGCCTGAGCAGCCCCGCTCCACCGGCACCAGTGACACCAGTGGCACCAGTGGCACCACCCGAGCATGACCCGAACCACCGAATCAGGCGTACCCCAAAGGATGTTGCGAGGCGGGCAGATGGCTGACGATCAGAAGCTCCTCGAGTACCTCAAGCGGGTCACGGCCGACCTGGCCCAGACCCGTCGCAGGCTCCAGGAGTACGAGGCCAGGGAACAGGACCCGATCGCAATCGTCGGCATGAGCTGCCGCTACCCGGGCGGGGTCGCCTCCCCCGAGGAACTGTGGCGGCTGGTGGCCGACGGGGTCGACGCGGTCGGCCCCTTCCCGGCCGACCGCGGCTGGAACCTGGACTCCGTCGACGACCTCGACTTCGCGCGCCGCGGCGGATTCATCGACGGCGCCGCCGAGTTCGACCCCGCCTTCTTCGGCATCTCGCCGCGCGAAGCCGTCGCCATGGACCCCCAGCAGCGGCTCATGCTCGAACTGTCCTGGGAGGCGCTGGAGCGGGCCGGCATCCCCGCCGACAAGGTGCGCGGCGGCCAGGTGGCCGTCTTCGCCGGCTCCGGCTTCCAGGACTACGGCGATCTGCTCAACACCGCCCCCGAGGCGGCCGGCCCCTTCATGGGCACCGCGGCTGTCGCCGCCGTCATCGCCGGCCGCGTCTCCTACACCCTCGGCCTCGAGGGCCCCGCGGTCACCGTCGACACCGCCTGCTCCTCCTCGCTCGTGGCCGTCCACCTCGCCGCCCAGGCGCTGCGCGAACGCGAGTGCACCCTCGCGCTCGCCGGCGGCGTCATGGTGATGTCGACGCCCGGGCCCTTCATCGGCATGGCCCGGCAGGGCGGCCTCGCCGCCGACGGCCGCCCCAAGGCCTACGCGGACGCCGCCGACGGCACCGGCTGGGCCGAGGGCGCCGGCATCCTCGTCCTGGAACGCCTCTCCGACGCCCGCGCCCACGGCCACCCCGTCCTCGCCGTCGTCAAGGGCTCCGCGATCAACCAGGACGGCGCCAGCAACGGCCTCACCGCCCCCAACGGCCCCTCCCAGCAGCGCGTCATCCGCGAGGCGCTCAGCGCCGCCGGGATCTCCGCCACCCAGCTCGACCTGGTGGAGGGCCACGGCACCGGCACCACCCTGGGCGACCCGATCGAGGCGCAGGCGCTGCTGGCCACCTACGGTCAGGGCCGCCCCGAGGAGCGCCCGCTGTGGCTGGGCTCGCTGAAGTCGAACATCGGGCACGCGCAGGCCGCGGCCGGTGTCGGCGGCATCATCAAGATGGTCATGGCCATGCGGCACGAGACCATGCCGCAGACCCTGCACATCGACCGGCCCTCCACCCACGTCGACTGGAGCGCGGGCAACGTCAAGCTGCTGACCGAGGCCCGCCACTGGCCCCGCGGCGAGCACCCGCGTCGCGCCGCCGTCTCCGCGTTCGGCGTGAGCGGCACCAACGCCCACCTCATCCTGGAGGAACCCCCGGCTCCCGCACCCGTCCAGGACAACAACACCGAGGCCAACAACACCGACGACAACGCCACCCAAGAGGCCGCCCCCGCCCCCTGGCCGGCCGGCACCCCCCTGCCCTGGCTGGTCTCCGCCCGCAGCGCCGACGCCCTGCGCGCACAGGCCGAGCGGGTCGGCGCCCATATCGCCGAGCGCGGCGACCTCAGCCCCCTCGACCTCAGCCACTCCCTGGCCACCGCCCGCACCGCACTGGAACACCGCGCGGTCGTCCTGTCCGCCGACCGCGCCTCGGCCGTCACCGCCCTCACGGCCCTCGCCCAGGGCGACAACCGCCCCGAAACCGTGCACGGCACCATCGCCGACGGCCTGACGGCGTTCCTGTTCACGGGTCAGGGGGCGCAGCGGGTCGGGATGGGCCGGGAGCTGTACGAGGCCTTCCCGGTGTTCGCCGAGGCCTTCGACGCGGTCCTGGATGTGATCGACCTGCCCCTCAAGGAGGTCGTGTGGGGTGAGGACGCGGAGCGGTTGAGCCGTACGGAGTTCACCCAGCCGGCCCTGTTCGCGGTCGAGGTGGCGCTGTTCCGGCTGGTGGAGTCGTGGGGCATCAGGCCCGACTATCTGGCCGGTCACTCGATCGGTGAGTTCGCCGCCGCGCATGTGGCCGGGGTGCTGTCCCTCGCCGATGCGGCGAGGCTGGTCGTGGCTCGCGGCCGTTTGATGCAGGCGCTGCCGGAGGGCGGCGCGATGGTCGCCGTCCAGGCCACCGAGGACGAGGTCCGTCCGCTGCTGGTGGATGGTGTCGGTATCGCGGCCGTGAACGGCCCGCAGGCGGTGGTGGTTTCCGGTGTGGAGGCGGAGGCGCTGCGGATCAAGGCGCACTTCGAGGCGGAGGGCCGTAAGACGACCCGTCTGAAGGTCTCGCACGCTTTCCACTCCCCGCTGATGGACCCGATGCTCGACGAATTCCGGGCGATCGCAGCGGAGTTGGAGTACGGCACGCCTGCGGTCCCGATCGTGTCGACCCTGACCGGTGCCCTCGTCACCGACGAGCTGTCCGACCCGGAGTACTGGGTCCGCCATGTCCGTGAGGCGGTCCGGTTCGCGGACGCGGTGAAGGTGCTGGAGTCGGAGGGAGTGACCCGCTTCCTGGAGGTGGGGCCGGACGGTGTGCTGACCGCCATGGCGCAGCAGTCGGTCGAGTCGGAGACGGCCGTGCTGACGGCCGCGCTGCGCAAGGACCGCGCCGAGACCACCGCCGTCCTCACCGCCGTGGCGCACCTGCACGTGCGCGGTGTGACCGTGGACTGGGCGGCCGTCTTCGCCGGCCACGGCGCCGGCCGGGTCGAACTGCCGACGTACGCCTTCCAGCGCGGCCACTACTGGATCACCCCGGAGAACGGCGCCGGTGACGTGTCCTCCGCCGGACTCGACGCCGCCGACCATCCGCTGCTCGGCGCCGCCGTGACGCTGGCCGACAGCGACGGTGTGGTGCTCACTGGTCGGCTCTCCACGTCGGCCCAGCCGTGGCTCGCCGACCACGTGGTGGGCGGCACCGTCCTCTTCCCCGGCACCGGATTCGTCGAACTGGCCGTCCGGGCCGGCGACCAGGTCGGCTGTGACGTCCTGGAGGAGCTGACGCTGGAGGCACCCCTCGCGCTGCCCGAGCGCGGGTCGGTGCAGGTGCAGGTCGCCGTGGGCGCCCCCGACGCCTCCGGTATCCGGTCGCTGACCGTCCACTCCCGCCCCGCCCCGGACGCCGCCTGGACCCGGCACGCCGCCGGTGTGCTGGCACCGGGCGCCGACCAGGGCCGCTTCGACCTGACCCAGTGGCCGCCGCCGGGCGCCGAGGCCGTCGACGTGACCGGCCTCTACGCGGACCTCGCCGGACTCGGCCTCCAGTACGGTCCGGTCTTCCAGTCCCTCAAGGCCGCCTGGCGCGACGGTGACACCGTGTACGCGGAGGTCGCCCTCCCCGAGAGCGGCCACCGGGATGCCGAGCGGCTCGGCCTCCACCCCGCCGTGCTCGACGCGGCCCTGCACGCCGTCAGCTTCACCGGTGTGACCGGCGGCCAGGCGGCCCTGCCCTTCGCCTGGTCCGGTATCACCCTGCACGCGGCGGGAGCCGCCGCCGTACGTGTGCGGCTGACGCCGACCGGTTCGGGGGTCTCCCTCGCCCTCGCCGACGTCGAGGGGCGTCCGGTGGCCACCGTCGAGTCCCTGGTGCTGCGACAGATCACCGAGGAGCAGCTGGCCGCCGCCCGGGCCGGTTTCCAGGACTCCCTCCACCACGTCGAGTGGATCCCGCTCCCGGCCGCCCCGTCCGGCGGCCAGGAGCCCGTCACGGTCGTCACCGGTGTTCCGGGGACCGACGCGCAGGCGGTGCGTTCCGCGGTCCACGAGGCGCTCGGCCGGCTGCAGTCCGCCGAGGGCCGGCTGGTGTTCCTCACGCGGGGTGCGGTCGCGTTGCCGGGTGAGGACGTCTCCGACCTGGCCGGTGCCGCCGTCTGGGGCCTGGTCCGCTCGGCGCAGGCCGAGGACCCCGACCGTTTCGTCCTGGTCGACACCGACACGGACACCGACACGGACACCGACACGGACGCGGCCGTCGCGCTGGCGCTGGCGACCGGCGAACCGCAGGTCGTGGTGCGCGGCGGCACGGCCCACGGCGCCCGGCTGGCCCGCACACCGCTCGCGCCGGACGAGTCCCCGGCCTTCTCCGCCGAGGGCACGGTCCTCGTGACCGGTGCGACCGGCACCCTGGGCCGTCTCTTCGCCCGGCACCTGGTCACCGAGTACGGCGTCCGCAGACTGCTGCTGACCAGCCGCCGGGGTGAACAGGCGCCCGGGGCACGGGAGTTGATCGAGGAGCTGACCGGCCTGGGCGCCGAGGTCACCGTCGCCGCCTGTGACGCGGCCGACCGCGAGACACTGGCAGCCCTCCTCGGCGGGGTCGACCTGTCGGGGGTCGTGCATGTGGCCGGTGTCCTGGACGACGGTGTGATCGCCTCCCTCACCCCGGAGCGGGTGGACAGGGTGCTGCGTCCGAAGGTGGACGCGGCCCTGAACCTGCACGAGCTGACCGCGGACAAGAACCTCACCGCGTTCGTGCTCTTCTCCTCCGGCTCCGGCACCCTGGGCGCCCCCGGCCAGGGCAACTACGCCGCCGCGAACGCCTTCCTGGACGCCCTCGCCGCGCACCGCAAGGCCAACGGCCTGCCCGCCAAGTCCCTCGCCTGGGGCCTGTGGGCCGGAGGCATGGCCGACACCCTCGACGAGACGGAGCGCGGCCGCATCTCCCAGGGCGGCATCCACCCCCTCGCCCCCGAGGAGGGGCTCGCACTCTTCGACGCCGCCCAGCGCAGCACCGAACCCACCCTGGTCCCCGTCAAGTTCGACCTGGCGGCGCTGCGTTCCCAGGGCGAGGACACCCCCGCGCTGCTCCGCGCGCTGGTGCCCGGCGCAACCCGGCGCCGCCGCAGCGCCGGAACGCCCAGGACCGAGGCCGGCACCCTCAAGCACCGGCTCGCCTCGCTGCCGGAGGAGGAGCGCCTGACGGTCCTGCTCGAACTGGTCCTCAGCCGGGCCGCCGTCGTCCTCGGCTTCCCCGACGCCGGGGCCGTCGACCCCCAGCGGGCCTTCCGGGAACTCGGCGTCGACTCCCTGGCCGCCGTCGAACTGCGCAACGGCCTGAACGACGACACCGGTCTGCGGCTGCCCGCCACCCTCGTCTTCGACTACCCGAGCCCCGCCGACGTGGCCCGCCACCTCCTGGAGGAACTGTCCGGCCAGGACGCGGACGCCCCGGCCGCCCTTCCCGCCGCCGTCGGCACCGACGACGACCCGATCGTCATCGTCGGGATGAGCTGCCGTTACCCGGGCGGGGTGGAGACGCCGGAGGACCTGTGGCGGCTGGTAGCCGACGGGGTGGACGCGGTGTCGGAGTTCCCGACCAACCGCGGCTGGAACATCGACGAGCTGTACGACCCCGCCTCGGAGCGTCCCAACACCAGCTATGTCAAGCACGGCGGCTTCCTGCACGACGCCGCCGACTTCGACCCGGCCTTCTTCGGCATCAGCCCGAACGAAGCCCTCGGCATGGACCCGCAGCAGCGGCTGCTGCTGGAGACCGCCTGGGAGGCGATCGAGCGGGCCGGCATCGACCCGGCCACGCTGAAGGGCTCGGCCACCGGTGTCTTCGCCGGGATGATGTACCACGACTACGCCGCCAACAGCGGCACCGGCGCCATCGCCTCCGGCCGCGTCTCGTACGTCTTCGGTTTCGAGGGACCGGCCGTCACCATCGACACGGCCTGTTCGTCGTCGTTGGTGGCGTTGCATCTCGCGGCGCAGGCGTTGCGGTCGGGGGAGTGCTCGCTGGCGCTGGCCGGTGGTGTGGCGGTGATGGCGACGCCGGAGGCGTTCGTGGAGTTCAGCCGGCAGCGGGGGCTGGCTCCCGATGGCCGGTGCAAGTCGTTCGCCGACTCCACGGACGGCACCGCGTGGGGCGAGGGTGTGGGCATGCTGCTCGTCGAGCGCCTGTCCGACGCCCGCCGCAACGGCCACCCCGTCCTCGCCGTGGTCCGCGGCACCGCCCTCAACCAGGACGGCGCCAGCAACGGCCTCACGGCCCCCAACGGCCCCTCCCAGCGCCGGGTCATCCGGCAGGCACTGGCTCAGGCGGGCTTGAGCACCACCGACGTGGACGCGGTGGAGGCGCACGGTACGGGTACCACTCTGGGTGACCCGATCGAGGCGCAGGCGCTGCTGGCGACGTACGGGAAGGATCGTCCGGAGGATCAGCCGTTGTGGCTGGGGTCGATCAAGTCGAACATGGGGCACACGCAGGCGGCGGCGGGTGTGTCGGGCATCATCAAGATGGTCGAGGCGATCCGTCACGGTGTGCTGCCCAAGACCCTTCACGTCGATGAGCCCACGCACCAGGTGGACTGGTCGGAGGGCAACGTCCGGCTGCTGACCGAGTCCCGTCCGTGGCCGGAGACGGGGCGTCCGCGCCGTGCGGGCATCTCCTCCTTCGGCATCAGCGGCACCAACGCCCACGTCATCATCGAACAGGCCCCGGAACCCGCCGTCGCCGAGCAGCCGTCCGCCGGGCACGACCTCCCCGTCGTGCCGTGGGTGCTGTCCGCGAAGACGGACGAGGCCCTGCGCGCACAGGCCGAGCGCCTGCGCACGCACCTGACGAACGACCCCGCCCTGCGCGCCCTGGACATCGCCCACTCCCTGGTCACCGACCGCGCCGCCATGGACCGCCGCCTCGCGGTGATCGGCACGGACCGGGAGGAGTTGCTGGCGGGTCTGAGCGCGTTCGTGGAGGGCCGGTCGGCTGCGGGTGTGGTGCAGGGGGGTGTGCGGGGTGCTGGTCGT
>NZ_JBSFJZ010000058.1:0-49018 GCF_053598315.1 Streptomyces sp. NPDC001153
TCGGAGACCACGCCGACCACCCGGCCCTCGCCCTCGATCACGGGCAGGGCGCTGACCTGCCAGTCCTGCATCAGCTGCACGATCTCCTTGAAGGGAGCACGCGGCCCCACGGCGGCGACGGTCTGGCTCATGACATCGCTGACGATGCGCGAGGTGCCGTACATGGTGACCTCCGTGCGGGCCTCGGTGGGTGTGCCGTTTCTTCCAGGGTGTGCCGGTGGCGGCAGGACGGGCCAGGGGCCGCCCGGCCCCCGGTCCTGCCGCCGTACCGGGCCCCGGTCCTGGGGTCGGTCGGCTCCCGCGGGGGTCATGTGGCCCCTGATGCCGCCCCCACCACAGCGCCAGCCTGAAGACGGAACCCTCACCCTGGAGGCGGAGACCATGTCCGGAACCGTCACGGCAGGCATCGACGGCTCACCCGAGAGCCGGGCGGCGGCCGAGTGGGCGGCGCGCGAGGCGCTGCTGCGCGGCGTGCCGCTGAAGATCGTGTATGTCAGGGAGCCGGTGCCCAGGTGTCTGGCCGAGAACCCGTTGCCGGCCCCGGAGAGGTACCAGCACTGGGCCGATCAGATGATGCGGGAGTGCGCGGAAGTCATCCAGCTGTGTCACCCGGGCATCACGGTGGTCATCGAGCAGCTCACGGGAACGGTCGCCGACGTCCTGTGCGAGGCGGCGGGCTTCGCCGAACTGCTGGTGCTGGGCTCACGGGGTTTCGGTGGGATCGGCGGGTTCATGGCCGGCTCGGTGAGTCTGGCCGTCGTGGCCCGCGCCGAGCTTCCGGTGGTGCTGGTGCGGGCGGGGGAGCAGGACGAGCACGGGTCCCATCGCGCGGGCGCGGCGTCCGCCGCGGCGCCCGTCGGGCCGGTCGTGCTCGGTCTCGACATCGACGATCCGCACGACACCGTGCTGGAGTTCGCCTTCGACGCCGCCGCACGCCGCGACGCCCCCCTGCGGGTCGTCCACAGCCGGCCCGAGCCGCCGCCCTCCTTCTACCGCTTCTCCGATGACGCCGAGCTGTACGACGCGCTCGCGCACGGACAGGCCGACCTGCTGAGCAAGGTGCTGCGCCCCTGGCGGCAGAAGTTCCCGGACGTCGAGGTGATCGAGGCGAGCCGGAGCGGCAGCGCCGCACAGAACCTCGTCGAGGGCTCCCGCGACGCCTCGCTGGCCGTCGTCGGCCGGCGCATCCGTACCGGCTCGTTCGGCGCCCGCATCGGCCATGTCGTGCACGCCGCCATCCACCACATCGCCGCCCCTGTCGCGGTCGTCGCCCACGGCTGACCGCCACTGGCGTCCGACGAGGCGGCCCTGCGCGGGGCGTCGCTCCGGCTGGTGTACGCGCCACTTCCCGGAGCCGTGGGCCAGGGCTGTGCCTTCGTAGCACTCCCACAGGTATGCGCTCCGGCACGGGCGGCGGGATCGTCCTGGGCGTGCGCGAGAAGCCGGCCGGGTCGGCCGCCGCGCGGTACGCGGTCGAGGGGGCCCTGCTGCGCGGGCTTGCCCTGGAGGCCGTACGGGCCTGGCACGGACCCGTGCCCGTGAGCACGGGGAGTCTGCTGGTCATCGGCGAACCGGGCCGCTTCCAGGAGCGCCGGGCCATCGAGGCGGTGGAGGAGGCGCTGCGGGAGGCCCCGGCCTGGTTGCGGACCCGGCCGCGTACGGTGGAGGGCCCGGCCCGCGAGGCCCTGCCGGCCTCCACCACGCCGCCTGCCCGGTGGCCGTCGTACCGGAGCCCGCCTGAGCCCGCGCAGGGGGTCGTCGTGGGCTCTCCACCGAGGCTGGGCCGAGTGGCCCCGTACGCGGGGCCGAGCGTGGGGCCAATGGTCCGCGGTGGGGCCATGTGGCCCAATTGACAGGGGCCGCCTGTCCAACGAGCGTGAAAGAAGCGCGGCGAGCGACACCAGCGCCGCAGGAGAGGGATGACCGGGCCGGACGCGCGGCACGAGGAGGCAGTCGTGAACGAGCAACTCTCGGTGCGGAGTCTCATGGATGCCGCCCCGTACTCGGTCGGTGACGACGAGAGCGTGCTGATGGCCTGGGAGGTCATGGAGAGGTCCGAGCAGCCTCACCTCCCGGTGGTCCGTGGGGACGGCTGCTGCGCCGGACTGCTGGACCGTGCCGAACTCGCGGTGGCCTGCGCTGCCGCGGCCGCGACGCTGTCCTGCCGCAAGGTGCGCGAGCTCGTCCACGCCCGCCGGACCGTCACGGTCCACCCCGAGGAGTCGGTTCTGCGCGCGGCAGCCGTGATGACCGAGGAACACCTCGACGCCCTGCCGGTCACGGATCCCCGCGGACGGCTGGTCGGCCTGCTCACGGCCCGGGACTACGTGGCGGCCGCCGCAGGCCTGCACACCCGCGCCGGGTCCGCCAGCCGGAGTCCCGCACGGGCCACCCTGGACGGGCTGCCGCCTCGCCGCCCCGCACAGCGACGCGGAATCGTCATTCCGTAGCGGTTCCGCTCATGGGGCCGCTGACCCAGAGAGGAAGGCTGACGTCATGGTCTGGGCATCATGGACCACCCCCGGGGTCTTCACCGGCCGGGGCGGCGCGCGCACCGAGGAGGCGGGGATCGTCGTCGGCGACCTGACCGTCCACACCACCTGGGACGGCAACGAGGCCGACGTGGCGGTGCAGTACACGGGCACCTCCGAATGGTTCACCCTCAGCGGAAGCCCCGTACCCTGTCGTTCCGAGGTGCACAGCCGGCAACTGCACCAGGCTGCCGTGGACGCGGTCAAGGCAGGCGGCGGCACCACCGTCCCGCAACTCTGAGACACCGGGCACGACCCGCGGCACGTGCCGCTGCCGTACGCCGAGCCGGCCGGGCTCCAACTCGCCTGGGCGAAAACCCGATTGCCCATCCACCGCCGGGTGCCCATCCTGCTGGGATGCGGTTTTCCATCAACATCCCCAACTTCGGTGACTTCGCCGATCCCCGCAACGTGGCGACCGTGGCGGCCACCGCCGAAGAGGCGGGCTGGGACGGGCTGTTCGTCTGGGATCACGTACTGCACCGACAGCACCAGGGCCGTCCCTTCGGGGACCCCTGGATGCTGCTGACCGCCGCCGCGCTGTCGACCTCCCGGATCCGGCTGGGCACCCTGCTGACGCCGGTCCCGCGGTACCGTCCGCAGCAACTCGCCCGCCAGGTGGCCACCTTGGACCACCTCAGCGGCGGCCGGGTGATCTTCGCCGCCGGCCTGGGAGGTCCGATCGAGGACGAGTACCGCAGCTTCGGCGACGCCACCGATCCGCGCCTCCTCGCCGAGCGGCTGGACGAGGGACTGGAGCTGGTGCGGCGATTCTGGTCCGGCGAGCCCGTGGACCATCACGGACGGCACTACGAGGTGCGGGACGTGACGCTGGTGCCCGCCACCGTGCAGCGGCCCGGCCCGCCGGTGTGGATCGGCGGGTTCTGGCCGCGCCGCCCGCCCATGCGCCGAGCGGCGCGGTGGGACGGCGCGGTGCCGCTCTTCGAGACGGCCCGCCATGGGTACGTACCGGATGCGGCGGAGGTGCGGGAACTGGTCGCCTATGTGCGCGAGCAGCGTACGGCCGCAACCGAGCGCCCCTTCGAGTTCGTGCTCGGCGGTGCCACGCCCCCGGACCCGGCCAGGGCCAGGGACGTGATCGGCCCGCTCCGCGACGCCGGCGCCACCTGGTGGGACGAGCGCCAGATCCAGACCGGCCCCGACCTGGACCGTCTGGCACCGGTGCTGCGCCGCATCGAGGCGGGCCCGCCGCGGCTGTGAACAGCTACGCCCGCCTCTTCACGCCCCGCCTATGGGCTACGGCTTCCGGGCGAGGCCGCCGTGCTCGGCGACGACCTCCGGGGCGGGGGAACCGGGCTCCGGGCGCCACTGGGTGACCGGGACGACGCGGGGGTCGATCAGTTCCAGGCCGTCGAAGAACCCGGTGATCTCGTCGGCCGTACGCAGGTTGTACGGGACGGCGCCGCTGTCGTCATAGGCGTCCTGGGCCTGCTCGAAGACCGGGTCGATGCCGCGCGAGCCGTCGTTGACGGAGAGGTAACTGCCCGACGGCAGGGCGGCCATCAGGCGGTTGGCGATGGAGCAGGCCTGATCGTAGTCGGCCACGTGTCCCAGGATGTTGCTGAGGATGAGCGCGACGGGGCGGCCGAGGTCCAGCGTCTCGGCGGCGGCCTCGAGGATGCGTTCCGGGGCGGCCACGTTGGCATCGATGTAGGCGGTCGCGCCCTCGGGGGAGGAGTAGAGCAGGGCGCGGGCGTGCGCCAGGACCATCGGGTCGTTGTCGACGTAGACGATCCGCGCCTCGGGGGCGAGCCGTTGGGCGACCTCATGCGTGTTCTCGGCGGTCGGCGGGCCGGTGCCGACGTCCAGGAACTGCCGGATCCCCGCCTCCCGGACCAGAAAGGTGATGTTGCGGCGCAGGAAGGCACGGCTGCTGCGGGCGATGGTGACGATGCCGGGAAGACCGCGGTGTAGGCGTCGCCGGCCTCCTCGTCGACGGGGTAGTTGTCCTTGCCGCCGAGCCAGTAGTTCCAGATCCGGGCGGAGTGCGGCACCGATATGTCGATCTTCTGGCCCATCGCCGTCTCGGGCGTCGTCGCGGGGTCGGCCATGAGTCGTGTCTGTCTTTCCGCGTAGGCATGCCAAGGCGTGGATCATTCACCGCACAACCCATGTGTCCCAACACCCGTCCTGCGCCCAGGGGTTCGGGGATGCGTCGCAGGGACGGCGAGACGGAGCGGACGGAGGGCCGGGGTGCCGGCCGGCACCTCGCCCGGGGAGCGTCGCTCACCTCTCGCAGGCCGTCTCCGTCGCCGGTGTGTCTCCGGCCGTGTCCTCCCCGCGCAGTTCGACAGCACGCATCGGGTTGTGGAGCCGGCACCGCCGCGGTCCTGTCGCTGCCCAGGCCGTTCAGGTAGCCCGCGAGGAACGCCTGGTTGACGCGGCAGATCAGCTCCGGTGCCTTGGCGGCCAGAGGATGAAAGGGGCAGTTGCGCAGTCGTACCAGGGCGGGTGCGGTGCGCTCCGGCTCGAAGCCGAAGTCCTCGAGGGCCTGCGCGGCCACGCTCAGTTCCCGCTCGGCGCCGAGCCGCCCGGGGCGTACGCGCTCGCGTTCGGCACCGCCCAGCGTCTCCCCTCGCCGGTAGGCGACCCGCAGTGCGGCATCGCGGGCCGATTCCCCCTGCGTCTCGGTCAGTACGGCCTCGGTGAGGACGTCCGCCGGCATCTCGTAGCGGCGCTCGGGGATGTGCACGGCGATCGCCGCGGCCACCGGTTCGTACACCTTGGGCCGGCGGCCCACCTTGCGGATCCCCGCGGGCTGTTCGACGCCGGACTGGAGCAGACCCGCAGCCACCAGCTTGTCCAGGTGGAAGGCCGCGAGTTTGCGGGAAATGCCCAGGCTGTCGGCGACCTCCTCGCGGGTCACCGGTCGCCGCGCCTGCCCGATGAACTCGAACATGCTGCGGCGCGTGGCGTCGCCGAGGGCGGCCAGGGAGGACAGCGAGGTGTGATCCAGACCCACTTCGGCAGCGTATCGACCATCAGTTTGGGCGAAAAGTTCCGCCCGGCCGCCGCGCGTCCTCGCGCCTCCCGCGGGGCCGGGAACCCCCGGGTCGTGGTCCCGGGGGTTCCCCGCTGTCCGGCCGGTCGGACTCACGCGCCGTCAGCCGAGCTGGAAGGTCGCCTCGACGGGGTAGTGGTCGCTGGGAGCGTTGGTGTCGGTCTGGCCCGTGGTCCAGCCGGACTGGGGGTCGAAGTCGACCTTGACGGTGGACATCGCGGCCGGCGTCGGGCGGCCCGGCGCGTTGAGATAGCCGAGGTAGTCGAGGTCGTCCCGGTAGTCCTTCGGGAAGGACTCGACGCCCGACATGTACTGGCACCAGGAGGCGACCGGGCAGTCCATGGTCCTCAGGGTCTGACCGGCGTCGGTGGCCGGGGTGCCGAGCACACCGTTCACCGCGGTCTGGGCGTTGGTGTAGTCACCGCGCGCCTGGCCGCCGTAGTACTCCACGTTCAGGTCTCCGCCGATCAGCACCGGCGCGGTCGAGCCGGCGATGCCGTCCACCCAGGTGCGTATCTCGCCGAGCTGGGCGAGCCGGGTGGACTGCGTGGTGTCCGTGGAGGTGTCGGACTCGTCGGCCTGCAGGTGGGTGCCGACCACCCAGCTCTTCACACCGTCCTTGTCGATCTGCACCAGCGCCGCGCCCTTGTTGGCGTGGTAGTCCCACGTGCCGTAGGTGGAGTTGCTGAAGACGTGGGCGTACTGGGCGGTGATCGGGTACTTGGACAGGATCATGGTGCCGCCGTTGATGACGAACCACGAGTTGGAACAGTCACCGCTGATACCCGTCCAGCCGCCGCCGGAGCAGGTCTGGCCGACGACGGGGGTGTGGTACGGGTAGAGATCGGCGAGCTTGCCGGTGATGTCGGCGGTCGAGCTGTTGTTGAAGTCCTCGTCCAGTACCACCACGTCCGCGCTGTGCTTGCGGATGATCGACTCGATGGTCGGGGTGCGCTGCGCCGCCTTCTCGTTCTGGGTGCTGTCGACGATCGCGGTGCCGAGATCGACGTTCCAGGCGAACACCGAGAGGCCGGTGGCCGTGCCGGTGGCGGCGCTCGCGGCGGGGGCCGCGTAGCCGCTGAAGCCGAGCAGCAGAGCTGCCGCTCC
This sequence comes from Streptomyces sp. NPDC001153, assembly GCF_053598315.1. Classification (NCBI taxonomy): domain Bacteria; kingdom Bacillati; phylum Actinomycetota; class Actinomycetes; order Kitasatosporales; family Streptomycetaceae; genus Streptomyces; species Streptomyces sp. NPDC001153. The sequence continues at coordinate 6,661 of NZ_JBSFJZ010000058.1, forward strand.
GGAGGTGAGGGCGGTAGCTGTACGACGCGAGACCATGCGCTCTCCTGGTGAAGTGGGTAGTCCCCGGACCGTGACCGATTGTTCGATCGCGTACATGACAGAGCGACTGTAGGGTGCCTGCCGGTACGGCCGGGGGAACTTCTCGCGATCCCCTCATGGAGAAAAGGTGTCTGAACAAGTTCACCTTGCGCGGAGTGAATCCCACCGGCCGGAGCCTCTCCTCGCGCCGGACCTGTTCACACAGGCCCTGGGCTGGACCATGCCGGGAAGATGCCGCCCACGGTCGCCTAGGGTGGGTGTATGGGCGGCGGCGTGGTGACGCTGTTCCTTTGCGGTGACGTGATGCTCGGGCGCGGCGTCGACCAGATCCTTCCGCACCCCGGAAGCCCGGAACTGCGCGAGGGTTACGTCACGGATGCCCGGTCGTACGTGGAACTGGCCGAGGCGGTCAGCGGTCCCATCCCCGCACCGGTCCACCCCGCCTGGCCGTGGGGCGAGGCGCTGCGGCTGCTGGAGGAGGTCGTGCCGGACGCCCGGATCGTGAACCTGGAGACGTCCGTCACGCGCAGCGACGCGTTCGTGCCGGGAAAGGCGGTCCACTACCGCATGCATCCGGCCAATCTGCCCGCCCTGACGGTGGCCCGGCCCGACGTGTGTGTCCTGGCCAACAACCATGTGCTGGACTTCGGCCGTCCGGGCCTGGAGGAAACCCTGGACTCACTCGCCGCCGCGGGCCTGCGGACCGTGGGTGCGGGGTGTGACGCCGACGAGGCCGACGCGCCCGCGGCCCTTCCTGTCGGGCCCGGCGGCCGTATCCTGGTCTTCGCCCTCGGCACACTGTCCAGCGGCGTCCCGCCCGACTGGGCCGCGACCACGGACCGCTCCGGTGTCGCGTACGCCCGCGAGCTGTCGGCGTCGGCAGCCGAGGCTGTCGTCCAGCGGGTGCGGCGCGACAAGCGGCCGGGTGACATCGTGGTCGTGTCGGTGCACTGGGGCTCCAACTGGGGCTATCTCGTCCCCCGCGAGCAGACGCGCTTCGCGCGCGCACTGGTCGACGGCGGCGTCGACATCGTCCACGGGCACTCCTCGCACCACCCGCGCCCCGTGGAGGTGTACCGAGGCAGGCTGATCCTCTATGGCTGCGGCGACTTCATCGACGACTACGAGGGCATCACGGGCTACGAGGAGTATCGCGACGACCTGCGGCTCGGCTACCTCGTCTCGGTGGAGGCGGACACGGGGCGCCCGACCGCCCTGCGGATGTTCCCCTGGCAGGCGCGGCGGATGCGGCTGGAGCCCGCCGACGACGGGGACCGCGCCTGGCTGCGCTCGACCCTCGACCGGATCAGCCACGGTGTGCGCATCGGGCTGGAGACCGACGGCACGCTCAGCGTCGTGGAGGGGCTCGCGGGTGCGGGCCGGTGAGCTGGGCCCGGCGATGACGGCCGTGACGCCGTGCAGTTCGTCAGCCTTCTGCTGCTCGCCGGGCGCCGATTGAAAGGCCAACAAGACAGCGCTCCACACCTCGTGCACCATGGCTGAAGGCCTTGTTGGGGAAATGGATGTGATCGTGCGCCGCGGTATCGGCGCCACCACCGGAAGTCCGCCGAGTCCCCTGGGGTGGTGACCAGCACCATGCTGCTACCGGCGAAATCCGAAGTACGCCGTCTGCTGAGACGCTACCGGATGTGCGAGCGCGCCATGGTCGCGGCACCCGCCGATCTCGCGTCGCGTGCCGCATTCGAGGACTCGGGCTACACGCTGTGCGTGCTGATGGGCGAGCGCAATCCGCGGGAGGCGGCGGCCGCCGCCCGGCGCTATCTGTGCACCGACCTGGTCACCTACCTGAGGGAGCGGAACGGGCGGACACGGGCGGCCTCCGTCGGCCGGCGGTCGCGTCGATCCGCTCCGACGACCCAGGACTACCGGGCGGGCTGACGGCTCGCACCGGCACAGCCGTGAAGGGATGAGCGATGACGACTGCGAAGGACATCATGAGCCCGGGCGCCCAGTGGATACCCCGGAACGAGACGCTGGACCGGGCCGCGCAGATGATGCGGGACCACAAGGTCGGCGCGCTTCCGGTCAGCGACCCCGGCAACGGCGACCGCATGTGCGGCATCATCACCGACCGCGACATCGTGGTGAAGTGCATCGCCTCGGGTCACGACCCCGCCCGGATGACGTGCGGTGACCTGTGCGAGGGCACGCCGCGCTGGATCGACGCCGCTGCCGACATCTCGGACGCCCTGCGGGAGATGGAGGGCCACCAGATCAAGCGCCTCCCGGTGGTGGAGAACAAGCGCATGGTCGGCATGATCAGCGAGACCGACATCGCCCGGCACCTCACCGACGACCAGCTCGCGGAGTTCGTCCATCGCGTGTACGCCCCAGCCTGATCGTGGAAGAGAGCATCTCCCGGCGCCGACGATTCGGCCGTGTACGCCGGCTCCTGTCAGCGGAGCCGGCCGGCCGAGTCGTCGGCGGAACCTTTGACGGCTGACGGATCCTTGACCGCTGCTTCGGCCTCCGCGATGCTGTGTTGCGAAACGTGAGAGGTGTGCCGTAATAGGCAACATCTCGATCCTCTGTGAGCCGAGGAGTGGCCATGACGCAGCAGGTCCGTGGTGTCGTCGCGCGGAGCAAGGGCGCCCCTGTCAGTCTGGAGACGATCGTCGTGCCCGACCCCGGCCCGGGCGAGGCGGTGGTCAAGATCGAGGCCTGCGGGGTCTGCCACACCGATCTGCACTACCGCGAGGGCGGCATCAGCGACGACTTCCCGTTCCTGCTGGGGCACGAGGCCGCGGGTGTGGTCGAGGCGGTCGGCGAGGGCGTCACCGACGTGGCCCCCGGTGACTTCGTGATCCTGAACTGGCGCGCCGTGTGCGGTCAGTGCCGGGCCTGTCTGCGCGGGCGGCCCTGGTACTGCTTCAACACGCACAACGCCAGGCAGAAGATGACCCTGGCCGACGGTACGGAGCTTTCGCCGGCGCTGGGCATCGGCGCGTTCGCCGAGAAGACGCTCGTCGCGGCCGGCCAGTGCACCAAGGTCGACCGGGCCGCCTCGCCCGCCGCCGCCGGGCTGCTCGGCTGCGGCGTGATGGCCGGCCTCGGCGCCGCTATCAACACCGGGAACGTGGGCCGCGGGGACACCGTCGCCGTCATCGGGTGCGGCGGTGTGGGCGCCGCGGCGGTCGTCGGATCGCGGCTGGCCGGCGCGGCGAAGATCATCGCCGTGGACATCGACGACCGCAAGCTGGACACCGCCAAGAAGCTGGGCGCGACCCACACGGTCAACTCCAGGCAGACCGACGCGGTCGACGCGGTGCGCGAGCTGACCGGTGGCTTCGGCGCCGACGTCGTCATCGAGGCCGTCGGACGCCCGGAGACGTACCAGCAGGCCTTCTATGCCCGCGACCTCGCCGGCACCGTCGTCCTCGTCGGCGTCCCCACCCCCGAGATGAAGCTCGAACTGCCCCTGCTGGACGTCTTCGGCCGCGGCGGCGCCCTGAAGTCCAGCTGGTACGGCGACTGTCTGCCCTCCCGCGACTTCCCCATGCTCATCGACCTCTATCTGCAGAGCCGCCTCGACCTGGACGCCTTCGTCACCGAGACCATCGCGCTGGACGAGGTCGAGAAGGCCTTCGAGCGGATGCACGGCGGGGACGTGCTGCGTTCGGTGGTGGTCCTCTGATGGCGGGCGCCCGCATCGAGCGTCTCGTCACCTCGGGAACCTTCTCGCTGGACGGCGGCACCTGGGACGTCGACAACAACGTGTGGATCGTGGGTGACGACACCGAGGCGGTCGTGATCGACGCCGCGCACGACGCCGATGCCATCGTCCGGGCCCTCGGCGGCCGCACCCTGCGGGCGATCGTGTGCACCCACGCGCACAACGACCACATCGACGCCGCGCCCGACCTGGCCGCCCGGACCGGCGCCCCGGTCCTGCTGCACGCCGACGACCTGCCGCTGTGGAAACAGACCCATCCGGACCGGGCGCCCGACGGCGAGCTGACCGACGGCCAGCGCCTCACCGTCGCCGGAGTGGAGCTCACCGTCCTCCACACCCCGGGACATGCCCCGGGGGCCGTCTGCCTGTACGCCCCGCACCTGTCCGCGCTGTTCAGCGGCGACACGCTGTTCGCCGGCGGGCCGGGGGCCACGGGACGGTCGTACAGCGACTTCCCGACCATCATCCGGTCGATCAGGGAACGGCTTCTCGCCCTGCCGGACGACACCGTCGTGCACACCGGCCACGGCGACACCACCACCGTCGGCGCCGAGGCGCCGCATCTTCAGGAGTGGATCGAGCGCGGCTTCTGACCGCCCGGCGAACGGCGGCCCTGCCCCGGTGGCGTACCGATGCGGACGGCACCGGCGGCAGGGCCGTCGGCGCGCCTCGCACCGCCCCTGATACGCCTGCTGACCTGCGCTTTCGAGGTCGCTCCGGCGTGCCCGGACATCGGTCGCCGGACGCCGCGGAAACCGGCCTCTGGATGCCTTGACAAGCCTTCAGAGCGGCCAGCAGACTGACGTTGCGCTAATCGCAATCCGTTTCGCTATACGCACCGAGGTGTCATGATGATTCCCGCGTGCCGTCTCGCGGATCTGCCGCGAGGCGAGGCCCACCGGCTCGGCATCGACCCGCCGGTCTCGGTCTTCCACACCGACGACGGCGAGCTCTTCGCCATCGACGACACCTGCACCCACCAGGACGCGTCGCTCGCCGACGGCTGGCTGGAGGGCTGTGAGGTGGAATGTCCCCTGCATGCCTCGAAGTTCGACCTGAGGACCGGAGCCGTGGACGCCCCGCCGGCCAAGCTCCCGGTCCGCACCCACGAGGTCGTCGTCGAGGACGGCATGGTCTATGTGCGGCTGTCCACTCAGGCGCCCAACCTGCCGCCGTGCGTCGCCGCCCGCCTGGCCGGAGGCCCGGCGTGAGGACCGTCGCCGTGGTGGGCGCCTCGCTGGCCGGTCTGTCGGCCGCGCGCTCGCTGCGGAAGCGGGGGTACGACGGCCGGCTGGTCGTCGTCGGCGCCGAGCTCCACCGCCCGTACGACAGGCCGCCGTTGTCGAAGGAGTTCCTTGCCGGTGCCATCGGCGAAGCGGAACTGGCACTGGAGCGGGACGACGAGGAACTCCGGGCGGAGTGGGTGCTCGGCGCCCGCGCCACCGGGCTCGACCGCACCGAGCGTGCGGTCCGGCTCGCCGACGGCCGGGAGATACGCGCCGACGGCGTGGTCATCGCGACCGGCGCCGCCGCCCGCACCCTGCCCGGCACCGAGGGCCTCGCCGGCGTCCATGTGCTGCGCACGCTCGACGACGCCCGCGCCCTTCGGGACGACCTGGCCCGGGGCGGACGGCTGGTGGTGATCGGCGGCGGGTTCGTCGGCGCCGAGGTCGCCTCCACGGCGTATGCCCTCGGTCTCGACGTGACCGTGGTCGAGGCGGCGCAAACGCCGCTGGCCGGACCGCTCGGCGAGGCCATGGGCCGGATCGTCTCCGCCCTCCACGCGGATCACGGCGTGCGGCTGCTGTGCGGGGTGGGGGTCAAGGGGCTGAGCGGGGAGCGCCGGGTCGACGCGGTGCTCCTGGAGGACGGTCGCAGCATCCCCGCGGACACCGTGGTCATCGGCGTGGGGGCGCGCCCCTGTGTCGAGTGGCTGGAGGGCTCCGGTGTCGCACTCGACAACGGCGTGAAGTGCGGCGCCGACGGCCGCACGAGTGTGGCCGGGGTGGTCGCCGTGGGCGACTGCGCCAACTGGTACGACCCGCACACCGGGGCCCACCGCAGGGTCGAGCACTGGACCGGCGCGCTGGAACGGCCGGACGCCGCCGTCGCCGCGCTTCTCGCCCACGGTGCGACGGAGCCGGGTGTGCCCCGGCCGCCGTACTTCTGGTCCGATCAGTACGGCGTGAAGATCCAGTTCGTCGGCCATGCCGCCGGGGCCGACAGCGTGACGGTCGAGGAGGGCTCGACCGACGACCGCAGTTTTCTGGCCGTCTACCGCAGGGCCGACCGCCCGGTCGCCGTCCTCGGCATGAACCAGCCGCGGCTGTTCACCCGGCGGCGCAAGCAGTTCGCCTCCGCCACGTCTTGACACCACCCCTGCGGCAACACATTCTGCGTTGCACATGAAACGCAGTGTTGCTCCATACACAACGCCGCCCGAAGTGGCTCTTCCCGGCGCGTGACCTATCGATCCACGACGTTTCCCGAGGAGTGCACCGTGACCTCGACCAGCCTGCCGGACAGCCTGATCGCCACCCTCCCCGGCTCCGCCTACACGGATCCCGGCATCTTCGCCCAGGAACAGGAGCGCATCTTCGAGGCGATGTGGTTCTGCGTCGCGCGCTCGTCCGACCTGGCCAGGCCCGGCGCCTTCCGCACCGTGGACGTGGGCCGCGAGAGCATCCTCGTCACCCGGGCACGGGACAACTCCATCCGCGCCTACTTCAACGTCTGCCGGCACCGCGGGGCCAAGCTCTGCACCGAGGAGACGGGCGAGGTCAAGCGGGCCTTCCAGTGCCCGTACCACGCCTGGACCTACGACCTGAACGGCAAGCTCGTCGCGGCGCCCAACCTGACCAAGATGCCCGACGTCGGCCGCACCGAGTACGGCCTGGTCGGCGTCGCCGTCCGCGAATGGCTCGGCTATGTCTGGATCTGCCTGGCGGAGAACCCGCCCTCCTTCGAGGAGGACGTGATGGGGGCGGTGGTCGAGCGGCTGGGCGACACCGAGTCGATCGAGCGCTACGACGTCGCGAACCTCTCGGTGGGCAGGCGGATCGTCTACGACGTCAAGGCGAACTGGAAGCTCATCATCGAGAACTTCATGGAGTGCTACCACTGCGCCACCATCCACCCCGAACTCACCGAGGTCCTCCCGGAGTTCGCCGACGGCTACGCCGCCCAGTACTACGTCGGGCACGGCGCCGAGTTCGGTGCGGACATCCGGGGCTTCACCGTGGACGGCTCCGAGGGGCTGGACCGCATTCCCGGGGTGTCCGAGGACCAGGACCGCCGGTACTACGCGATCACGGTCAAGCCGCAGGTGTTCATCAACCTCGTGCCCGACCACGTGATCTTCCACCGGATGTACCCGGTGGCCGTCGACCGCACGATCGTCGAGTGCGACTGGCTGTACCTGCCGCATGTCGTGGCGAGCGGCAAGGACGTCAGCCGGTCCGTGGAGCTCTTCGACCGGGTCAACCGCCAGGACTTCGACGCCTGCGAACGCACCCAGCCGGGGATGGGCTCACGGCTGTACGCCAAGGGCGGTGTGCTCGTGCCCAGTGAGCACCACATCGGCGCCTTCCACGACTGGGTGAACGAGCGCCTCGGCACGCACAACCCGGAATGACGGGGTGCCCGTGGCCCGCGCGGGGGGCGAGCGCGGGCCGTACGGCGGTCGTACCGTGTGCGCTCAGCCCAGGTAGCCCATGCGGTGGCTGATCTCCTCCGCGCCCTTGACCAGTACCGGAGCCAGCTCGTGCATGCGCTCCTCGGTGAACCGGTAGGAGGGCCCGGAGGCGCTGATCGACGCGATGACCTGGCCCTCCCGGTCGCGGATCGGGGCGGCCATGGCGTGCAGCCCGATCTCCAGCTCCTCCAGCGTCCAGGCGTAACCGCGCTCCCGGGCCTCGGCCAGGTTCCTCTCCAGCTTCGCCTTCGAGGAGATCGTGTGCGGGGTCAGCTTCTTCAGGCCGGTCTCCGTCAGCAGCGCGCCGCGTTCCCTGGCGGGCAGGTGGGCCAGCATGATCTTGCCGCTGGAGGTGGCGTGCAGCGGGGTCAGCTGGCCGACCCAGTTGTGTGCGGTGACGGCGGCCGTGCCGCGCACCTGGTAGAGGTTGATCGCGTAGTGCTCCTGCATCACGGCGATGTTGACCGTCTCGCCGATCTCCTCCGCCAGGCGCTCGCACACCGGCCGGCCCTGCTGGGTGATGTCGATGCGTCCCGTGACGGCGCCCGCCAGGCGTACGATGCCGAAGCCGAGCGAGTACTTGCCGCGCTCGCCCGACTGCTCCACGAGGCCGCGCGCCTCCAGAGCGCCGAGCAGACGGAACGCCGTCGACTTGTGCACATCGATCTCGGCGGCCACCTCGCTCACGCCGGCCTCGCCGCGCTGGGCCAGGATCTCCAGGACGCTGATGGCGCGGTCGACGGACTGCACTCCGCCGGACGGTGGCCCGTTCGTTTCGGTATCCGGACTGTAGTTGCTCATAGCGAAACTATACGCGCAGTAAACAACTTTGCTGCAAGCAACGCACTGTGAACAAAGTTCTTACAAGTTGCGTGTTTCGCAACCTAGTGCGTATAGCGATACCCGTACTAGCATGCCCGCACATCAACGGCGCGAGCGAGACGAGGCACCATGGCTCCCCTGCAGTACGACTTCGTCATCGTCGGCGGTGGATCGGCCGGCAGCGCACTGGCGAACCGGCTCTCGGCCGACCCCGGCAACCGGGTGCTGGTCCTGGAGGCCGGCCGCTCCGACTATCCCTGGGACGTCTTCATCCACATGCCCGCGGCGCTGACCTACCCCATCGGCAGCCGCTTCTACGACTGGAAGTACGAGTCGGAGCCCGAGCCCCACATGGGCGGCCGCCGCATCTACCACGCCCGCGGCAAGGTGCTCGGTGGCTCCAGCAGCATCAACGGCATGATCTTCCAGCGCGGCAACCCCATGGACTACGAGCGCTGGGCGGCCGATCCCGGCATGGAGACCTGGGACTACGCCCACTGCCTGCCGTACTTCCGCCGGATGGAGAACTGTCTGGCGGCCGACCCGGACGACGAGTTCCGCGGTCATGACGGCCCCCTCGTCCTCGAACGCGGCCCCGCGACCAACCCGCTGTTCACGGCTTTCCTCGAGGCCACCCAGGAGGCGGGCTACGCGCCGACGGACGACGTCAACGGCTACCGGCAGGAGGGCTTCGCCAAGTTCGACCGCAATGTCCACCGCGGGCGCCGGCTGTCGGCCTCCAAGGCCTACCTCAAGCCCGCGATGAAGCGGCCGAACCTCACGGTGAGGACGCGTGCCCTCGTCACCCGGGTGCTCTTCGAGGGCAAGCGGGCCGTCGGCGTGGAGTACCGGCGCGGCAGGGGCGCTCCCCAGCAGGTCCGCGCCGGCGAGGTCATCCTGTGCGGCGGCGCGATCAACTCCCCGCAGCTGCTGCAGCTCTCCGGTGTCGGCAACGCCGGCGAACTGTCCGCCCTCGGCATCGACGTCGTCCACGACCTGCCGGGCGTCGGCGAGAACATGCAGGACCACCTGGAGGTGTACGTCCAGTACGCCTGCAAGCAGCCCGTCTCCATGCAGCCGTACATGGCGAAGTGGCGCGCTCCCCTCATCGGGCTGCAGTGGCTGTTCCGCAAGGGCCCCGCGGCCACCAACCACTTCGAGGCGGGCGGCTTCGCCCGCAGCAACGAGGACGTGGACTACCCCAACCTGATGTTCCACTTCCTGCCGGTCGCCGTCCGCTACGACGGCTCCTCGCCGGCCGGCGGCCACGGGTACCAGGTGCACGTCGGACCCATGTACTCGGACGCCATCGGCTCGGTGAAGATCAAGAGCAGGGACCCGCGGGACAAGCCCGCGCTGCGCTTCAACTACCTGTCCACCGAGCAGGACCGCCGGGAGTGGGTCGAGGCGATCCGTGTCGCCCGCAGGATCCTCGGCCAGCCCGCCCTCGCCCCCTACAACGCCGGCGAGATCTCGCCCGGCCCCTCGGTCGAGACCGACGAGGAGATCCTCGCCTGGGTCGCCAAGGAGGGCGAGACCGCCCTGCACCCGTCCTGCACCTGCAAGATGGGCACCGACGAGATGTCCGTCGTCGACCCGCAGACCATGCGGGTGCACGGCCTCGCCGGACTGCGCGTGGTGGACGCCTCGGTGATGCCGTACGTCACCAACGGCAACATCTACGCGCCGGTGATGATGATCGCCGAGAAGGCGGCCGACCTCATCCTCGGCAACGAGCCGCTGGAGCCCTCCAAGGCCGCGTACTACCGGCACCGCGACGGCCAGAAGCAGGCCGGGTAGACCATGGGCGCCGAGGCCCTGCGGGCGCTGCTCGGCCGCGTCCGCTACGAGGTGCTCCCGGCGAGGGCGACGGAGGAGAAGGTCCTCGCCCATGTGCCCCGCGACGTCGTGGTCACGGTCACGGCGTCGCCGGTGAAGGGGCTGGAGCCCACGCTCGGCCTGACCGAGCGGCTCGCGGCACAGGGATACCGCGTCGTCCCGCATGTGCCCGCACGGCTGCTGCGCGACGACGCGCACCTGAAGGACGTGGCCGAGCGGCTGCGTGCGGCGCGGGTCGACGACGTCTTCGTGCCGGCGGGCGACGCCGAGGTGCCGGCCGGGCCGTACGACGGAGCGCTGCCGGTGCTGCGCGCGCTGAGCGACCTGGGCAGGCCCTTCGCCGACCTGGGTATCACCGGCTATCCGGAGAGTCATCCGCTCATCCACGACGACATCACCATCCAGTCGATGTGGGACAAGCGGACGCACGCCACGTACATCGTCAGCAACCTGTGCTTCGACCCGCGCGTGCTCGGTGACTGGATCACCCGGATCCGGCGCCGCGCCATCACCCTGCCCGTGTACGTGGGCGTCGCCGGGCCCGTCCAGCGGGCGAAGCTGCTGGCCATGGCGACGAAGATCGGGGTGGGGGAGTCGACCCGCTTCCTCACCCGGCACCCCTCCTGGTTCCTGCGGTTCGCGGCACCCGGCGGATACGCCCCCGAGCGGCTGCTCGGCCGCGGCGCGCAGACGTTCTCCGGGCCCGCGGCAGCGGTCGTCGGCCTTCACCTCTTCACCTTCAACCAGATCGCCGAGACGGAGCGCTGGCGCCGGGCCCTGCTGAACCGCCTGGCCGCCTGAAATCGGCATACCCCGACCCCTTGACGGGTGTCGGCCCAGTCGGCCAGGGTGTTCCACCACAAGCAATGCAGTTCACATTACGCAACGAGCTCCTTCGAAGGGCGCGACCGTGGCAGATCTGTACGTGGACGGAGAATGGCGCGCTGCGGTGGCCGGCGGCCACCGGGAGATCCGCTGTCCCGCGGACGGTACGCCGGTCGCCACGGTCTCGGAGGCGACCCGCCCCGACACCGAGGCGGCGATCGGCGCCGCCCGGCGCGCCTTCGACGAGGGCCCCTGGCCCCGCACCCCCGAGCGGGAGCGCGGCGCCCTGCTGCTGCGCACCGCCGGCATCCTCGAGCGCGACGCCAAGGAGCTGGCCCGCGCCGAATCCCTCGACACCGGCAAGCGCCTGGCGGAGAGCGAGTACGACATCGCCGACGTCGTCTCCTGCTTCCGCTACTACGGCGGCATCGCCGGCACCAGCGCGGGACGGGTGGTCGACACCGGCCGCGAGGACGCCCTCAGCCGGGTCACCTACGAGCCCGTCGGCGTGTGCGGACTGATCACCCCCTGGAACTACCCGCTCCTGCAGGCCAGTTGGAAGGTCGCCCCCGCGCTTCTCGCGGGCAACACCGTCGTCCTCAAGCCCAGCGAGCTCACCCCCTCCACCTCCATCCTGCTGATGCGGGCGCTCGAGGAGGCGGGTCTCCCGGCCGGTGCCGCCAACCTGGTGCTGGGCGCCGGAGCCGAGGCGGGCGCGCCCCTCGCCGAGCACCCGGCCGTCGACATGGTGTCGTTCACCGGAGGCCTGCAGACCGGGCGGCACATCATGGCCACGGCCGCGGCGACGGTGAAGAAGGTCGCGCTGGAACTCGGCGGCAAGAACCCGAACGTGGTCTTCGCCGACGCCGACTTCGCCACCGCCGTCGACTTCGCGCTGACCGCCGTCTTCCTGCACTCCGGGCAGGTCTGCTCGGCCGGCGCCCGCCTCATCGTGGAGGACTCGATCCACGACGCCTTCGTCGACGAGGTCGTGCGCCGTGCCCGGCTCATCCGCCTCGGCGGACCCTTCGACCCCGACGCCGAGACCGGTCCGCTGATCTCCGCACAGCACCGCGAGAAGGTCGAGGCGTACGTCGCCGCGGGGCTCGCCGAGGGCGCCGTACTGCGCTGCGGCGGCGCACGTCCCGACGACCCCGCGCTGGCGGACGGCTTCTACTACCCGCCCACCGTCCTGGACGAGTGCCGGCAGGACATGCGCGTGGTGCACGAGGAGTCCTTCGGGCCCGTGCTCACCGTCGAGCGCTTCCACGACGAGGACGACGCCGTCCGCATCGCCAACGACACGGAGTACGGCCTCGCCGGCGCCGTCTGGACGCAGGACGCGGGCAAGGCCCAGCGCGTGGCCCGCAGGCTGCGCCACGGCACCGTGTGGATCAACGACTACCACCCCTATGTGCCGCAGGCGGAATGGGGTGGTTTCGGGCACTCGGGCGTGGGCCGCGAGCTGGGACCGACCGGCCTGGACGAGTACCGAGAGCCCAAGCACGTCTGGCAGAACATCCAACCCCGGCCGCAGCACTGGTTCCGCGGCTGAACGCCGAAAGAGGTCGATCATGACCCCAGCACAGACCGAGGTGTCGCAGCGGCGCGACACGTCCCAGGATCCCAAGGACCGCACCCCGGTCATCTCCGTGCGCCGGCTGTGGAAGGTGTTCGGGCCGAAGGCCGACGAGGTGCCGGGCTCCGAGGAGTTGTGCGGTCTCACCCGCCGCGAGCTCATGGACCGCACCGGCTGCACCGCCGCCGTACGGGATATCGACTTCGAGGTCTCGCCGGGCGAGGTCTTCGTCGTCATGGGCCTGTCCGGCTCCGGCAAGTCCACTCTGGTGCGCTGCCTGACCCGGCTGATCGAACCCACCGCCGGAGAGATCGTCTTCGAGGGCGAGGACATCCGGGGCGCCGACGCCCGGCGGCTGCGCGAACTGCGCCGCAGCAAGTTCTCCATGGTCTTCCAGCACTTCGGTCTGCTGCCGCACCGCAAGGTCGTCGACAACGTGGCGTTCGGCCTGGAGATACGCGGCATGGGCAGGGCCGAGCGCACCAGGAAGGCCCTGGAGACCGTCGAACTGGTGGGCCTGGCCGGATACGAGAACTCCTACCCCGACCAGCTCTCCGGCGGTATGCAGCAGCGCGTCGGCCTGGCCCGCGCCCTCGCCGGCGACCCCGACGTCCTCTTCTTCGACGAGCCCTTCTCCGCGCTCGACCCGCTGATCCGCCGCGACATGCAGAGCGAGGTCATCCGCCTGCACCACGAGGTCGGCAAGACCATGGTGTTCATCACCCACGACCTCTCCGAGGCCCTGAAGCTGGGCGACCGCATCCTGATCATGCGCGACGGCAAGATGGTGCAGTGCGGCACCGGCGACGAGCTCGTCGGCGCCCCGGCGGACGACTACGTACGGGACTTCGTGAAGGACGTGCCGCGCGGCGACGTCCTCACCCTGCGCTGGATCATGCGCCCCGCCGAACCCGACGACGCCCTCGACGGGCCCGAGTTGGGACCGGACGTCGTGGTGCGCGAGGCCACCCGGGCCGTCCTGGCCGCCGAGAAGCCGGTCAAGGTCGTGGAGAACGGCAAGCTGCTCGGCATCGTCGGCGACGAGGAGATCCTCTCCGTCGTCGCGGGACAGGCAGCCGGTCAGGAAGGCGGCGCGTGATGGCCGTCGTCGCCGACGCGACCGCGCCGGTTGCGACGCTGCGCAAGAAGGTCAGCCGCCCCATGGTGGTGGCGGCGATCCTGCTCGCCTGGCTGGTGCTCTTCGCCGTGCTGCGCGGCCGGCAGACGCTCACCCTCGCGGCGGCCGACCTCACCGGCCTGCACCGCCGGCTGAACGACCTCAACGACAGCATCGGGGCCAACCGCAACTCCAACCCGCTCTTCCTGTACTTCTTCAACGAGATCCGGCTGGTCATCGACAACCTGGTGACCTTCGTCCAGTCCCTGATCTCCCAGCCCGCCGGCACCCGCCCGGTCCCGCAGATCGGCTGGCTCGGCGTCGTCGGACTGACCGGCTATGTCTCCTGGGCCGTGGGCAACTGGCGGGTCGCGCTGCTGGCGGTCGCGGGCTTCACCTTCTTCGGGCTGCAGGGCCTGTGGCAGGAGAGCATGGACACCCTCGCGCTGACCCTGTCGGCGGTTCTGGTGGCGCTGCTCATCGGCATCCCGCTGGGCGTGTGGGCCGGTCTCTCCGACCGGTTCAACCGGATCATGACGCCCTTCCTGGACTTCATGCAGACGATGCCGACCTTCGTCTACCTCGCCCCGCTGACCCTGATCTTCCTCATCGGCGGGGCCTCCGCCGTGATCACCACGGTGATCTACGCGGCACCGCCCGCCATCCGCATCACCGCGCACGCCATCCGCTCCGTGCCCGAGACCACCGTCGAGGCGGCCGACTCGCTCGGCACCACACGGACACAGCAACTGCTGAAGGTGCTGCTGCCGATGTCCAAGCGCACGGTGGTCATGGGCGTCAACCAGACCATCATGGCCGCCCTGGCCATGGTGACCATCGCCGCCCTGATCGACGCGCCCGGCCTCGGCAAGACCGTCGTACAGGCCCTGCAGTCGCTCGACGTCGGCACGGCCTTCAACGCCGGACTCGCCATCGTCGTCATGGCCATCGTGCTCGACCGGGTCACCACCGCGGCGGCCGGACGCGCCGACGCGGCCCGCCGCAGCGGTGGCCGGCTGACGCAGTGGCGCCGCCCGCTGCTGGTGGCGGGCGGGATCGGCGCCGCCGTCCTCGTCTATCTGTCCCACACCTACGTCTGGGCGGCCGAGTTCCCCGGCAACGGCAGTACCGGCAGCCACATCGCGAGCGCCGCCGACACGACGACCACCTGGCTTCAGGACCACCTCTCCGGACTGACCAACGGCGTCCGTGACGTGATCACCAACGGTCTGCTGAACCCGTTCCAGACGCTGCTCACGGACTCCCCGTGGTGGCTCGTCGGCGTCATCCTGGTCGGGCTCGGCGCGGTGCTCGGGGGCTGGCGTGCCGCGGTGACGGCCGGCGTGTGCGTCGGGCTGCTGGTCGGCACGGGCGTGTGGTCGGACGGCATGACGACCCTCGCCTCCACCGCCGTGGCCACCGTGCTGGTGATGCTGCTCGGCGTCGTCTTCGGCGTGTGGATGGGACGAAGCCAATTCGTGGACCGGATCGTGCGGCCCACCCTGGACGCCGCACAGGTCATGCCGCCGTTCGTGTATCTCGTGCCGTTCCTGGCCCTCTTCGGGGCCACCCGGTTCACCGCGATCGTAGCGGCCGTCGTCTACGCGGCACCCGTCGCGATCAAGATCATCGCGGACGGGGTCCGGAACGTGTCCGCGTCCACCGTGGAGGCGGCCACCTCCGCCGGGTGCAACACCTGGCAGATCATCACCAAGGTCCAACTGCCGATGGCGCGCAGTGCCCTGACCCTCGCGACCAACCAGGGTCTGATCTATGTGCTGTCGATGGTTGTGGTGGGCGGCCTGGTAGGGGCAGGCGCCCTCGGCTACGACGTCGTGGCCGGATTCTCGCAGGGACAGCTGTACGGCAAGGGGCTGGCGGCGGGGCTCGCCATCGTACTGCTGGGAGTCATGTTCGACCGGATCACACAGGCTGCGGCGCGACGCACCAGGGCATAAGGAGCACGACACCATGGCAAGACACTGGCGAGCCGGCGCGGCCGGCCTGGCCGTCCTCGGCCTCACCCTCACGGCCTGCTCGGGCGCGAAGGTCGGCGACAGCACCTCCGCGGGCGCGAAGTCCTCGGGCGGCAAGTGCGGCACCTTCAACCTGGCCGTCAACCCGTGGGTCGGCTACGAGGCGGACGCGGCGGTCGTCGCGTACGTGGCGCAGCACGACCTCGGCTGTACGGTCCAGAAGAAGGATCTGAAGGAGGAGATCGCCTGGCAGGGCTTCGGGACCGGTGAGGTCGACGCCGTCCTGGAGAACTGGGGCCACGACGATCTGAAGACGAAGTACATCGCCGGGCAGAAGACCGCCGTCGAAGCGGGGTCCACGGGCAACAAGGGCGTCATCGGCTGGTTCGTGCCGCCGTGGCTGGCCAAGGCCCATCCGGACATCACCGACTGGAAGAACCTCAACAAGTACGCCGACAAATTCAAGACCTCCGAGTCGGGCGGCAAGGGCCAGTTGCTCGACGGCGACCCGTCGTACGTCACCAACGACGCCGCCCTGGTGAAGAACCTCAAGCTGAACTTCAAGGTGGTGTACGCGGGCAGCGAGACGGCGCTCATCCAGGCGTTCCGCACCGCCGAGAAGAACAAGCAATGGATGATCGGCTACTTCTACGAACCGCAGTGGTTCATGTCGGAAGTGCCGCTCGTGAAGGTCAACCTGCCCACGTACACCAAGGGCTGCGACGCCGACGCGGCGAAGGTCGCCTGTGACTATCCCGTCTACGACCTGGACAAGATCGTCAGTGCGCGGTTCGCCAAGTCCGGCAGCCCCGCCTACAACCTGGTGAAGAAGTTCAACTGGACGAACGACGACCAGAACACCGTGGCCAAGTACATCGCCGTGGACAAGATGTCGGACGACGCGGCGGCCAGGAAGTGGGTCGACGCCAACCGCGACAAGGTCGCCGCCTGGCTGAAGTAGCAGGGGGTCGGGAACGCCGGCCGAGGACGCCCGGCGGGCGGTGTGCACCCGTGCGCACCGCCCGCCGGGCATTGCCGTGTTCCGGGCCGTTTCCCGACGTCACCGACCCCTTGACACCCTCCATGGCGACAGGCACATTGAGTTGCGCAGCCTGAATCAAGTTGCGCAACAAGCAACTGAACCGGTCTCAAGTTCGGAGGTTGGGCGATGGCGGGACCCCGAGTGGTCATCATCGGAGCGGGCGTCGTGGGAGCCGCGCTGGCGGACGAGATCTCCGCACGCGGCTGGACCGAGGTGACCGTGGTCGACCAGGGCCCCCTCCCGGCCACCGGGGGCTCCAGCTCGCACGCCCCGGGCCTGGTCTTCCAGACCAACCCCTCGAAGACCATGACGGAGCTGGCCCGGTACACGGTCGAGAAGTTCTGCTCCCTCGAGGTGGACGGCAGGCCCTGCTTCCTCCAGGTCGGCGGCCTCGAGGTGGCGACCAGCCCCGAGCGCCTCGCCGAACTCCACCGCCGCCACGGCTGGATCACCGCCTGGGGCATCGAGGCGCGCCTGCTGACCCCGGACGAGTGCGTGGACAAGCACCCGCTGGTCGACCGCGACAAGATCCTGGGCGGCCTCCTGGTCCCCACCGACGGCCTCGCCAAGGCCGTCCTCGCCGTCGAGGCCCAGATCCGCCGGGCCACCGAGCGCGGCGTGCGCTTCCTCGCCCGGCACGAGGTCCTCGACGTCCGGCAGAGCGAGGGCCGCGTCACCGGCGTGGTGACCGACCAGGGCGAGATCGAAGCCGACATCGTCGTGTGCTGCGCCGGCATCTGGGGGCCGAAGATCGCCCGCATGGTCGGCATGAACCTGCCGCTCACCCCGCTCGCCCACCAGCTCGCCTGGACCGGCCCGGTCCCCGCGCTCGCCGGCCAGACCGAGGAGGCGGTCCGCCCGATCCTGCGCCACCAGGACGCCGACCTCTACTACCGCGACCGCTTCGACGGCCTCGGCATCGGCTACTACGGCCACCGCCCCATGCCGGTCTCCGCCGACGACATCCTCTCCGTGGACGAGGCCGAGCAGATGCCCTCGGTCCTGAAGTTCACCGAGGAGGACTTCGAGGACGCCTGGACCGAGACGCAGTCCCTGCTGCCCGCGACCCGCGAGGCCAAGGTCGAGGAGGGCATCAACGGCCTGTTCTCCTTCACCACCGACGGCTACCCGCTGCTCGGCGAGTCCCCGGACGTCAAGGGCTTCTGGGTCGCCGAGGCGGTCTGGGTCACCCACTCCGCGGGCGTCGGCCGGGCCGTCGCCGAATGGCTGGTCGACGGCCACTGCTCCTCCTTCGACCTGCACGAGTGCGACGTCAACCGCTTCGAGCCGCACCAGCTGTCCCCGGAGTACGTCCTGGCCCGCGACTGCCAGAACTTCGTCGAGGTCTACGACATCCTCCACCCCCTCCAGCCGTCCGGGAAGCCGCGCCCGATCCGCACCAGCCCCTTCTACGCCCGGCAGCAGGAACACGGCGCGTTCTTCCTCGAGGCGAACGGCTGGGAACGGCCCCAGTGGTACGAGGCCAACGCGGGCCTGGCCGAAGGCCGCGCCATCCCCACCCCCAACGACTGGGCCGCCCGCTACTGGTCGCCCGTCGTCGGCGCCGAGGCCCAGGTCACCCGGGAGACCGTCGCGATGTACGACATGACGGCCCTCAAGCGCCTGGAGGTCAGCGGCCCCGGAGCCGCCGGCTTCCTGGAGGGCCTGGTCACCGGCAAGGTCGCCAAGTCCGTCGGCTCGGTGACGTACACGCTGCTCCTGGACCACGACGGCGGCATCCGCAGCGACATCACCGTGGCCCGCCTCGCCCGCGACCGCTTCCAGGTCGGCGCCAACGGCAACCTGGACCTCGACTGGTTCACCCGCCACCTGCCCGCCGACGGCACGGTCCAGGTCCGCGACATCACCGCCGGCACCTGCTGCATCGGCCTGTGGGGCCCGCTCGCCCGCGAGGTGCTGCAGCCCCTCACCGACGCGGACTTCTCCAACGGGGGCCTGAAGTACTTCCGCGCCCAGCACGCCCACATCGGCAGCGTCCCGGTCACCGCGATGCGACTGTCGTACGTCGGCGAGCTCGGCTGGGAGCTGTACACCACCGCCGACCAGGGCCTGAAGCTGTGGGACACCCTGTGGGCCGCGGCCGAGCCGCTGGGCGGGATCATCGCCGGCCGCGGCGCCTTCAACAGCCTCCGGCTGGAGAAGGGCTACCGCTCCTTCGGCACCGACATGACCTACGAACACGACCCCTACGAGGCCGGCGTCGGCTTCGCCGTCAAGCTCGACAAGGGCGACTTCATCGGCAGGGAAGCGCTGGAGCGGCGCAGGACCAACGTGCGGCGCAGGCTGAGCTGCCTCACCATCGACGACCCGCGGGCGGTCGTCATGGGCAAGGAGCCGGTGTACGACGGTGACCGTGCCGTCGGCTATGTCACCAGTGCCGCGTACGGCTACACGATCGGCAAGGGCATCGCCTACGCCTGGCTCCCGGCGGAACTGGCCGAGCCCGGTACGACGGTGCACATCGGCTACTTCGACCAGCGCGTGCAGGCCGTCGTCGCCGAGGAGCCGTTGTTCGACCCGACCATGTCCCGCCTCCGTGGCTAGCCCTCGGGAAGGAGCTCCGCCGGTGACCGCACACCTCCTCGACGGCAAGGCCACCGCCGCCGCCGTCCGCCATGAACTCGCCGAGCGCGTAGCCAAGTTGACCGCGACCACCGGACGGCAGCCGGGCCTGGGCACCGTGCTCGTCGGCGACGACCCCGGCAGCCAGGCCTACGTCGCCGGCAAGCACCGCGACTGCGCGCAGGCCGGGATCGCCTCCCTGCGCCGCGAGCTGCCCGCCGACGCCACCCAGCGGCAGGTCGAGGACGTCATCGACGAACTGAACGCCGACCCCGCCTGCACCGGCTACATCGTCCAGCTCCCGCTCCCGCGCCACCTGGACACCAACGCCGTCCTCGCCCGCATGGACCCGGCCAAGGACGCCGACGGCCTGCACCCGGTCAACCTCGGCCGGCTCGTCCTCGGCGTCGACGCCCCGTTGCCCTGCACCCCGCGCGGCATCGTGGAACTGCTGCGGCGGTACGACGTCCCGCTGGCCGGAGCGCGCGTGTGCGTGGTCGGCCGGGGCATCACCGTAGGACGGCCGATCGGACTGCTGCTCACCCGCCGCTCCGAGAACGCCACCGTCACCCTCTGCCACACCGGAACCAAGGGCCTGGCCTGGCACGTACGCGAGGCGGACATCGTCGTCGCGGCGGCCGGCTCGCCCGGACTCATCACCAAGGACATGCTGCGCCCCGGCGCGGCCGTCCTGGACGTCGGCATCACCCGCACCGGGCACGGGCTCGTCGGCGACGTCCACCCGGAGGCCGCAGAGGTCGCCGGATGGCTCGCGCCGATGCCCGGGGGAGTGGGACCCATGACCCGAGCCATGCTGCTCGCCAACGTCGTCGAGGCCGCCGAGAGGAACGCGACCGCCGTATGAACGCCCTGAACACGCCCCTGGCGGAGCTGGACCCCGAGGTCCACGAAGCCCTCCGCGCCGAGCTCCTCCGCCAGCAGTCCACCCTGGAGATGATCGCCTCCGAGAACTTCGCGCCCACCGCCGTGATGGAGGCACAGGGCTCGGTCGCGACCAACAAGTACGCCGAGGGCTATCCCGGCCGCCGCTACTACGGCGGCTGCGAACACGTCGACGTCACCGAGCGCCTGGCCATCGAGCGGGTCAAGTCCCTCTTCGGAGCCGCCTACGCCAACGTCCAGCCGCACTCGGGCGCCCAGGCGAACACCGCCGTGTTCTTCGCCCTCCTCCGGCCCGGCGACACGATTCTCGGCCTCGACCTCGCGCACGGCGGCCACCTCACCCACGGCATGCGCATCAACTACAGCGGCAAGATGCTCGACGCCGTGCCCTACCACGTCTCCGGGACGGACCACCTCGTGGACATGGACGAGGTGGAGCGGCTCGCCAAGGAGCACCGCCCCAAGATGATCATCGCGGGCTGGTCGGCATATCCCAGGCAGCTGGACTTCGCGGCCTTCCGCCGTATCGCCGACGAGGTCGGTGCCCTCCTCATGGTCGACATGGCGCACTTCGCGGGCCTGGTCGCCGCCGGACTGCACCCCAGCCCCGTCCCGCACGCGCACGTGGTCACCACCACCACGCACAAGACGCTCGGCGGTCCCCGTGGCGGAGTCATCCTCACCAACGACGCCGACCTCGCCAAGAAGATCAACTCGGCGGTCTTCCCGGGCATGCAGGGCGGCCCGCTGGAGCACGTCATCGCGGCCAAGGCGGTCTCCTTCAAGGTCGCGGCCTCGCCCGAGTTCGCCGAACGCCAGGCCCGCACCCTGGCCGGCTCCCGCATCCTCGCCGAACGCCTCACCCGGCCCGACGCGGCCGCCGCCGGAGTGAAGGTGCTGACGGGCGGCACCGACGTCCACCTCGTCCTCGTCGACCTGCGCGACTCCGAACTCGACGGAAAGCGGGCCGAGGACCTGCTGCACGAGATCGGCATCACCGTCAACCGCAACGCCGTCCCCTTCGACCCGCGCCCGCCCATGGTCACCTCCGGCCTGCGCATCGGCACCCCCGCCCTGGCCACCCGGGGCTTCACCGAGGCGGACTTCACCGAGGTCGCCGACGTGATCGCGCTCGCCCTCCAGCCCGAGCCCGACGTGCCCGCACTGCGCGCCCGCACCGAGGCGCTGGCCGCCAGGCACCCGCTCTACCCGCACCTCTCGCACGACGGAGACGCCCGATGAGCCCCCGCACCCCCGGCGCCGACCTGCCCGACCACCCGGACTGGCTCTGGCGCACCCCCGAGCCCAAGCGGTCGTACGACGTCGTGATCGTGGGCGGCGGCGGACACGGCCTGGCCACCGCCCACTACCTGGCGAAGAACCACGGCATCACCAACGTCGCGGTGCTGGAGAAGGGCTGGCTCGCGGGCGGCAACATGGCCCGCAACACCACGATCATCCGCTCCAACTACCTGTGGGACGAGAGCGCGGGCATCTATGAGCACGCGTTGAAGCTGTGGGAGGGGCTGGAGGAGGAGCTCGACTACCCGATCCTCTTCTCCCAGCGCGGCGTCCTGAACCTCGCCCACAGTCTCCAGGACGTCCGCGACAGCGTCCGCCGCGTCGAGGCGAACCGCCTGAACGGCGTGGACGCCGAGTGGCTGGACGCCGAGCAGGTCAAAGAGGTCTGTCCGATCGTCAACACCTCACCCGAGGTGCGCTACCCGGTCCTCGGCGGGACCTACCAGCCGCGCGCCGGCATCGCCAAGCACGACTACGTGGCCTGGGGCTTCGCCCGCTCCGCGGACGCAGCCGGCATCGACATCATCCAGAACTGCGAGGTCACCGGCCTGGACGTGGTCGGCGGCCGGGTGGTCGGCGTGCAGACCACGCTCGGCCCGATCGCCGCGGGCAAGGTGGCCCTGTGCTCGGCCGGCCACACCTCGGTCCTTGCCGCCATGGCGGGCATCGAACTCCCCCTGCAGAGCCACCCGTTGCAGGCACTCGTCTCCGAACTGCTCGAGCCGGTGCACCCGACCGTGGTGATGTCCAACGCCGTCCACGTGTACGTCAGCCAGGCGCACAAGGGCGAACTGGTGATGGGCGCCGGCATCGACGCGTACAACTCCTACACCCAGCGCGGCGCCTTCCACATCATCGAAGAGCAGATGTCGGCCGCCCTGGAGCTGTTCCCGGTGTTCGCCCGCGCCCACGTGCTGCGTACCTGGGGCGGCATCGTCGACGTCAGCCCCGACGCCTCGCCCATCGTCGGCCTCACCCCGGTCGACAACCTCTACCTCAACTGCGGCTGGGGGACGGGCGGTTTCAAGGCCACCCCGGGTGTCGGCTGGGTCTACGCCCACACCATCGCCCAGGACACCCCGCACGCACTGAACGCCCCCTTCTCGCTCGACCGTTTCACCACCGGCGCGCTCGTCGACGAGCACGGCGCCGCCGCGGTGGCCCACTAGGACCACGAGAGGAGCCGAACCATGCTGCTCATCCCCTGCCCGTGGTGCGGGCCCCGTGACGAGGCAGAGTTCCACTACGGTGGCCAGGCCCACGTCCCCTACCCCGAGGACCCCGCCGCCCTCACCGACGAGGAGTGGGCGCGCTATCTGTTCTTCCGCGACAATCCCAAGGGCCCGTTCGCCGAGCGGTGGAGCCATGCGGCGGGCTGCCGCCGGTGGTTCAACGCGGTGCGGGACACGGCGACGAACGAGATCCTGGCGGTGTACCGGGTGGGGGAGACGCGCCCGGAGACGCTGGAGCCCCGTCCGGAGCAACCAGCCTGTCTGGGGGTACCCCCTCTGGGGGAGTTTGAGGACGAGGCCCGTTCAGGGCCGACGGGGGTCCAGGGGGCGGAGCCCCCTGGCGGGGTCGAAGGGGCAGAGCCCCTGGAGGATGGGACGGGTAGGGGCGGCGGGGGCGACCATCCCTTCCGCACCCCCACCGGCGGCCGAATCGACCGCGGCACCCCCCTCACCTTCACGTTCGACGGCACCGAATACCAGGGCTACCGGGGCGACACCCTCGCCTCCGCCCTCCTCGCCAACGGCGTCATCCAGGCCGCCACCAGCATCAGACTGGGCCGACCCCGAGGCATCTTCTCGGCCGGCGTGGAGGAACCCAACGCGGTCGTGCAGATCGAGGCACCCTTCCCCGAGCCGATGCTCCCCGCCACGACCGTCGAGCTGTACGAGGGCCTGGTCGCGAGCAGCCTCCCCGGCCAGGGCCGGCTCGCCACCGAGCCCGACCCCGCCCGCTACGACGCCGTACACGCCCACTGCGACCTGCTGGTCGTCGGCGCGGGCCCGGCCGGCCTGGCCGCAGCGGCGGCGGCAGCGCACTCCGGTGCACGCGTCATCCTCGCCGACGACCAGCCGGAGCCCGGCGGCAGCCTGCTCGGCACCGGCGAGCACCTCGACTGGGTCGAGGCGACGCGCGCACGGCTCGAAGCGGCCCCCGAGGTGCGCGTCCTGCGCCGCACCACCGTCTTCGGCCACTACGACGACAACCACCTCCTCGCCGTCGAACGCCGCACCCACCACCTCGGCGCGGATGCCCCGGCGAACGTCTCCCGCGAGCGTGTCTGGCGGATCCGTGCCCGGCGCGTGGTCCTCGCCACCGGCGCCCACGAGCGTTCGCTGGCGTTCGGTGACAACGACCGGCCCGGCGTGATGCTGGCGTCCTCGGCCCGGACGTACCTGCACCGGTACGCCGTGCTGCCGGGCCGGCACGCGGTCGTGTTCACCACCAACGACAGCGCCTACGCCGCCGCGCTCGACCTGGCGGCGGCGGGCGCGGACATCGCCGCGATCGTCGACACCCGGCCCGAGCCGGGGGAGTGGGCCGAGCGGGCCCGGTCCGCCGGGATCGAGGTGCTCGCCGGGCACGCGGTCACCGGCACGGAGGGCGCGGACCGGCTCACCGCCGTGACGGCGGCCCCGTACGGGGAGACCGCCCGAGACCGGCAGTCCCCCGGACAGCGGGAGTTCGCCGTCGACCTGCTCCTGGTCTCCGGCGGCTGGAACCCGGTCGCGCACCTGTTCAGCCAGTCGGGCGGCAAGCTCCGCCACGACGACGCGCTCGGCGCGTTCGTGCCCGGCACCGGCCGTCAGGCGGTGGAGGTCGCGGGCAGCGCGAACGGCGCCTTCGACCTCGCCACGGTCCTCGCACAAGGCGCGGCGGCCGGCGCCCGAGCAGTCGAGGCGGAGGGCTACCCGGCCGGGGCGCCCGCCCTCCCGGCCACGGCCGCCCAGCCGCACACCCCGCCCATGCAGGTCTTCACCGTCCCCACCGACACCGGCGCCCCCCGTTTCGTCGACCTCCAGCGCGACGTCACGGTGGACGACCTGGCGCGGGCCACCGGCGCGGGCCTGCGCTCGGTGGAGCACACCAAGCGCTACACCACCGCCGGCACCGGGGGCGACCAGGGCAGGACGGCCGGCGTGCTGGCGAGCGGGGTCGTCGCCGAACTCCTCGGCGTGGACATCTCGGCGCTCGGCCTGCCCACCTTCCGGCCGCCGTACACCCCGGTCTCCTTCGCCGCCCTCGCCGGGCGCGACCGCGGCGCGCTGAGCGACCCGGTCCGCACGACGGCCCTGCACCAGTGGCATGTGACGCACGGCGCGCTGTTCGAGAACGTCGGCCAGTGGAAGCGGCCCTGGTACTACCCGCAGGACGGCGAGGACATGGAGACCGCCGTGCTGCGCGAGTGCCGCGCCGCCCGCGAGGGCGTGGCCTTCATGGACGCCTCCACGCTGGGCAAGATCGACGTACAGGGCCCGGACGCGGCACTCTTCCTCGACCGGCTCTACACCAACATGATGGGCACCCTGAAGGTCGGCATGATCCGCTACGGCGTGATGTGCCGCCTGGACGGGATGGTCTTCGACGACGGCACGGTCATCCGGCTCGCCCAGGACCGCTTCCTGGTCACCACCACGACCGGCAACGCGGCGGCCGTCCTGGACTGGATGGAGGAGTGGCTGCAGACCGAGTGGCCCGAACTGCGGGTCCGCTGCACCTCGGTCACCGAGCAGTGGGCCACGGTGGCCCTGGTCGGCCCTCGCTCGCGTGCGGTGCTCGGCGCCGTCGCGCCCCAACTGGCCGTGAGAAATGAGGACTTCCCCTTCATGGCGTGGCGGGAGACGGCCGTCGCCGGCATCGACGCGCGCGTGTGCCGGATCAGCTTCTCCGGCGAACTCGCCTACGAGATCAACGTGTCACCGTGGGACGCCCTCGCCCTGTGGGAGGCGCTGTACGAGGCCGGTGCGCCGTACGGCATCACCCCGTACGGCACCGAGACCATGCACGTCCTGCGGGCCGAGAAGGGCTACCCGATCGTCGGCCAGGACACCGACGGCACGGTCACCCCGCAGGACCTCGGCATGGGCTGGGCGGTGTCGAAGAAGAAGCCCGACTTCGTCGGCAAACGCTCCTACGCCCGCGCCGACACCGTCCGCCCCGACCGCAAGCACCTCGTCGGGCTCCTCCCCGAGGACCCGGCCGCCTTCCTCCCGGAAGGCACGCACCTGGTCGCCGACAGCGAACTGCCCGCCCCGCCGGTGCCGATGCTCGGCCATGTCACCTCCAGCTACCGCAGCGCGGCGCTCGGCCGGACCTTCGCGCTCGCCCTGGTCAAGGGCGGCCGGGACCGCATCGGCGACCGCCTCTACGCACCCGTCGGCGACCACCTGGTCCCGGTGACCGTCGCCGCCCCCGTCCTCTACGACCCCGAGGGAGCCCGCCGCGATGGCTGACACCGCCCTGACCGCACGGCAGCGCAGCCCCCTGGCCGACGCCGCCCACCGCCTGGCCGCCGCGACGCGCTCCTCCCGGGGCGCGATCCGGCTGGCCGAACTCCCCTTCCTGGCCCAGGTGAACGTCCGCCTCGACGCCAAGGGTCCGGCGGCGGACGCCGTCGGACTGGCCCTGGGACTCCCACTGCCCCTGCAGCCCAACACCGTCGTGCACGCGGGGCACCTGACCGCGGTGTGGCTCGGCCCCGACGAATGGCTCGTGGTGGGCCTGCGCGGCACCGAGCGGGACCTGGAGAGCCGGATCCGTGCGGCTGCCGGTGACGAACCCGTCTCCGTCACCGACGTCTCCGCACAGCGCACCACCCTCCTGGTCGGCGGACCCCGCGCCCGCGACCTGCTGGCCCACGGCTGCGCGCTGGACCTGCACCCGCGCGCCTTCGGCCCCGGCCGCTGCGCCCAGACCACACTGGCCCGCACCCAGGTCGTCCTGGTGGCCCGCGACGAACCCCGGGCCGGCTTCTGGGTGCTGGTGCGCTCCTCCTTCGCCGGCTACCTGGCGGACTGGCTGCTGGACGCGGCCGTCGAATACCGGTGAGCGGCCCGGCAGGGCGGCAGAGCTGACCGGCGGTGCCGGGCCGACGCGAACGGTCGGCCCGGCACCGCCGGTCCACACGGACTCAGCCCACGTACCCCATCCGGTGGCTGATCTCCTCCGCGCCCTTGAGCAGCAGGGGCGCCAGCTCGTGCATGCGCTCCTCGGTGAAGCGGTAGGCGGGGCCGGAGGCGCTGAGGGCGGCGACGACCTCGCCGTGGTGGGAGCGGACCGGCGCCGCCATGGCGTGCAGTCCGATCTCGAGCTCCTCCAGCGTCACCGCGTACCCGCGTTCCCGCGCCTCGGTGAGGTTCTTCTCCAGCTTCGCCTTCGCGGTCAGGGTGTGCGGCGTGAGCTTGTGCAGTCCGCAGGCCGCGAGCACCTCGGCGCACGCCTTCGCCGGCAGGTGCGCGAGCAGGATCTTGCCGCTGGACGTGGCGTGCACCGGGGTGAGCTGCCCGACCCAGTTGTGGGTGCCGACGGCGCCCGGGCCGCGCACCTGGTAGAGGTTGACGGCGTAGTGCTCCTGCAGGACGGCGATGTTGACGGTCTCGCCGATCTCCTCGCTGAGCCGCTCGCACACCTCCCGGCCCAGCTGCGTGATGTCGAGGCGCCCCGTGACCGCGCCGGCCAGGCGCACGATCCCGAAGCCGAGCCGGTACTTGCCGCGCTCGGCCGTCTGCTCGACCAGGCCGCGCGCCTCCAGCGCCCCGAGCAGCCGGAACGCGGTCGACTTGTGGACGTCGATCTCGGCGGCGACCTCGCTGACACCCGCCTCCCCGCGCTGGGCGAGGATCTCCAGGACGCTGACGGCACGGTCGACGGACTGCACGCCGTTCACCGCCGGAGCCGTTGTTTCGCCATCTGCAACATGGTTGCTCATAGCGCAACTATACGCAGTGTCGGCCGCTTGGCCCCGTGCTGCGTAGGGGGAGGGTATACGACGGCTCCCCGGCCGGGGGAGCCGTCGTCGGCGGTGTTCTCGGAGGCCCCGCGAACCACGGGGTCAGCGGAAGACGACCGTGCAGTTGCCGTTGGTCAGCACGCGGCTCTCGCTGTGCCACTGCACGGCGCGCGACAGGACCCGGGCCTCCACATCGCGGCCCATGGCGACCAGCTGGTCCGGAGCGTGGGAGTGGTCCACGCGAACGACGTCCTGCTCGATGATCGGGCCCTCGTCGAGGTCGGGGGTGACGTAGTGCGCGGTGGCTCCGACGAGCTTGACGCCGCGCCGGTGCGCCTGCACGTACGGCCGGGCGCCCTTGAAGCTCGGCAGGAAGGAGTGGTGGATGTTGATGGCCCGGCCGTCGAGCCGCTTGCACAGGTCGTCCGAGAGGATCTGCATGTAGCGGGCGAGCACCACCAGGTCGACGTCGAGCTCGGCGACGAGCTCCAGCAGCCGGGCCTCGGCCTCGGCCTTGGTCTCCCGGCTCACCGGGATGTGGTGGAAGGGGATGCCGTAGTTGCGGGCCAGCGGCTCGAAGTCGCGGTGGTTGGAGACGATCGCCGGGATCTCGATGTGGAGCGAGCCCGTGGACTGGCGGAAGAGCAGGTCGTTCAGGCAGTGGCCGAACTTCGACACCATGATCAGCGCGCGGGTCGGTGTCGAGGCGTCGCGCAGCTGCCAGGTGATCCGGTACGCGTCGGCGACCGGGCCGAAGCCGGTACGCAGCCGCTCCAGCGACGTGTCCGGATGCGAGACCTCGAAGTGCACCCGCATGAAGAAGCGGTCCTGGAGGCGGTCGTCGAACTGCTGGCTCTCCAGGATGTTTCCTGATTGGTTCACGAGAAAGCTGGTGACCGCGTGGACGAGGCCGGCCCGGTCGGGGCACGAGAGGGTGAGGACGAACTCGCGGCCGGGCTGCGGGCGAGGGGTCATGGCATCCTCCGTTAGTGCGCAATGCGCAACGATAAGAGTGATACGCAACATCGTCCGGTGTGGGTGGCGGCCGGTCAAGAGGCTTGTTCTTAAAGGCGCGAGAAGATGCGCCATACGCAACAAACCTTCCGCCTGTGCACCCGCCGCTCGGCCTTCCGGCAGGTGGACGCGCCGTCCGGCGTCCGGTTCGGACAGGTCCTGCGGGCAGCCACCCATACTGGAGGTATGGCCATGCAACGGCGTGCGACCCGAAGGCCAGGCACCGCACAGGCGGCGGGGCCCAGGGACCAGGGGCACGCCCCGCAGCGGCCGCCGGCGCGGCTGCCCTCGGTCCTGAACGCGCACAGCATCGCCGGCCAGGTCCTCATCCTCCAGGTGGGGGTCGTGCTGCTGCTCGTCGTCGCCGCGGTGGTGGCCCTGGTGCTGCAGGCCCGCAGCTCCAGCCTGCAGATGGCCCGGGACCGCTCACTCGTCGGCGCCGAGACCTTCGCGCACGCCCCGGGGACGGCGGCCGCCATGAAGTCCACCGACCCCAGCGCACTGCTGCAGCCGCGCGCGGAGGAGGCCCGGAAGCTGGCCAGGGTCAACTACGTCATCGCCTTCAGCCCGGCCGGCATCCGCTGGACCCACCCCGACCCGCACCTCATCGGCAGGCGCGTCGTCGGCTCCTTCGCCGACGCGCTGGCGGGCAAGGTGCACCAGGCCACGTACAACACGCCCGGAGTGGGCCGGGCCGTGGACACGATGGTCCCGGTCACCGACGCGAACGGCAAGGTCGTCGGACTGGTCTCCGTCGGCATCTCGGTCCAGCGGGTGGACCGCATGGTGATGAAACAGCTGCCGCTGCTCTTCGGATCCGCGGCCGCCGGGCTGGTGCTGGTCGCGGGCGGGTCGGCCCTGGTGAGCCGGCGACTGCGACGGCAGACGCACGGTCTGGAACCGGCCGAGATGACGCGGATGTACGAGCACCACGACGCGGTCCTGCACTCGGTCCGCGAAGGCGTGCTCGTCCTCGACGGCAAGGGGCGGCTGGAGCTGGCCAACGACGAGGCGAGCCGACTGCTGGAGCTGCCCCCGGACGCGACGGGCAGGCGCATCACCGAGCTCGGTCTGTCCCCGAGCGCCGCGGCACTGCTCGCCTCGGACCGGACCGTCAGCGACGAGGTGATCCTGGCGGGGGAGCGGCTGCTCGCGGTCAACGTGCGCCCGACCGCCCCGCACGGCGGGCCGGGCGGCAGCGTGGCGACCCTGCGGGACACCACCGAGCTGCGCGAGCTGGCCGGCCGTGCCCGGATCGCGCGGGAACGCCTGCAACTGCTCTACGACGCCGGGGTGCGGATCGGTACCACACTCGACGTGGTGCGCACGGCGGAGGAACTGACCGAGATCGCCGTGCCCCGGTTCGCGGACTTCGCCACCGTCGCGCTGCTGGAGGCGGTGCGCCGGGGTGAGGAACCCGACGGTACGAGCCTCACCATGCACCGTACGGCCGTACGCGGCGTCC
This sequence comes from Streptomyces sp. NPDC001153, assembly GCF_053598315.1. NCBI lineage: Bacteria > Bacillati > Actinomycetota > Actinomycetes > Kitasatosporales > Streptomycetaceae > Streptomyces > Streptomyces sp. NPDC001153. The sequence goes on from NZ_JBSFJZ010000058.1 coordinate 36,514, forward strand.
ACGACGGCCATCCGCTGTACCGGGTGGATGAGGTGATCACCTGGCTGCCGGAGATGCCGCAGGCGCAGGGGCTGCGCCGTGGCCATGCCGTGCTCGAGCGCGATCTGCTGGCGACGCGAAGCTGGCAGGCGCAGGATCCCCAGCGGGCGCGGCGCATGCTGGACGTCGGCATCCGCTCGCTGGTCACCGTGCCGCTGCAGGCCCGCGGCATCGCGTTGGGAGTGGCCGACTTCTGGCGCGCGGACCAGGATCCCTTCACGGAGGAGGATCTGGCCGTCGCCGAGGAACTGGCGGCCCGTGCGGCGGTCGCGATCGACAACGCCCGCCGCTACACCCGTGAACACACCATGGCGGCCACCCTGCAGCGCAGCCTGTTGCCGCGTGCCCTGCCCGAGCAGTCGGCCCTGGACGTGGCCTACCGCTACCTCCCCGCCCAGGCGACGGTGAGCGGGGACTGGTTCGACGTCATCCCCCTGCCCGGGACCCGGGTCGCCCTCGTCGTCGGCGATGTCGTCGGCCACGGACTGCACGCCGCCGCGACCATGGGCCGCCTGCGCACCGTGGTCCACAACTTCTGCGCCCTCGATCTGCCCCCCGACGAACTCCTGAGCCACCTGGACGAACTGGTCGCGCAGATCGACGAGACCGAGGCCGCCGGGCAGGAGGGCGCCGGCATCACCGGCGCCACCTGCCTGTTCGCGGTCTACGATCCCGTCTCCGGCCGCTGCTGCATCGCCCGGGCCGGTCATCCCGGACCCGCCCTCGTCAGCCCGGACGGCACGGTCACGTTCCCCGACGTTCCTGTCTCCCCGCCGCTCGGCCTCTGCGCCGGCCTGCCCGTCGAGACCGCCGAACTGCACCTGGCCGAGGGCTCCCGGCTCGCTCTCTACTCCGACGGACTCGTCGAGAACCGCGACCGGGACCTCGACACCGGCCTCCGGCTCCTCGCCGGTGCCCTGGCCGAGCCCGACCGGACACCGGAACAGGACTGTCAGGCCGCGCTCGACGCCCTGCTGCCCGACCGTCCCAGCGACGACATCGCCCTCCTGGTCGCCCGCACCCGGCTCACGGACCCGGACCGGGTCGCCGACTGGGACGTGCCCTCCGAGCCCGCCGCCATCGCTCCCCTGCGCGCCGCCTGCGCCCGCCGCCTTGAGTCCTGGGGTCTGGACGAGATCTCCTACACGACCGAGCTCATCCTCAGCGAACTGGTCACCAACGCCATCCGCTACGGCGGCGAGCCCATCCGGCTCCGTCTGCTGCTCGACCGGGACAGTCTGATCTGCGAAGTCGCCGACGGCAGCAGCACATCACCGCACATGCGCCGCGCGGCCACCACCGACGAGGGCGGCCGCGGCCTGTTCCTCGTCGCCCAGTTCGCCCGCCGCTGGGGAGTCCGGTACACCGCTCGAGGCAAGGTCATCTGGTGCGAACAGGCACTGGAGGCCGCCGAGGGCGGGCTTGAAGCCATGGGCGACGCCGCGCTGGACCAGTGGGACGAGTCCGCCTTCTGAGCATCTCCGTCGTCGGGGAGGAGCGGCACGCCGGGCAGCCGTTGCCTCACCGCCGTCCACCGCCGCGAGGACACACCGGTCGCGGTGCCTTCTCCCGGGTTCCAGCGGCTCAGAGCTGACTGAGAGGTGGCTGTGTAAGGCTGGCGCGCGCCCACACCCCCCTCAGGAGCCTCCGGATGACTCTGATCAACGGTCTGCCCGCCCATGTCCTGTTCGTCCACGTGGTCGTCGTGTTGATACCCCTCACCGCGCTGGCCCTGGTGACGGCCGCGCTCTGGCCGCGCGCCGCCCGGCGGCTGGGCGTCCTGCTCCCGGTGCTCGCCTTCGTGGCACTGGCCGGCGTGCCGCTGACCACACACGCCGGCGAGTGGCTCGAACGGCACGTGGGCGATGACCCCCTGGTACGCCGGCACACCGAGCTGGGTGACGGACTGCTGCCGTGGGCCCTGGGTCTGTTCGCGCTGGCGGCGGTCGTGTGGTGGGCGGGGCGGCGCGCTCCCGCCGAGCCTGGACAGGGCCGCGGCACGCGCTGGTCCGCCCTGCCGGTACGGATCGTCGTCGGCGTGCTCTCGCTGGCCGTCGCGGTGGGAGCGGTCGTGGACGTCTACCGGATCGGCGACTCCGGAGCGAAGGCCGCCTGGCACGACGCCTACTCCAAGACGGCGACGGGGTCCAAGGGCCACGGCGACTGATCAGGCACCCACCGCTCGACAGGGCCCCGGCGCGGAGTTCCGCGCCGGGGCCCTCGGCGTCCCTGGCGGGCCGCCGGTTCTCGTGGTGTGCGCTCGGGGCCGAAGGACCCCCGGCCCGGCCCGAGTGGCCCGTGGCGCCCCCGGCCGCACGGGCCCACGCTGGGAGCAGAAGCCACGAAGGGAGCCGGTGCGATGACCTCCACCACCACCATGAGTGCGGCTCTTGAGCCATTGCACCGCGAACAGCTGATGCGCCTGGCCCACGACATCTCCTTCGAGGCAGGGACCCGCCTGTTCGAGGAGGGCCGGCACGCCGACCGGTTCTGGATCGTGCGCACCGGCACCGTCGCCCTCGACCTGCACGTACCGGGCCGTCGGCCCGCCGTCATCGAGACCCTCGGTCACGGCGAACTGGTCGGCTGGTCCTGGCACTTCCCGCCGTACCTCTGGCACCTGGGCGCCGAGGCCATCAGCCCCGTGCGGGCCTGGGAGTTCGACGCCGGGGCCGTGCGGGCGAAGTGCGCGGAGGACCCGGAACTCGGGCGGGCGATCGCCGTCTGGCTGGGGCGCGTGGTCGCCCAACGGCTGCATGCCTCCCGGGTCCGGCTGCTCGACCTCTACGCCCCCTACGGCAGCGGCAGTCCGACGTGACCCTGGTCCTGTGAGGAGAGCGCGATGGACAGCAGCCCGCACCGGGTGAGTGACGTGATGACGCGAGCCGTCGTCGCCGTGGGCCGCAAGGCTCCCTTCAAGGAGATCGTCGAGCGCATGGAGCATTGGGAGGTCAGCGCCCTGCCCGTGCTGGAGGGCGACGGACGGGTGGTCGGCGTGGTGTCCGAGGCCGATCTGCTGCCCAAGGAGGAGTTCCGGGACAGCGATCCGGACCGGTTCACGCAGCTGCGCCGGCTGCCGGACCTGGCCAAGGCGGGGGCCGTGTGCGCCGAGGAGCTGATGAGCACCCCGGCGGTCACCGTGCACGCCGACGCCGCGCTGGCCGAGGCCGCGCGCATCATGGCGCTGCGGCACGTCAAGCGCCTGCCCGTGGTGAACGCGGAGGGCGTGCTGGAAGGCGTGGTCAGCCGCGGGGACCTGCTGAAGGTGTTCCTGCGGCCGGACGACGACCTGGCCGACGAGATCCGGCGCGATGTCGTCGACCCGCTCTTCCCGGCCCCGGTGGAACCGGTCCATGTCGTGGTCACCGATGGCGTCGCGACCCTGACCGGGCGGGTGCAGGACCCCGCGCGGATTCAGCTCGCCGCACGCATGGCGCGCGGCGTGGAGGGTGTCGTGGGCGTGGACTGCCGGCTCACCGTGGCCGGTGCCGAGTGACGGCCGCGAGTGACGGCCGGGTGACGACAGGACGACGAACTCGGTGACGAGCCGAACCTTTTGACGACAAGACGACAAATGTGGCCTCAGCTGCCCGTGTTCAGCCCCGCCCGCCGCTGAGGTTCCCCCACTCCGGCCCGATCTGCCGCCACTCCTCGTCCCATTCGGCCATGCGCCGCCGCACGAGCCGGGAGCGGACCACCCACCCCACGGTCCAGACGGCCGCACCGGCCGGTACCGCCACGAGGGCGCCGGTCAGGGCCGCCTGCACGCTCGCCGCCTCGCCGGTGACCGGTGCCGACACCAGATGGCCGGCGCGATCCGCCCACACGGCCACCGGGGTGCCCGCCGGGGCTGCCGGGTAGATCTGGGTCCGGCCCGTGTGCACGGAGCCGTCCGGGTCCGTCCAGCGCACGGTGGCCGGCACGCGGCCGTCGTCGTATCCACCGGCGGTGGCGGGCGTCTTCGCCGCATCGTCGGTGAGCACGGCGGACACGGCATGGGCCCGGGCCGCCCGCGCCGCGAACGCCGCGTCGGTGATCTGGGCCGCCACCGTGCCCGCGAGGGCTCCGCCGACCAGGGTGAACAGCCAGGCCGCGAGCACGATCCAGCCCTCGACGACGTCGCTGTGCCGCCTGAGCGGATTGCGGCGCCAGCGCCAGAGCCGTACCCGGGTGGCCGTCGTGGGAGGTGTCCGCGTCATCGTCGCCGCCTCCTGTCGTGGGCCCGACGTCGTCTGTCAGGGCGTGCGCACGCTGCCGGCCTCGGGGAGGTCGGGGTCGAGGTCAGGACGGCGGGGCGGTCCGGCCAGTGCGCAGCGCACATCCACCACACCCGCCACGGCCCGTGCGAGCCGGGCGGCGAGCGGTATCAGGGCCGTCTCACGGACCCGGCCGGCCAGCGTGACGACACCGTCGCACACCTCCACCCGGACGGTGACGGCGCGCGGGCCGAAGAGGCGTACGACGACCTCGTGCCGGACCTCCTCGGCGATGTCCTCGTCGTCCCGCAGAAACACCTTCAGCAGGTCCGAGCGGCTGACGATGCCACGGAGAGCGAGGTCACGGCCGACGACGGGCAGCCGCTTGACCCGGGCGCGGGCCATGAGGCGCGCGGCATGGGCGAGCGTGGCGTCCGCTGCCACGGTGACGGCCGGCGAGGTCATCAGCTCGGCCGCGGTCACCGCGTCCGCCTTGCGGACCTCGGCGGGGTGGCTCATCTGACCGTACCGGCCGATGTCACCGTCCTGGTACTCCTGCTTGGCCAGCAGATCGCCCTCGGAGACGACACCGACGACACGGCCGGCATCGTCCAGCACCGGCAGGGCGCTGACCTGCCAGTCGCGCATGACGTTCACGATGTCCTTGAAGGCCGCCCCTGCGCGCAGGGCCACGACCCGGTGGGTCATCACGTCGTTCACCAGGGCCGGAGTGCCGTTCATGGCGTCCTCCAGGGCGTGGGTGCCGTCTTCGGACACCTTCAGGCTGCGGCGGCGGAGCCGTTCGTGACATGGGCCGAGTGGTCCCGATCCCCTGCCCCGTCGGCCCTGCGCGCTCCGCGGCGAGGGAACCGAGGACGGCGCGGCCTACTCGGCGGGCAGCGGGACGTACCAGTCCAGTGCCGAACCGCCTCCCTCGGGGCTGGTCACCTCCAGCCGCCCGCCGAGGCTGTCCGCCCGTTCGGCCATGTTGAGCAGCCCGCTGCGCCGGCCGCCGGAAGGGATGCCCACGCCGTTGTCCGCGACCCGCAGGCGCACCTCGCGGCCGTCGGCGATCAGGACCACCTGGGTCCGGTTGGCGTGGGCGTGCCGGGCGATGTTGGTGAGGGCCTCGGTCAGCACGGCCACCACGTGGTCGGCGATCTCCAGCGGCACATCGGTGTCGACCAGGCCTTCCATGCGCACGCTGGGGGCGAAGCCCAGCACGGGGGCGGCCTCGCCGACCGTCCGGACGACCCTCGCCCGCAGGCCGCTGCCGGCGGTGCCCGTGCGCGCCCGCAGTCCGAAGATCGTCGACCTGATGATCTTGATGGTCTCGTCGAGGTCGTCCACGGCCCGCCGCACCCGCTCGGCGGCCTCGGCATGTTCGATGAAACGGCCCGCGCTCTGCAGGGTCATCCCGGTGGCGAACAGCCGCTGGATGGCGAGGTCGTGCAGGTCCCGGGCGATGCGGTCACGGTCCTCCAGCAACGCGATCTGCTGGGCGTCGTGCCTGCGGTCGGCGAGCTCCATCGCGATCGCGGCCTGGGCGGCGAACCCCTGCAGCAACTCGGTCTCCTTACGGAGGAACGCCGGCCGGCCGCCCTCGCGGGCCACCAGCACCACGCCACGCACCCCGTTCTCGCCCGTGCCGATCGGGACGGCCACCGCGGGTCCGAGCCCCTCGAAGCGCGGCGGTTCGGGGGTGATCCGCGCATCGTGGACCACGTCGTCACTGGTGACCGGGGCGGTCGCGGTGTATGCCAGCCCCATGAGGCTCGCGTCCATGGGCAGCACCAGTCCCCGGTGCGCCTCCGCGTCGACTCCGACGGCGATCTCCACGGTGAGCGACTTCGTGCCCTCCATGGGCATGGCGACCGCCGCCAGGGCCGAGCCCGAGATCTCCCTGGCCCGCTCGGCGATCAGGTTCAGCGACTCGGCCCGGTCGATGCCGGACATCAGGCTGTGGCTGATCTCCGCGTTCGCCCGCTGCCAGCGCTCGCGCAGCCGGGAGTCCTCGTACAGGCGGGCGTTGTCGATCGCCACGCCGGCGGCCACGGCCAGCGTGGACAGCACCGACTCGTCCTCCTCGTCGAACTCCCGCCCGCCGCGCTTCTCGGTCAGGTAGAGGTTGCCGAAGACCTGGTCGCGGACCCGGATCGGGACGCCGAGGAAGCTGTTCATCGGCGGGTGGCCCGGGGGGAAGCCGTAGGAGGACGCATGTGCGGAGATCTTGCCGAGTCGGAGCGGCTGCGGGTGCCGGATCAGCTCGCCGAGGATGCCGTGCCCTTCCGGAAAGGGGCCGATCGCGGCGATCTGCTCCTCGGTGACGCCCACCGTGTGGAAGGCGGACAGGCGCGTGCCGTCCGGTCCGATGACACCGAGGGCGGCGTACCCGGCGTTCACGACCACCGCGGCCGCCTCCACGATGGAGTGCAGGACCTGCTCCAGGTCGAGCTCCCGGCCGACGGAGAGGACCGCCTCCAGCAGACCTTGCACGCGATCCTGTGTGCCGCGGGCTGCGCTGATCCGGGCCTGCAGCTCCTCCAGCAGCTCGTCGAGCTTCAGCTGCGGCAGTCGTACGCGCGGCTCCTCCGAATCGGTCACCACGTCCTCCAGTCCCCATCAGCACATGGCCCGGAACCGATGGGTCTTCCCACACCGTAGCGCCTCCCGGGCCAGGTGGGCACGGGATCCGCGAACCGGTCCGCCGGCCCGCGCCCGCCGAGCCCCGCACCGGCGCCGTGGGGCCGATCGGCCCGCCCGGCGGGACTTCCAGGACGGCGGCCGCGACCCGGCCGGCCTGCTCGACGGCAAGCGCCAACCTGGCCGAGACGACCCGGCTGGGCCTGCCGGTGCCGCCCGGTTTCACCGTCACCACCGAGGCCTGCCGCGCCCTCCTCGCCACCGGCGAGGAGCCGGACGGCCTGCCGGCGGAGCTCTCCCGGACCTTTCGGCGCGGGAGGCCGTGACGACGGCAGCACGGTGAGGGCGTCGCCCCGGTCCGGTTCGACGAGGCCATGACCCTGGAGCCGCTCCAGCAGGCCGTCCTCGCCGTGTTCCGGTCCTGGAACGCCGAGCGCGCCCGCCCGTACCGGCGGCGCGAGCACATCCCGGACGACCTCGGCCCCGACTCCGGCAGCGGCGTCGCCTTCACGCGCTCCCCGGAACATGTTCCTCGGCGAGCGGCGCTCTCGGACCGTCGGACCCGTCAGACCGTGGTCCGGCGCCCCGTCACCGTGCGGGGTTCGACACGCACCCACAGGTCACGCACGCCGCCCAAGGGGCGCTGTACGCCTGCCCGGTGAACCTCCGCTGCTCCTGCGGGTCCGTCACCGACCGCGCACTGCCGCGGATCAGGACGCTCCAGCCCTGGCTGAACGTGTCGTCGATGCCGTCGACCTCGAGGGCCACTGCCTGGCCGGCCGCGAGGGACGGTGTCGCGCCGAGGGCGGTCCGGAAGACGAACGCACCCTCGGCGAAGCTGTAGTTGACGGGCACGATCACCGGGCCCGTATCCGTGGGCACGACCAGTCGGCCCACCCCGTGCGAGCCGAGCAACGCCCGGCACTCGTCCGGTGTCAGCTCGGTCACCGTGGTCTGCAGCGCCTGGGCCGGCCTGGTCAGGGGGCCGGGGCCCGGGGCGGCACCGGGATGCTCCTCCAGATACCCGAGGTAGGTGACGGCCATGCCGGTGCGGGCGGCCACCTCCCTTCGCGACAGGCCGAGTTGGGCGCGCCGGGCGGCCAGGCGGCGGCCCGGATCGCCCGGCGGCGTCTCCGTCAGGCCGCGGGAACGGCCACTTCCGCGTGCTGCTCCCCGCCGAGCACGATCTTGAGCGCGCCGGTCTCGGTGGCCCGGGAGAAGACGTCGTAGGCCTCCTCCATGTGGTCCAGCGGCAAGGTGTGGGTGACCAGTTGCCCGGTCGGCAGCCGGCCGGCGGCGGCCATCCGCAGCAGGGTGGGCGTGGAGGAGGTGTCCACGAGGCCGGTCGTGATGGTCACGTTCCTGATCCAGAGGTCTTCGAGGTGCAGTGTCGCGGGCCTGCCGTGCACGCCGATGTTGGCCACGTGCCCGCCGGGGCGGACCATGCGGGTGCACAGCTCGAAGCTCTCCGGGACGCCGACCGCCTCCATGACCACGTCCGCGCCGAGACCGTCGGTCAGATCGGCGACCAGCTGGCCGGGTTCCTCGCGGGCGTCGGCCACGGCGTCGGCGCCGAGCCGCCGGGCGGCCTCCAGCCGGGCCGGAGCCATGTCGACCGAGATGATCCGTTCCGGGGCGAACAGTCGCGCCGTCGCGACGGCCGCGAGTCCGATGGGCCCGGCGCCGACGATGGCGACGGTGTCGCCGGGCCGCACATGCCCGTTGAGGACACCGACCTCGTACGACGTCGGGAAGATGTCCGCGAGCAGGACGGCCTCCTCACTGGGCACGGCGGCGGGCAGCGGATGCACGGACAGGTCGGCGTAGGGGACGCGGACGTACTCGGCCTGGGTGCCGTCGACGAGATGGCCGAGGATCCAGCCTCCGCCGCCCCGGCACTGGCCGTACGAGCCGTCCCTGCAGAAGCGGCACCGGCCGCACGAGGTGATGCAGGACATCAGCACCCGGTCCCCCGGCCGTACGGTGCGCACGTCGCTGCCGACCTCGACGATCTCGCCGACCGCCTCGTGCCCGAGCACCGTGCCGGAGCGGACCTCGGGGACATCGCCCTTGAGGATGTGCAGGTCCGTCCCGCAGATGGTCACGGCGCCGACCTTGACGATGGCGTCGGTGGGTTCCTTGACGGCGGGGTCCGGGACGTCCTGCCAGGACGCCTGCCCCGGACCGTGGAACACGAAGCCCTTCATGGCAGCTCCCTGTCGCTCTTCGTCGACTCCGCCGCGGGATCGTGGTTCCGGCACGGCGCCGGGACCGCCCGCACGTCCAGCTTCCCCAGCGGGGGACCGGTGCCGCTTGGGCCGTCCGGCCCTCGCCCCGCGGCCGGACGGTGCCGATCGGGGCCGCGCCCGTCGCGAGGACGAGGGGTGCCCCGTACGGACCGGCGACAGGGGCCGGATGGCCCTAGTCCCCCGCCCGGCACGCCCGGTTCGCTCGTGCCATGTCCGAGAACGACGCGGCCCGCGCGGCGGAGCACCACACCGCACCGGAAGTGCTCGCGGCCGATCGCGTGGCCGGCGGAGCGACCGTCGTGGCCCTGCACGGCGAGATCGATGTGCTGACCGCCCCCGCGCTGTCGCGCCGGCTCGACGCGCTCACCACCTCCCCCCGGCCCGACCTGGTGCTCGACCTGCGGCCGGTCACGTTCATCGACTGCATCGGACTCGGGGTCCTGTGCCGCGCACGCAACCGGACGCTGGCCCGGCAGGGCCGGCTGCGGCTGATCACCGAGAGTGCGGAGTTCCGGCGCATCCTGCGGGTCACGGGACTGGGGGACGTCTTCGAGGTGCACACGCGACTCCCCCTGCCGCTGCCGGGGCCCCCGTGAGGACCGGCGCGATGAACGCGAGGCCCGGGCTGTGGCGTTGGCGGAGCAATCCGCTGCGGCGACGCGGGGACGTCGTGGAGGCCTGGCTCGTCCTGGCCGTCTGGCTCGCGGTCGTGGTCGGCGGGGCCGTCGCGGGTCTGCTGACGGCACGCGCTGCCGCAGATGTGTTCGCGGCTCAGCGCGCCCACCGGCATCCCGTCCGTGCCGTGCTCCTCACCGACGCACCGCACGGCACCACGGCCGCCTGGCCGGCGGGCGGACTGGTCCGGGCGACGGTGCGCTGGACCGCACCGGACGGTACTTCCCGCACCGGAGACACGCTGGTCGACAGCGGTCTCGGGGCGGGTGCGCGGGTGGTGGTCTGGCAGGACGACCACGGCGGTCTCACCCCCGCGAAGCCGGTGAACCCCACCGAGGGCGCGATCGAGGCCGGTCTCTTCGGTGCGGCGGCCGGCCTGGCCGTCGCCGCCCCGGTCTACGGGGCCGGAGCGCTCGCAAGGGTGTGGCTCGACCGGCGGCGCATGGCCCGCTGGGACCGGGAGTGGGACCTGGTCGAACCCCGCTGGGGCCACCGGACGGGCTGATCCGCACCGCCGCCGCACGGGTCTCGCCATCCGTCCGGCGTTCCCTCAGGCGTGTTCGGGGACGACGGCCACAGGGCAGGCCGCGTGGTGCAGCACCCCGTGGGCGACGCGGCTGAGCTGGAGGCCGAAGGGACCGTGCCTGCGCCGGGCGCCGACGACGAGCAGGTCGGACTCGCGGGACACGGCGATCAGGGCGTCGCGGGCGTGGCCCTCGACGGTGCGGCGGTCCGCCTTCAGCTCGGCCGGCACGTCCCGCAAAGCCTCCTCCAGCACCCCGAGGGCCTGCCGCCTCTGGGAATGCGGGGTCGCGTGCGCGGGGCACCGCCAGGCCCGTACGGCTTCCAGGGGCACCCCGCGCAGGACGGCCTCCTCGACGGCGAACCGTACGGCGGCCGAGCCGGCCGGCTTCTCACCCACCCCCAGCGCGATCCGGCCCCGGATCCCGGTGCGGGCCTGGCTGTCGTGGGTGCCGCGCAGCACGATCACGGGGCAGTGCGCGTGCCCGGCGACCGCGAGGCTGACGGACCCCAGCAGCGCCTCGGCCATGCCGCTGCGGCCACGACAGCCCAGCACCAGCGCGAGGGCGGTGCTGCTCTCCCGTACGAGCCCGTACTCCGGCTCCTCGGGCAGCACATCGGTGGTGACCTTCAGCTCCGGCCGGCGGCGTCGGGCGCGCTCCTCCGCCGTACCGAGGACATCCCGGGCCATCACCTCCTCCAGCGGCTTGTCGAGTTCCTGTGCGAGCAGGGCGCCTTCGTAGCGCTCCCAGAGGGAGGCGTACACCAGCCGGAGCGGGGCCCCGCGCAGGGCGGCCTCGTCGGCCGCCCAGTCGACGGCCCGCAGGCTGGGCTCGGAACCGTCGACGCCGACGACGACCGGAAGCTCCATCGAGTTCACCGCTCCCTCGGGGGATCAGGGGGATCAGGGGGATCAAGGGGATCAGTCGTGCGGAACCACGGCGACCGGGCCCACGACGTGGTGCAGCACGGCATGCGCGACGTGGCCGATGTGGATGCCGAGCGGGCTGGTGCGGACGCGCCGGCCCACGACGACCAGGGAGGCCTCACGGGAGGCGTCGACGAGAACCTGCGCGGCGCTGCCGCACCGGCTCGCCTCGATCACTTCCACGTCCGGGAACCTCTGCCGCCAGGAGCGCAGCAGCTCGGTCAGGGCCTTGGCCTGCCCGCGGGCGATGTCGTCGTAGAGCTCGGCGTCCCCGTAGAAGCGGTAGAAGGAGGTGGGCGGTTCGCTCCAGGCGTGCACGACCCGCAGGGACGCGCCGCGCCGGGCGGCCGCCTCGAAGGCGAATCCGAGCAGCGTCTCGTCGGGGGTGCCGATGTCGAGGCCGAGCACGACGGGCCGGAAGGGGGTCGCGGCGGACGGTACACCCGCGGGGTCCGGCTTGTGTTCGTCGGCGGCCTGCTCCCCGGCCCGGACCAGTACCACGGGACGCTCGGCGTGGGCGAGCACCGCCAGGCTGACCGAGCCGACCATGAAGCCCGCGATCCCGCCGAAGCCGCGCGAGCCCAGCACCATCAGCTCGGCGGCGTCCGCCGCCTCGGTCAGGGCGTGGGCCGGTTCCCCGGTGACCCGGTCGGTGACCACCTCGACGCCGGGATGGCGCAGCCGCAGCCCTTCGGCGGCCTCACGGGTAACCTCCTCGGTCCAGTGCTGCTGGGCCTCGCCGCCGAGCAGCGGGGCCTGGGTCACGGGGTCGGGCACCGGCTTCCAGACGTGAACGATCTTCAGCGGCAGACCGCGCAACGCTGCCTCGCGCGCCGCCCATTCGGCGGCGGCCCGGCTCTCGGACGAGCCGTCGAGGCCTGCCGTGACCGTTCGGGGCATCGTCTCCACCTCCCGGGTCGAGGGATCCAGTTCCAGCGTGGTGCCGCCGCGTTCGCGGGGCGAAGGGCCGCAGGTCCCCATGCGGGGCCGACCGGCCCACCCCGAGGACCGGTGGCCCCTGGCCGGTTCTTCGGCACCGGCACATGCTGGGAACGGACCGGCCGCCGCCAGGACCGTACGGAGGTCACCATGTACGGCACCCCGCACATCGTCTGCGACGTCATGACCCGGACGGTCGCGGTCGTCGGCCGTCGTGCCCCCTTCAAGGAGATCGTGCAGCTGATGCAGGACTGGCAGGTCAGCGCCCTGCCCGTGATCGAGGGCGAGGGCCGGGTGGTCGGCGTGGTCTCCGA
>NZ_JBSFJZ010000059.1:0-48667 GCF_053598315.1 Streptomyces sp. NPDC001153
TGATTTTTGGCACGCTGTTGAGTTCTCAAGGAACGGTCGCTTCCTTCGTACTCACCCTCTCGGGCTTTCCTCCGGGCGCTTCCCTTCGGTGTTTCAAACTCTACCAGGGTTTTTCCGTCTCTCTGACCACCGCTCTGCGGACATGCCGAAGCGGATCCAGAGATAGGATCTGACGAGTTTGGGTTCTGCTGAGCGGGGCGCTTTCGCGGCCTCCGTCCCAAGCAGGAGTACGACTGTACACGGAGCCGTGAAGGCGTTGCAAATCCACGGGGTTGGTGGTCTAGACCACTACCTGGTAGCTTCCATACGGAACCGCCACTTCATATGACATACGCTGCTGCCAGAGCCGTCCGGGACAGTCAGTGACGGCCCGTAAGCAGCTCCACTCCTTGGGAGGCTTCCCATGACCACCGTGACGTCCCCGCTCGCTGGACGGGCCATCGGACTGGCCGAAGTTCCGGATCCGGTCTTCTCCGGGGCCATGGTCGGCCCGGGCACCGCCATCGACCCCGTCCGTGAGCCTTCCGAGGCCGTTGCGCCCGTGGACGGAGTCATCGTCTCCCTGCACCCGCACGCCTTCGTCGTGGTGGACGAGAGTGGGCACGGGGTGCTCACCCACCTCGGCATCGACACCGTGCAGCTCAACGGCGAGGGTTTCGAGCTGCTCGTCAACAAGGGCGACACCGTGACGCGCGGCCAGGCCATCGTGCGCTGGAACCCCTCCGCGGTCGAGGCCGCCGGCAAGTCCCCGGTCTGCCCCGTCGTCGCTCTCGAAGCCACGGCCGAGTCCCTCTCCGACCTCCGTGACAGCGGAGACGTGAAGGCCGGCGACAGCCTCTTCGCCTGGAACTGAGGGCAGTGCCGTCAGCGGACGGCGATCAGGACAACCACCGCGGCGGCGGGACCCGCCGCACTATCGGAGACGGGTGAGATGGAGACAACGCTGCGAGGCGTCGGTGTAAGCCACGGCGTGGCCATAGGCGAGGTCCGGCACATGGGTACGGCGGTGCTGGAGCCGCCCGCCAAGCAGATCCCCGCGGAGGAGGCCGAGCGTGAGCAGGGGCGCGCTCGCCAGGCCGTGGACGCCGTGGCCGCCGATCTGATGGCGCGCGGCAATCTGGCCGGGGGCGAGGCCCAGGCCGTGCTCGAGGCGCAGGCCATGATGGCCCAGGACCTCGAGCTGATGGCGGACGTGGACCGGCGGATCGCCGTCGGCAGCACGGCCGAGCGTGCGGTGTACGACGCGTTCGCGGCGTACCGGGAGCTGCTGGCCGGTGCGGGTGAGTACCTCGCCGGTCGGGTGGCCGACCTCGATGACGTGCGCAATCGCATCGTCGCCCGGCTGCTGGGCGTTCCGATGCCGGGTGTCCCGGACAGTGACCAGCCCTATGTGCTCGTGGCGCGGGACCTGGCTCCCGCCGACACCGCGCTGCTGGATCCCTCGCTGGTGCTCGGTTTCGTGACCGAGGAGGGCGGGCCGACCAGTCACAGCGCGATTCTGGCGCGGGCGCTGGGTGTGCCGGCGGTCGTGGCGCTGCCGGGGGCCGGCGAGCTGGCCGAGGGCACGGTGATCGCCGTGGACGGCAGCACCGGTGACATCTTCGTGAATCCGAGCGAGGAGAAGAAGGCGCAGCTGGAGGCCGCGGCCGCCGAGCGCAAGGCCGCGCTGGCCGCCTCGACCGGGCCGGGTGCGACGGCGGACGGTCACAAGGTGCCGCTGCTGGCCAACGTGGGCGGGCCGGCGGATGTACCGGCCGCCGTGGAGGCCGGGGCCGAGGGTGTGGGTCTGTTCCGTACCGAGTTCCTGTTCCTGGACGACAGCAAGAACGCTCCTTCCGAGGCGAAGCAGGTGGAGGCCTACCGGCAGGTGCTGGAGGCGTTCCCCGAGGGTCGTGTGGTCGTGCGGGTGCTCGACGCCGGGGCGGACAAGCCGCTGGACTTCCTCACTCCGGCCGACGAGCCGAACCCGGCGCTGGGCGTGCGGGGTCTGCGGACGCTGCTTGACCATCCCGAGATCCTGGGCACGCAGCTGACCGCGCTGGCGAAGGCCGCCGAGGGGCTGCCGGTCTACCTCGAGGTCATGGCGCCCATGGTGGCGGACCGCGCGGATGCGAAGGCGTTCGCGGACGCCTGCCGTGCCGCGGGGCTGCAGGTGAAGTTCGGCGCGATGGTGGAGATCCCGTCGGCCGCGCTGCGGGCGCGTTCGATCCTGCAGGAGGTGGAGTTCCTGTCGCTGGGGACCAACGACCTCGCGCAGTACACGTTCGCGGCCGACCGGCAGGTGGGCGCGGTGTCCCGGCTTCAGGACCCGTGGCAGCCGGCGCTGCTGGACCTGGTGGCGCTGTCCGCGGAGGCGGCCAAGGCCGAGGGCAAGAGCTGTGGTGTGTGCGGTGAGGCCGCGTCCGACCCGCTGCTGGCCTGTGTGCTGACCGGTCTGGGTGTCACCTCCCTGTCCATGGGTGCGGCGTCGATTCCTTATGTCCGGGCGACGCTGGCGAAGTACACGCTGGCGCAGTGCGAGCGGGCCGCGGCGGCCGCGCGTGCCGCGGACAGCGCCGAGGAGGCGCGCGGCGCGGCTCAGGCGGTGCTGTCCGGCGAGTAGCCGTACCGGTGGCGCGTTGCGTGTGCCGGGTGCAGGGGCGCCCCGCCTTCGGGTGGGGCGCCCCTGGTGTGTTCGTCCCTGGTGCGTTCGCCGAGTGCCGGCCGCGTCCGTGCCTTCGGCTCGTCGTGGGTCAGTGCCGGTGTCGGGGTGTCGTGCTCTCGTCCCCGAGGTCGGGGGGCTCGCTGTAGTCGACGCCGGATTCCGGGGGGATGAGGTCGCCGGATTCGACGTCGGTGCAGTAGGCGTCGAACACTTCGGAGGCGGTGAGGGGTTCGAGGCCGCCGGAGCGCAGTCGCCAGCCGTAGACGCGGTCGGCGGTGTCCGGGGCGCTGGTGCGCAGGACGAGTCCGCCGGGGCTTCGGGTCGCGAGGCCGAGGGCGAGGACGCTGGTGAGTTCCAGGACCTCGGCCTCGTCGAGGCGGAGGCCGCCGTCGCCGTCCTGGTCCCCGTGCAGGACCGCGACGAGGGTGTCCGGTGCCCCGGAGACGCTGCAGACGAGGTGCCGGTCGCCGGACGGTGCGGTGTCGAGGATGCGGACCAGGAGCTCGGAGGCACGGGTGAAGGCCGCCCTGCCGATGTCCTCGCCGCAGGTGGGGCAGGGGCCGAGGCGGGACAGCAGGGTGGTGGCGTACTCCCATGTCGCCTGGCGTACGGCTTCGTCCACGAGGGCGGGTACGAGTGTGGCGAGAGGCCGGCCGTCGTAGGGGATGGTGGGGCCCGTGGCCGCCAGTTCCGCGGTGAAGCGGGTCCGGCTGGTCGGGGTTTCCGGGTCGAGGCCGGCTTGCGCGCAGTAGGCGGCGTAGTCCTCGGGGTCGAACAGGGCGAGGGTGGTGTGGGTGCCCTGGGCGGCGCGGGCTTTGAGGACGGCCTCGACCTGCTTCAGGTAGGTCGCGTGGTCGTCGAAGGTGAAGCTGCGGTAGCGCCGCATGGCGCGGAAGTCGTGTTCGTCGGTGAGCAGGCCGATGGTGCCGGCGATCTCACGGCGCAGGACGCGTCGCATGGTCTGGTGGTCGGTGTGCGCCATGTTTCCCCCATAGTGCGCGGTCGATCAATGCTCACTCACCGTAACCGGCGGCACTGACAACGGGCTTCGCCGGAGGCGGTCGCGGACCAGCCGGTGCTGGAGTGCGCAGGTCGCGGCGATGGTGGCGCCGAAGACGGTCCAGCCGAGGGGACCGATGGCGATGGCGGCGGTGACGGCGAGTGGGCCGAGGCTGCGCTGGCCGGACTGGGCGAGTCCGTGTACGCCGAGGTAGGCGCCCTGTGCGGTGTCCGGTGCGAGGGCGAGAGAGAGTTCCCAGGACACGACGGCGTGCAGCATCTCGGCCAGGGTGAAGAGGGCGGCGGACGCGGTGAGCAGGCAGATCGCCTGGGTGGTGCCGCCGGTGGCGGACAGGGCGAGGGTGATGCCGCCGGCGGCGGAGGCGGCGGACAGCGGGAGGAGCAGGGTGCGGGCTGCCGCGGTGGTGGTGCCGTGGCGGGCGAGCGGCACCTGGAGGGCGACCACCATCAGGTTGTTGAGGACGAGCAGCAGGGGGGCGAGGCCGTGGGGCACTCCTTCGGTGTGCGCGATCCACAGAGGCAGGCCGATCTGGAAGACGGAGTCGTCGAGGAAGAGGACCGCATCGGTCGCCACGTACGCGAGGTAGGTGCGGTCGCGCCAGGGGTTTGCCGGCCGGGCGGTGCGGGGTGTGGTGCCGGAGGCGGCGACGCGGCTGCTGGACGGGGGTTCCACGCAGGTCAGGGTGAGGAGCGCGATCGTCACGAAGGAGAGTGCGTCGCCGGTGAGGAGCCAGCGGTAGGCGGTGGTGGTGCCGAGGGTGAGGGCGGCCGCGGCGGCGAGGCCGCCCAGGGCCCAGCCTGCGTTGGAGGCGGTGCGGTTGACGGCCTGGTAGCGGACGCGGTCGGGGCCGGCGATGCGGGCGGCGTAGAGCTTGGTGAGGATGCTGGAGGCGCGGTCGCCGAGGCTGCCGACCGCCGAGATCGCGAGCAGCGGGAGGTAGTGGTCGGTGGTGAGCAGCCCGAAGGACGCGAGCGCGCGCAGGAGTTGGAGTGGGATCAGGATCCGGGTGAGGGGGAAGCGGTCGGCGATGCGTCCGCCGAGGGGTGCGCCCGCGATGCCGACGGCGCCGGAGACGGCGGCGAGGGTGCCGATCTGGGCGACGGAGAGGCCGGAGACGTAGGTGAAGTACAGGACGGAGACGGATGCCCACAGGCCGCTTCCGATGCGGTCGACGAAGGTGATGAGGAGCATCCGGCGTCCGTCGCGGCCTCCTGGTATGCGCGAGGGCCGGATGGCGGCCTCGGGCTTGGCGTCCACTGTTTCCCCCATGGAGCTGTTCGCTTGTCACGAGTTATGTATTGATACATAATTTTCAACGTGGCAACACAATATGAGATCACTGGTACGACGGCCAAGGGAATTGCCGCATCCGTCGAACGGGGCGTGGTGGACGGAGCGTTGGCACCGGAGGTCCCACTGCCGCCCGTGCGGCGGCTCGCGGACGAGCTGGGGGTGAGTCCGGGCACGGTTGCCACGGCCTACAAGGAGTTGCGGCGGCGGGGCATCGTCGTCACGCGCGGGCGTGGCGGCACGGTGGTCGCGCCGGCTCCCGCGGTCGGGTCGCGGCGGCCGCCCAAGGTGCCCGAGGGGCTGCGCGACCTGGCGGGCGGGCACCCGGATCCGGCGCTGCTGCCCGCCCTGGTGCCGCCCTCGCGCCTTTCCCCGGGCGCCCGCTCCCATCGGTCCACGCCCCGGCTGGCGCGGCTCGAGGACGTGGTGCGCGAGTGGCTGGGCGCGGACGGCGTCCCCGCGGAGCACGTGACGTTCGCGCACGGCGCACTGGACCTGATCGACCGGGTGCTGTCGGTCGAGTTGCGTCCCGGGGACGGCGTGGCGATGGAGGACCCGGGGTATCACCATCTGCTGGATCTGGTCGCGGCGCTGGGGCTGCGTACCGTCCCGGTCGCCGTGGACGACGAGGGAGTGCGCCCGGAGGCCCTGCGCGGGGCGCTCGGGGCCGGGGTACGGGCCGTGGTGTTCAGTCCGCGGGCGCAGAATCCGTACGGCGGGTGTTTCTCCGCCGCCCGTCGGGATGCGCTGGCCGAGGTGCTGCGTGACGCGCCCGATGTGCTGGTGGTGGAGAACGACCACGCCTCCGAGGTGGCCGATGCCCCGCTGCACACGGTGACGGGTGCCGGGCCGGCGCGCTGGGCGCATGTGCGGACCGTGAGCAAGTTCCTGGGGACGGATCTGCGCTGGGCGGCAGCGGCCTGCGACGCGGTCACCCTCGCCCGGCACGACGGTCGGCTGCAGCTCACCTCGGGATGGGTCAGTCACCTGCTGCAGGAGACCGTGCACGGGCTGATGACGGACGAGGGCACGCGCGCGTTGGTGGCACGCGCGCGTGGGACGTACGCGCTGCGGCGCACCGCGCTGGCCGGCGAGCTGGCCGCACGGGGCATCGCCTCGCACGCCGCGAGCGGGATGAACGTGTGGGTGCCCGTGCGCGACGAGTCGGCGGTGGTGAACGGTCTGCGGTCGTACGGCTGGTGGGTCGCGGCCGGGGCGCGGTTCCGCCTGGCTTCCGGGCCGGGGGTGCGGATCACGGCCGCCGGCCTTGAGCCCGCCGACGCCGAGCGGCTGGCCTCGGACTTCGCCGCCGTGCTGGGCGAGTCCGAGGCCACCTATGGCGGGTGACCCCTGGGGGTCAGGCGCGCTTGCGGGCGAGTTCCTCGTAGAAGCCGAGCAGGGAGAGGTTGTCGATGGAGCCGGGGTTGACCGCCTTCTCCAGGGGCGTGCCCTGCAGCAGGCGCTTGACGGGGACCTCGATGCGCTTGCCGGTGAGGGTGTGCGGGACGCCGGGCACTTCGATGATCTCGTCCGGTACGTGGCGCGGCGAGAGCTGTTCGCGGATGGTCTGCTTGATGCGGTTCAGGAGTGTCTCGTCGAGGACGGCGCCCGGCGCGAGGTGCACGAACAGCGGCATCCAGTAGCCGCCGTCGGGCTGTTCGATGCCGATGACGAGGGATTCCCTGATCTCGGGCAGCCGCTCGACGACCTCGTAGATGTCGGCCGAGCCCATGCGTACGCCCTGCCGGTTGAGGGTGGAGTCGGAACGGCCGTGGATGATCACGGTGCCGCGTGAGGTGACGGTGATCCAGTCGCCGTGCCGCCAGACGCCGGGGTAGGTGTCGAAGTAGCTGTCGTGGTAGCGGCTGCCGTCGGGGTCGTTCCAGAAGCGGATCGGCATGGAGGGCATGGGGTTGGTGACGACCAGTTCGCCGACCTCGTCGACGACCGGCTTGCCGCTCGGGTCCCAGGCCTGCAGGTCGGTGCCGAGACCGGGCGCCTGGAGTTCGCCGGTGTGGACCGGGAGGGTCGGTACGCCGCCGGCGAAGCAGGAGCAGACGTCGGTGCCGCCGCTGACGGAGGCGATCCACAGGTCGGCCCCGCTCTCTGCGAACTCGTCGTGCAGCCAGCGGAAGCCGTCGGGCGGCAGCGGCGAGCCAGTGGTGGCGACACACTTCACGGCGGACAGGTCGTGGTCGCGCGCGGGGTGGACGCCGGCCTTGCGGCAGGCCATGACGTAGGCGGCGGAGGTGCCGTAGAGGGTGGCTCCGGTGCGTTCGGCGACCCGCCACTGGGCGCCCGTGTCCGGGTAGCCGGGGCTGCCGTCGTAGAGGACGATCGTGGTGCCCGTGAGCAGGCCGGAGACGAGGAAGTTCCACATCATCCAGCCGGTCGAGGTGTACCAGAAGAAACGATCCCCGGGGCCCAGGTCGCAGTGCAGCCCGAGCTGCTTGAGGTGCTCGACCAGGATGCCGCCCTGGGACTGCACGATGGCCTTGGGCAGGCCGGTGGTGCCGGAGGAGTACAGCACCCACAGCGGGTGGTCGAACGGGACCTGCTCGAAGACGGGCTCGGTGTCCCCCGCCGTCAGCGCCGACCACTCCAGGGCTCCCTCGGGTGCCTGGGTGCCGAGCAGCGGGATGTGGACGACGGCACGCACCGTGGGCAGCTCGCGGCGCAGTTCGGCGACGATCTCGCGGCGGTCGTGCTCCTTGCCGCCGTAGCGGTAGCCGTCGACGGTGAACAGCACGACGGGCTCGACCTGCTGGAAGCGGTCGAGGACGCTGCGGGCGCCGAAGTCGGGCGCGCAGGAGGTCCAGACGGCGCCGACGGCGGCCGTGGCGAGCAGGGCGACGACGGCCTGCGGGATGTTCGGCAGATAGCCGCTGACGCGGTCGCCGGGACGGACCCCGAGAGCGCGCAGTTCGGCGGCGAGGGAGCCGACCTGGCGGCGCAGTTCGGACCAGGTCACCGGGCGCGGTTCGTGGGTCTCGTCGACGTACAGGAGGGCGGGTTCGTCCGCGCGGTCGGCCGCGGCCCGCAGAGCGTGCTCGGCGTAGTTGAGGGTGGCGCCGGGGAACCACTGGGCGCCGGGCATGGCACGGTCGCCGAGCACGCGCGCGTAGGGCGTCGAGAAGCGGACGTCGAACCACTCCGTGACGGCTTTCCAGAAGGTGTCCAGGTGGTCGACGGACCACCGGTGCAGGGCGGGGTAGCCGCCTTCGGCCGGGGCGCCGTGGTGCTCGGCGGCCCATGCCTGGAACTGGGTGATGCGTGCCTGGGCGATCCGCTCGGGGTCGGGCTGCCAGAGCGGCTGGGGGTTCGCGGTCGTCATGGGGCGGCTCCCGGGCTGTGCGCGTCGTGTGCGTCGGTCCGCGCACGGGCTGGGGTGTGCGCGTGACGCGGCTGACAGGGACGATGCCATGTGATCGACTTCTGCACCAGGGTGTGCCCCACATAGTCCGTGTCGTGAAGATGTGGTCCCGGCACGGGTGAACGGCAGTTGAACGACACGCGCGCGTGGGGCGCTCGGTGGCAGGGTGAGCAGCATGGACGGTCGTGACCTGGTGCGTTCGGTGAGTGTGGTCGGTTCGGGGAGGGCGGCTCGGGGGTTGCGTACCGTGCGGGCCGCGTGGCGCAGGAGGCGGATCGACGCGGTCGGTCTGCCGCGGCGGGGGGCCGAGCGGGCGCGGGTCCCGGGGCAGGTGACGAGCGTGGCGCCGGGGCCGGGGGGCGGTGTCATCCGGTTCAGCCGGTCCGAGCTGCGGATCACGGTGGCGGTGAACGGGGCCGTGTTCTGGGGGTGGGACGGGGCCGGTCCGGAGCCGTCGTACGCGCTCGCGGGTGGCCGTCCGGAGCCGGATCCTCGCGCGGTGCTGGAGCCGGACAAGGACGGTGGCTGGCGGGTGGTCGCCGAGCGGGCGACGGTCACGGTCTCGCGGCACGGCGCGGTGGAGGTGTGCACTCCGGGCGGCGTGACCCTGCGCCGGGATCTGCCGCCGCGCTGGTGGGAACCGGTCGGCGGGGGCACCGCGCGCTGGATGCAGCGGTCGGAGGTGGCGGCCGACGCGCGCTTCTTCGGTCTGGGCGGCCGGGCGTCCGGGCCCCGGCTGCGGGACGGCGCGTACCGGCTGTGGAACACCGATCCCGGCCGGGCGTTCGGCCCCGGTGACGATCCGCTGTACGTGACCATGCCGGTGCAGATCGTGGTGGCCGACGCGGGCACGCATCTGGTGTTCCACGACACCACGTGGGACGGCACGGTGGTGCTGCGCGAGGGCGAGGAGGGCGCCGGGTCCGGGCACGACCGGGCCGGGCGCTGCGAGCTGCGGATGGACGGCGGCCCGCTGCGCTGCTGGGTGATGGTGGGCACCCCCGCGCGCGTGCTGCACACCTGGGCCTCGCTGACCGGTGCGCCCGCGCTGCCGCCGGCGTGGGCGCTCGGCCACCAGCACGCGCGGTGGGGATTCGGCAGCGAGCAGGAGGTGCGCCGGATCGTCGCCGGTTACCAGGAGCGCCGGCTGCCGCTGGACGCCGTGCACCTGGACATCGACCACTACGACGACCACCAGGTGTTCACCGTCGACCAGGAGCGGTTCCCGAAGCTGCCGCAGCTCGCCGAGGAGCTGCGCCGGGACGGGATCCGGCTGGTGTCGATCGTCGACCCGGCCGTGAAGGCGGCGCCGGGCAGCGCGGTGTACGACAGCGGTTCGGCCGTGGACGCGTTCGTGCGGGACGCCTCCGGGCGGACGGTGCGCGGTGTGGTGTGGGCCGGGGAGTCGGTCTTCCCGGACTTCACGCACGCGCGCGTGCGCACGTGGTGGGGCGCTCTCTACGAGGAGCGCCTCGGGCAGGGCTTCGCGGGCTTCTGGCACGACATGAACGAGCCGACGTCGTTCAACGCCTTCGGGGAGCTCACCCTGCCGCGGTCGGCCCGGCACGCCCTGGAGGGGCGCGGGGGCGACCACCGGGAGGCGCACAACGTGTACGCGCTCTGCATGGCCCGGGCGGGCTACGAGGGGTTGCGTGAGCTGTCGCCCGGGGAGCGGCCCTTCCTGTTCTCCCGGTCGGGGTGGGCGGGCATGCAGCGCTACGGGGGCACCTGGTCCGGGGACGTGGCGACCGGCTGGCCCGGGCTGCGGGCGTCGCTGTCGCTCGTGCTGGGCCTCGGTCTGTGCGGGGTGCCGTACTCGGGCCCGGACGTGGGCGGTTTCGACGGCAGTCCGTCGCCGGAGCTGTATCTCAGATGGTTCCAGCTCGGCGCGTATCTGCCGCTGTTCCGGACCCACGCGAGTCTGCGGGCGGGGCGCCGGGAGCCCTGGGAGTTCGGTGCCGAGGTGCTGGAGCACGCGCGCGTGGCACTGCTCGAACGGCGGCGGCTGCTGCCGTACTTCATGACGCTGGCCCATCTGGCCCGGCGTACCGGCGCGCCCTATGTGCGGCCGCTGTGGTGGGGAGCGCCGGAGGACCGGGCGCTGCGCGACTGCGAGGACACGTTTCTGCTCGGGGACGCCCTGCTGGTGGCTCCGGTGCTGGCCCCCGGTGCCGACCGGCGGGCGGTGCAGCTGCCGCGGGGCCGCTGGTACGACACCGTGACGGAGCAGGCGTACGAGGGGCCGGGGCAGGTTCTTGTCGACGCGCCGCTGTCACGGATACCGGTGTTCGCGCGTGCCGGCGCGGTCATCCCCGTGCGCGGCGCCGACGGCGGCCTGGGGCTGGAGGTGTGGGCACCGGCGCGTGGCCGCACGGGCGGCGGTCTGGTCGTGCCGGACGCGGGCGCCGCGTGGGAGGAGCCGGAGATCGAACGCTACGTCGCCCGTCGGCAGGGCCCCCGGGTGGTGGTCACCCGGGAGCGGGAGGACGGCTCCGCCGAGCCCCGCTTCCCGGTCCGGGTGCGGGGGCTCGGCTGAGCCTCGCCGCTCAGACGTACCGGCCCTCGAACCAGGCCCGTACGGCCACGGTGTGCAGCGGGAAGGCGAGTTCCTCGGGCCTGCGCAGCAGCCGCCAGCCCTCGGTCTCGTCCGTGGGGTCGGCCGGCGGCAGCCCTTCCACCGGGCGCTCCGGGAGGAGTCCGAACAGCAGCAGGTGACCGTCGGGCGAGCTCATGGCGTCCACGAGCCGCACGTCCCGCGCGGCCGCGTCGATGCCGGTCTCCTCCTTGAGCTCGCGTACGACGGCCTGCTTCCAGTCCTCCCGGTCGTCGATGTAGCCGCCGGGCAGTGCCGTGCCCCCGCGCGCGGGGGCGACGGTCCGGGTGATGACGACCAGGGCCGTGCCCTTGGTGTCGTACACGGGCTGGAGCGCGATGGCCACCGGCAGCGGATTGCGGTAGGCGACGGTCCCGCAGGACGGGCAGGTGCGCGGCCAGCCGGAAACGCCCTCTCCATAGGGCACTCCGCAACTCGAACAGTGCGAGTCCGGTGCGAAGTTGTCAGTTGAGTGCTGAGTTTCGGACACGCGCGGACTGTATCCGATCAGAGGAGGGACATCTTCCGGAGGTTGCTCAGTGGTCGCCGCTGAGCGACTTCGAGGACACGGGGAAGTCGAAATAGGTGTCCGGGTAGGGCTCGGGCTTGTAGGTGTAGTGCCACCACTCCTCGGCGAGGTTCACGAATCCGAGGCTCTCGAGGGTGTTCTTGAGCAGCAGGCGGTTGGCGCGCTGTTCGCCCTGGATGCGCGGGTCGCGCGTGTGCGCGAGGGTGTCGAAGCAGTCGAATCCGGTGCCCATGTCGACGGAGTTGTCGGGGAAACGCTCATCCTTGGGCGCGAAGCATGGCACCAGCGGCTGCCCGGGGTGGTAGGGACGGGTCGGCCGCGCGGGGAGCCTCACGATGGTGAGGTCCATGGTCGAGCCACGGCTGTGGCCGGATTTCTCGGCGATGTAGCCGTCCGCGAACAGCCGGGTCTTGTCGACGTTCGGGTAGAACTCGCCCTTCATCGACTGGTCGTCGAGGTCCTTGGCCCAGCGGACGAAGTGGTTCACGGCCCGCTGCGGCCGGTAGCAGTCGTAGACCTTGAGGGTGTAGCCCTTGCGCAGCAGGGTGAGCTGGGCCTTGTGGAGGGCTTCGGCGGCGGGGCGGGTGAGGATGCACATCGGCTGCTCGTAGCCGTCGATGCGCTCGCCGACGAAGTTGTGCGGGGTGAAGTAGCGCATCTCCTGGAGGATCGTCGGATCCACGGTTCTCAGGGCCACGAAGTCCTTCGGTGCCTTGGGTTCCGTCGTCGCCCCTGCGGTCGCGGGGGCGGCGGTCACGGCCAGCAGGGCGGCGAGAGCGCTGACCAGCCCGCGTACTGCACTGGTGAGTCGTGTCATGTCTCCTGCACTGCCCAATTCCGGATCCCCGTGACACACTTCTGACGTTCCGTCAGATAACTCGACAGGGAGGGCCGATGTCCCCCACGCGCACGCCTGTGGTCGACGGATGGTTCGCCGGCACGGGTGACGAATTCAGACTTCTCGGCACTCGTTGCGCGGCTTGCGCCTCCGTGTTCTTTCCCCGCGAGGACACCCACTGCCGAAATCCCGGGTGTACCGGAGGAGATCTCGAGGAGGTGCCGCTGTCGCGACGGGGGCGCGTCTGGTCGTACACGGACAGCCGGTACCGACCGCCGTCACCCTATGTGAGCAACCAGGAACTTCCGTGGGAGCCGTACGCGTTGATCGCTGTGGAGTTGGAGGCCGAGCGGATCGTGGTGCTGGGACAGGCGGCTCCCGGGGTCACCGTCGCCGATCTGACGGTGGGCATGGAGGTGGAGGTCGTCCCCGGAGTGCTTCACGAGGACGCGGAGACGACCTGGACGACCTGGCACTGGCGGCCGACGGGGGTGAGGGCGTGACGACGGACGTGGCGGTGCTCGGGGCGGGCATGCACCCATGGGGCAAGTGGGGCCGCTCCTTCGTGGAGTACGGCACTGCGGCGGCCCGCGCGGCACTGGCGGACGCCGGCCTGGACTGGCGCGAGGTCGGCTCGGTGGTGGGCGCCGACACCGTGCGGGGCGGGTATCCCGGGTATGTGGCGGGAGCGACCTTCGCCAAGGCGCTGGGCTGGCAGGGAGCCAGGGTCGCCAGCGTGTACGCGGCGTGCGCCTCCGGAGCCCAGGCGATCGCCACGGCGCGGGCACAGATACTCGCCGGGCTCGCGGACGTGGTCCTCGTGGTGGGGGCGGACGCGGCACCCAAGGGGTTCTTCCGGCCCGCGGGCGGCGACCGGCCGGACGATCCGGACTGGCTGCGCTTCCGCGTCCTGGGAGCGACCAATCCGGTGTACTTCGGTCTGTACGCGCGGCGGCGGATGGCGGTGCACGGCGACACACCGGAGGACTTCGCCCTGGTCAAGGTGAAGAACGCCGCCATGGGCGCGCTCAACCCGTACGCCCGCTACCGCAAGCGGGTCACCGCCGAGGAGGTCGCCGCGTCCACGGTCGTGGCCGATCCGCTGCGGCTGCTCGACATCTGCGCCACCTCCGACGGCGGGGCGGCCCTGGTGCTCTCCAGCATGGAGTTCGCGCACCGGCACGGGACGACCCGGCCGGTGCGGATCCGGGCGGTGTCGACGGTGACCCCGCGCTTCCCGAACACGGTGCTGGACCTGCCGGACATCGCCACGGACTCCACCGTGGCGGTGGGCGCCCCCGAGGAGACCTTCCGGGCCTCCATAGCCCGGGCCGCCTACGAGGAGGCCGGTATCGGCCCCGGCGACCTGTCCCTGGCGGAGGTGTACGACCTGTCCACCGCGCTGGAGCTGCAGTGGTACGAGGACCTGGGACTGTGCGGCGAGGGCGAGGGGGCGAAGCTGCTGCGGGAGGGCGCGACGGGCCCGGGCGGCCGCATACCCGTCAACGCCAGTGGCGGCCTCGCCTCGTTCGGGGAGGCGGTGCCGGCCCAGGCGATCGCCCAGGTCTGCGAGCTGACCTGGCAGTTGAGAGGCACGGCCGGCGAGCGGCAGATCGCCGGGGCGCGCGTGGGGATCTCCGCCAACCAGGGGCTCTTCGGGCATGGATCGTCAGTGGTCGCGGTGCGGTGACGACGCCGGAGGAGAGCGGAGTGTGACACCAGAGGCCACAGAGGTTTTCCACGCTGTGTGACCACCCCGGAATCCTGCGTGAACGTCTCATGAACTGCGCCTGGGCGCACGCGGGCAGCGAAATCATGCTCCCGTGCACTCCTGGACGGACACTCTCCGCTTCGCCTTCCAGCCGGTGGTCAACCTGAGGACGGGCGCGGTCACCGCACTGGAGACACTCGCCCGCCCGGAGACCGGTGACATCCTGGCCGAAGCCCGCCGAGACCCCGAACTCGACGGCAGGCTCACGGTGTTGGCTCTCCGCGCCGCGACGCACAAGGAAACCCTGCTGCCGCTGCATCTGAACGTGTTCGCGGCCACCCTCGCCGACCTCGGCGGCCTGGCCCTGCTGCACGACGCCGTGCGCGCGGCCGGGCGCCTGCCCTGGGAGGTGACGCTGGACGTGGTCCCGCCCTACACGCACGTGCCGCAACGGGCCCTGCTGGAGGCCGTGGCCTCGCTGCGCGAACAGGGCTTCCGGATCAGCGCGGACGGCATCGGGGACGGCGACATACCCCTCCGGCTGCTCACCGACCTCTCCCCCGACCTGGTGAAACTCGATGCCTCGCTGCTGTCCCGGCCGGCCGCGGTGCGGGCGATGCGGACCCTGTGCGAGGAGCTGGGCGCGCTGGTCGCGGTGGAGGGCGTGGAGACCGAGCTGCAGTACGCGGCGGCGCTGTCGGCCGGGGCGCAGCTGGGCCAGGGCGAGTTGTTCGCGCCGCCGGCCCGGATCCCCGCCGTGGACGTATACGTTCCGCCCCGCTCCCCCGGCACCGTGGGTGTGCCCCGGTCCGGGCCGTCGGTGCGAGAGTTCGTGCGTCCGGCCGCCGTACTGCCGGTGACCGTCTCGGCGGGGCAGGTGCGGGCGCTGCTGACCGGGTCGCCGGACGTGTCCGGTGTGCTGCTGGTGGACCAGGCCGGCAGGCCCGTGCGCTCGGTGCACCGCTCGCGGTTCCTGCTGTCGATGTCCGGCCGCTACGGGCACGCCCTGTACGCCGACCGGCCGGCGTTCAAGCTGGGGGACGCACCCCGCACGGTCGGCGTCGACGCCACCGCCTGGGAGGTGCTGGACGTCGTCGCGGTCGGCGGCCGGGACCGGACCTCCGACGATGTCGCGGTGGTCGACCGGTACGGCCGCTGCGTGGGGGTCGTACGGCTCGCGGACCTGGTGCGGGCCCTGGCCGAGAGCCGGGTCGAGGAGGCCGCCGGGCTCAATCCGCTGACCCGGCTGCCCGGTTCGGACGCGATCACCGGCGAGGTGGACCGGTGGATCGCCGACGGCCGGACGTTCGCGCTCAGCTGGCTGGACATCGACCACTTCAAGCAGGTCAACGACGGTGCCGGATTCGCCATGGGTGACGAGCTGATCCGGTCGGTGGGGCGAGCACTGCAGCATGCGGTGTCGGGTAACGCGCGCGTGGGGCACATCGGCGGGGACGACTTCCTGGTGCTGGCCGAGGAGGAGGCGCTCGACCCACTGGTCGCGGCGGTGCTCGACGCACCCTGGTCGGCGGGAGACCGGCCGGTCACGCTCTCGCTCGCGACGGTGGTGTGCACGCCGGGAAGCGTGGGCGACCACCGGCAGGCCGCCGCCGAGCTCGCTCCGCTGAAGCAGGCGGCCAAGGCGCTGCGGGGCGCGAGCTGGGTGCTCGGACGGGCCGGGCTGCCCGGCCACGAGGTCCGGCGCGGCACCGGTGCGGCACCGGCGCAGGCCGGATACGCGACCGTCGAGCCGGGACGGTGAACATCCTTCCCGGACCATTCCGTTGGGGTCCGGCGCGGTGACCTGGGCGTCGGGAGGGTCGCCGGCGCCGTGGCCACCGGGCCGCGGGAAGAGTCGCCGTCACCGTCGCCGTCAGCAACCTTGACGCCCCCGGAACGCCGGTGAACACTTCCCGGTGTCAGCCGACATCGCCGTACATTCTCGGCGTTATCAGGCACTGCGCCACGGGTCTGTCCTGCTCCACAACTCGTCCCTCCCCGGCGATACGGCTGCGACGGCACGCTCGTCACGGACGCCGGGCGGGGCGCGGGGCTCCCTGCCTACGGCTGAACACGCCAATGGAACGTTCCTGCACGGAGGGCCGGGGCTGAACGCCCCCACCGGCGCCAAGGGAGCCGCCATGAGCAACGGACACATCTTCGTCGGCGAAGTGATCGGCACCGCGATCCTGATTCTCTTCGGTGCCGGTGTCTGTGCCGCCGTCACGCTCAGATACTCCAAGGCACGGGCCTCGGGCTGGGTCGTCATCGCCTTCGGCTGGGGCTTCGGCGTCCTCGCGGGCGCGTACACGGCCGCTCCGCTGTCCGGTGGCCAGCTGAACCCCGCGGTCACCCTCGGCATCGCCATCGACACCGGCAAGTGGGGCAAGGTCTGGGTGTATCTGCTGGGCCAGCTCGTCGGCGCGATGCTCGGGGCCGTACTGGCCTATCTGGTCTACCTCGCCCAGTTCCAGGCCAACGTCCGCAAGGAGGGCACGACGGAGGGCACGGCCGACGAACCGGTGCCGACGCTCGGCATCTTCTCGACCATCCCGGAGATCCGGAACCCGGTCGCCAACCTCATCACCGAGATCATCGCGACCGTCGCGCTCGTGCTGCCGATCCTCGCCTTCGGACTGACCAAGGGACTCGGCGAGTCCGGTACGACCGTACTGATCGTGTCCCTGCTCGTGGTCGGCATCGGGCTCTCCCTCGGCGGGCCCACCGGCTATGCCATCAACCCGGCCCGCGACCTCGGGCCGCGGATCGTGCACACCTTCCTGCCGATCCCCAACAAGGGCACGTCCGACTGGGGTTACGCCTGGATCCCGGTTGCCGGGCCCCTGATCGGCGGGGCACTCGCCGGCGCCATCTACCACGCGGCCTTCTGATTCCCCGTACGTCACCTCCGACCCCGTACACCGTCACCTTCGACCCCGTACACCCCGTAGGCCTCTGCGCCCCCGTATGCCTGCTCCCGGCCCGTACGCCGCCCTCCCGCCGCACACGCGCCCCTCTGACCAGCGACCCGACCCAGCGACCCAGGGACTGCCATGACGGACACCGCCGACACCTACGTCGCCGCCATCGACCAGGGCACCACGTCCAGCCGCTGCATCGTCTTCGACCACGGCGGCGCCATCGTCGCCGTCGACCAGCGCGAGCACCGCCAGATCTTCCCGAAGCCGGGCTGGGTGGAGCACGACGCGACCGAGATCTGGTCCAAGGTGCAGGCCGTGGTGGCCGGGGCGCTCGCCAAGGCGGGGCTGCGCGCCGACCAGCTGAGCGCGCTCGGCATCACCAACCAGCGGGAGACGACCGTCCTGTGGGACCGCGCCACCGGCAAGCCGGTGCACAACGCGATCGTCTGGCAGGACACCCGTACCGCCGCCCTGTGCAACGAACTGGGCGGCAGGGACGGCCAGGACCGCTTCCGTGAACAGACCGGACTGCCGCTGGCCAGCTACTTCTCCGGGCCCAAGGCGGCCTGGCTGCTGGACCACGTGCCCGGTCTGAGGGAGCGGGCCGAACGCGGCGAGATCGCCTTCGGGACGATCGACTCCTGGCTGATCTGGAACCTCACCGGTGGCACCGAGGGCGGCCGGCACGTCACCGACGTGACGAACGCCGGCCGCACCATGCTGATGAACCTGGAGACGCTCCAGTGGGATCCCGCCATCCTGTCCGCCATGAACGTGCCCGAGGCGGTGCTGCCCGAGATCAGGTCCTCCGCCGAGGTGTACGGCACGGCGGTCGGGCAGCTCGCCGGGGTGCCCGTCGCCTCGGCGCTGGGCGACCAGCAGGCCGCCGTCTTCGGGCAGGCCTGCTACGACGTGGGCACCGCGAAGAACACCTACGGCACCGGCAGCTTCCTGCTGCTGAACACCGGCAACCGGCCGGTGCCGTCCAAGAGCGGGCTGCTGACGACGATGGGCTACAAGATCGGCGGAGAGGCGCCGGTGTACTGCCTCGAGGGGTCCATAGCGATAACGGGCGCGCTGGTCCAGTGGTTCCGCGACCAGCTCGGGATCATCCGCACCGCCGACGAGATCGAGACACTGGCGGCGAGCGTCGAGGACAACGGCGGCGCCTACATCATGCCCGCGTTCTCCGGCCTGTTCGCGCCCTACTGGCGTTCCGACGCGCGCGGTGTCGTCACCGGCCTCACCCGGTACGTCACCAAGGCCCATCTCGCGCGCGCGGTGCTGGAGGCGACGAGCTGGCAGACCCGGGAGGTCGTGGACGCCATGTACCAGGACTCCGGCGTGCGGATCACCACCCTGAAGGTCGACGGCGGCATGACGAAGAACAACCTGCTCATGCAGCACCAGGCGGACGTCCTCGGCGTCCCGGTCATCCGGCCACGCGTGTCGGAGACCACCTGCCTGGGCGCCGCCTACGCGGCCGGCCTGGCGACGGGCGTGTGGAACGACCTGGACGAGCTGAAGTCGCACTGGCAGCGGGACGCGGAGTGGACACCGGCGATGGAGCCGTCGGTGCGCAACCGCGAGTACCGCAACTGGCGCAAGGCCGTGGAGAAGAGCTTCGGCTGGCTGGAGGACGCGGAGGAGGACGGCGCGTAACGGTGCGCGGCACGCGCGTGAGGGCTCCTTCCGTGGCACGCGCGCGTGAGGGCTCTTCACCGGACCACGGCCCGTACCCCGGTCGGCGGGGGTACGGGCCGTGCCCGTGAAGCAGCGAGGGCGCCTGACGGCGTGGGTCAGCCGAGGGCGGCCCGGCGGCGGTCCGTGGCGTACTCCATCGCATGCCGGACGACTCCGATGAGCACCTCCTTGACCGATTCCCGCTCCCGCGCGTCGCAGAGCAGGACGGGTACGCCGTCGTCCAGGTCGAGGGCCTGCCGAACGGACTCGGCCGGGTAACGGGCCGCTTCCTCGAAGCAGTTGACGCCGACGAGGAAGGGGATGCCACGCCGCTCGAAGTAGTCGACGGCGGCGAAGCAGTCCTCGAGGCGCCGTGTGTCGGCGAGGACGACGGCGCCGAGCGCGCCCTCGGACAGCTCGTCCCACATGAACCAGAACCGTTCCTGCCCGGGCGTGCCGAAGAGGTACAGCACCAGGTCCTCGCGCAGGGTGATACGGCCGAAGTCCATGGCCACGGTGGTGGTGTGCTTGCCCTCCACACCGCTGGTGTCGTCGACGGGGCGGCCGACCTCGGTGAGCAGTTCCTCGGTGCGCAGCGGCCTGATCTCGCTGACCGCGCCGACGAGGGTCGTCTTGCCCACGCCGAAGCCGCCGGCCACCAGGATCTTGAGCGTGACGGGCTCGACCGGGGGCTTGCCGCGCTCAGAACGCCCGAGGATCATCGGTCTCTTCTCCTGCTCGGGAGGCTTTCGGATGGGGGTCACAGCGCGCGGAGGCCGTTGATCACGTCGCGCAGAATGCTCTCGTCCGGCAGCTCGGCCGGTGGCACCGGGCGGGTGACATGGACGAGGTCCGCGTGCACCAGGTCGCCGATGAGCACCCGCACCACGCCGATCGGCAGGTCGAGTCCGGCGGCGAGTTCGGCGACCGACTGCGGTTCGCCGCGGCAGAGCCCGACGATCTCCACGTGCTCGGGCGACAGCGCCGGATCCGTTTCGGGGTCGCCCGCGCCGGATTCCGTGACGACCACCGCGATCAGATCGAGCCGGTGCTGGGCCGGACTCGTGGTACGGCCGCGTGTCATGGCGTACGGACGGACGACCGGTCCGGCCTCGTCGTCGAACCAGTGGTTTCTCACCTGACCGTCTGTGCTCATGCCATCCCACTACCCGCCTGTGGGCAGATCGGTGCGCGGGGCGGCGCCCAGATGTGCGCCGACCCGCTTGACCAGGAGCGTCATCTCATAGGCGACCTGTCCGACGTCGGAGTCGGCGTCGGACAGAACGGCGAGGCAGCTGCCGTCCCCGGCGGCGGTGATGAACAGGAAGGCGTCGTCCAGCTCGACCACCGTCTGCCGGACGCCGCCCGCGTCGAAGTGGCGGCCCACGCCCTTGGCGAGGCTGTGGAAGCCGGATGCGACGGCGGCCAGATGCTCGCTGTCCTCCCGGGTCAGGTCCTTGGACGCCCCCGTCGGGAGCCCGTCGCCGGACAGGACGACGGCCTTGCGGATACTGGCGACGCGGTCCACCAGGTCGTCCAGCAGCCAGTTCAGCTGCCCCTTGTCGGTCGCCGTGTGGCCGGTCGCCTTCGGTGCGGTCATCGACCGTCCCCCTTAGTCGTTCCTTGTGCTGTGCCGTCGTGGTCTGCGTCGCCGCCGGCGTTCTCCTCCCGGCCGCGCTGCCAGCCTCGCTGCAGCGAGGCCATCCGGCTGCGGACCTCATCGGCGTCGCGGTCGGCGGTCCCCGCCGCGCGCTCGGCGCGCCGTACGGTGTCCTGCTTGAGCTGGGGGGCCAGGCTGGCCTGACGTATGCGCCGGGGCAGAGGCCCGGTGGCCGGCCCGTCACCCGACGCGCCGGGCGGCTGTGTGGCCGTGGGTCCGCCGGTGCCTCCGGTGTCTCCCGTGTCTCCGGGGCGGGGCTCCACGCCGGGGCGCTCGACCGGGCCGGTGCCGGACCCGCCTGTGGTGTCCGGGCCGTCGCCGGCGAGGGGCGCGGGCGGCCGGGTGCGCCGGGGCAGGGCGGGGACGTCCGGCGTCGTGCCGGTGCCGCCGGCGGGGGCCGGGTCGCGTTGCTGGAAGGGGTCGGTGAGTTCTGCGGGCGCCCCGCCACGTTCCTGGGCTCGGTCGGTGCGCTCGGCAGCGGCCGCGTCGCGTTGCTCGGCTCGGTCGGTGGGTTCGGCAGATCGGCGGGAGCCGGCAGTGCGGCGCCGGGAGGGGAGCGGGGCCAGTCCGCCCGCGTCGGGACGGCCGGAGGCGGCGGGGGGCTGCTGGTCCGGTTCGTCGCGGCGGGGGCGCTGGTCGGTGACGGGCCTGCCGTGCGAGCTGACCAGTTTGGGGGTCTGCCGGCGCGGCAGAGGTATGGGCCCGCGGTCGTCCGCCTCGTCGCGTGACGCGCGGTCGGCGGACGGGGGCGGCCCCTGGTCTTCGGTGCGGGTGCGGGAGCGGCGGGGCCGGAACAGTCCGCCGCGCTCGCTGTCCTCGCCCCCCAATACGCCGGGGAAGTCGTCGATGGCGTCGAGATCCACCGGCGCCTCCAGCTCGACCGGGCCGTCCAGCAGCGAGGTCGGCAGGCCGGGCAGCTGCGCGGGCGCCGGGGACCGGCCGATGCCCCGGCCCGCCTGCCCGACCTCCTTCGCCGGGCGGTTCCGGTCGAGGCGGAAGCCGAGGCCGTTGGTGTCCGGTACGTCGTCGCTGAGCAGCGCGTCGGGGATGAAGACGACGGCGGTGGTGCCGCCGTAGGGCGACGGCTGGAGCGAGACCCGGACGTTCTGGCGCTGGGCGAGGCGGCTGACCACGAACAGGCCGAGCCGGTCGGTGTCGGACAGTTCGAACTCGGGTGTCTCGGCGAGGCGCAGGTTGGCGTCCAGCAGCGCCTCGGCCGTCATGCCCAGACCCCGGTCGTGGATCTCCAGTGTGAAGCCGTTGGCCACCCGCTCGCCGAGCACCTGGACGGCGGTGTGCGGGGGCGAGAAGACCGTGGCATTCTCCAGGAGTTCGGCCGCGAGGTGGGTGAGGTCGGCGACCGCCGGGCCGGTGACGGCGACTCGGGGCAGCCGCCGTACCTCGATGCGTTCGTAGTCCTCGACCTCGGCGACGGCGGCGCGTACGACGTCCATCAGCTGCACCGGGCGGCGCCACTGCCGCGACGGTGCGGCGCCGGAGAGGATCACCAGGCCCTCGGCGTGCCGGCGCATACGGGTGGTGAGGTGGTCCAGCCGGAAGAGGTCGGCGAGTTCGTCGGTGTCCTCGGTCCGCCGTTCCATGGTGTCGAGCAGCGTGAGCTGTTTGTGCAGCAGCACCTGGCTGCGGCGGGCGAGGTTGACGAAGACCTCGGAGACGCCGGAGCGCAGTTCGGCCTGTTTGACGGCGGCCTCGACGGCGGCCCGCTGGAGGGTGTTGAGGGCCTGGCCGACCTCGCCCATCTCGTTCTTGTCGTAGTCGAGGCGCGGCACCTCGGTCTCGACGTCGATGTGCTCCCCCGCGGACAGGCGGCGCATCACGCTGGGCAGCCGGACACCGGACGCCTCGTGCGCCTCCAGCCGCAGCTGGCGCAGGTCGCGGATGAGGCCGCGGCCGATCCGGACCGACAGGAAGACGGAGAACACGAGCGCGACCAGGCCGAGCAGGCCCGCGACGGCCGCCTGCAGGATGACGCCCATGGCCACCGGGTGGGTACGGCTCTGGAGGCGGTCGCCGACCTGGTCGTCGAGGGTGCCGAGTTCGTTCAGGACGCCGGCGGCCGCGGAGTCCCAGCTCTGCGCCGTGACGCCGCGGGGCGTGCCGGAGTCCGTGTCGACGACGGTCTGTTCGGCCGTGCGCAGCGGGGCGGTGGTGGCGTCCTTCCAGAAGCGTTCGTAGCGTTCGCGGTCGGCGGCCGGCAGCAGGGGCAGGCTGACGTCGTACAGGACCCTGCGCTGGGCGGCGAGGTCGGAGATGTCATGGGTCTCGGCGCGGGTGAGCCGGCCGACGACGAGGGAGGAGCCGAGCAGGGCGTCCTCGCGGGAGAGCAGTTCACGGGCGCGGCTGACATTGACCAGCGCGCGCTCCTGCGCGTCCAGCTCGACGTCGTCGATGCCTTCGAGGGTGGCGAACAGCGTGAAGCACGGGCCGACCAGGCGGTTGTAGAGGTCGAAGGCCTGAGCGCGGGTGACCGTGCGCTGCTCGACGTCACGGCGCAGGGAGCCGAGGCCGTCGAAGGCGTCGAGGACGGTGGTGAGGCGTGCGCTGTCGTCCGCGTCGATGTTGTCGGCGACGTCGTGGTCGCCGGCGTTCTTGCGGATCGTGGCGATCGCCCGGTCGGTGGCGGCGCGGGTGCGCTGCAGCGCGGAGAGGCTGTCGGCGGCTCTCGGGTCGGCGAGGTAGACGAGGGTCTGGCGGCGCTCCTGCTGCAGTTCGCGGACGGTGTCCTCGGCGGGATAGCCGATGTCCTGCCTGACGTCCGACACCTGGAACAGCCGGGCGACCTCGCGCCCGGTGAGTACCGTTGCGAAGCCCCAGATGGCGGTCAGGGACACCAGCGGCACGAGAAGCAGCGCCACGATCTTCCGGCGGATCGACTTCCCGCGAAAGCGCATGGCCTCCCCCAGCTCGACCCCCGGCCGGCCGGGGGTACACATGTCCGTCAACAAACGGCGCGAGCCTACTACCGCCTCACAGTTAACTCGAAGACATGTCCGGAGGGCGAACTTCCGCTCCGGCGGCGAGAGATGCCGAGTTGTCCGGGCATTGCGGGAGATTGCCACCGCGATCCGGCGGCCGCGCCCGGCCGGACGGTGCCGCCGCGACCGGGCGGTTGGCTGGAATTTTTCCCCGGCCGGGAATCATCGGCCGGTCTCGTTCGTCCTTCTCCACGGGAAATGGGGGCGGAATGGGCCACAGGTGCCGCATCCCGCACCCCGGCGGCGTAAAACAGCGCAAGCCGGGCAGCCACTGGGGAGTCGGGGTCTTGTGACACCGGGGCGAGCGGTCTGTCGGCGTTGGGGAGGTACGCGATGATGGGCACGGCGGAGTGGCGCGATGCGCCCGAGGAGAGCGTGGCGGTGCGCTCGGCGGCGCGGCGGGACACGGAGGCACCGGATCGCGACATTCGGGCGCGTGGCCGCGCCCGGGAGTCCGCCGGCGAACGGCAGCAGTACTACAGGCCGTTGTGGGTCGAGGAGCCCGCCCGACGGCACCCGCTGCCGGATCCGGTGCGTACGGCGGCGGTGCGGGCCCTCCTGATCATCGCGGTGACGCTGATCCAGGCGATGGTGGCGTTCCTGTGCACGCTGGCCGGGTCCTGGCTGGCCTTCCCGATGGTGATCAGCAGCGTGGCGAGCACGGTGGTGGCCACCTGGGCCGTGGTCGACGTGTGGGTGACCCGCCAGGTGTGGAACCAGCGGTACGGCGTGGTCTCCGAGCCGAGCAGCACGGCCCGGGCACTCCGGCGTGAGCGGCGCGCCCGCCGGCGCGAGGAGCGCGCGGCCCTGCGCGAGCAGGACCGCATACGCCGCCGGGGTGGTACCGGGCAGCTGTCCCACCCCTGAGTTCCCACGGCTCGCCGCTACGGCGTGTTCGGCACCGGCTTCCTGAACATCCGCGTCGCCGTGATCTCGCTGTGCACCGCCTCTCCGGCCTGGGGCTGCTGGGGCAGCCCGGGCCGAAGGTGCTCCTCGACGCTGATGTACTTCAGGCCCGCCCTGAGGTCGGCGTCGTTGCGCAGGCGGATGACCAGCGGGAACTCGGCCAGAGCGGTCGTGTCGAACAGACCGGTGGTGTAGAGCAGCTGCACGCCGAGCGCGTCGGACACGGCCCGCTGCAGCTCCAGCAGGTACGTGGCGTTGGCACGGCCGATCGGGTTGTCCAGGAACAGCGTGCCGGCGTGCCGGTGCTTGTCCCGGCCCCGGTCGTTCGAGCGGAGGGCGGCCATCGTGCAGTACAGGGCGATCGCGGCGGTGAGCAGCTGGCCGCCGGAGAAGACATCGCCCATCTGGCCCACGGGGACGCGCTCGGCGCGCAGCACGGCGTCGGGCTTGAGGATCTCGACGGCCACGCCCTTCGGCTGCAGCGCTGCTGCGACTCCGCGCAGCAGCAGCGACATGCCGTCCCGGCGCAGATCGGAGTTCTTCTTCACGGCCGCTCGTGTGGCGTCGTCGATGACTTCGCCGAGCCGTTCGGTGAGGGTGGCCTGGTCGGGCTCCTCGAAACGGATGCGCAGGAACTCCTGGCCGGACCACTCGCCGAGCCCCTCGGGCAGCCGGGACAGCCGCTGGGCCGACCTCAGCGTGGCGAGAGCCGACTCCACCAGGCCCCTGAGGCGGTCCACGATCGAGTCGCGGTTGCGCTCGAGCTGGGCCAGCTCGTCGGTCAGGACGCGCAGTCGGGGCGCGAACGCGTCCGCCCACTTCTGCGCGTGCTCCGGCAGCGCGGATGCGGGCAGTTCGCGGATCTGCTGCCGGGCGGGGGTGCGGACCTGCTCGTAGCGCGTGGAGTTGGCGTGCCGGACGAGGACATCGCTCGCCTCGCGCACGGCCGCTTCGGCGGCGGACAGATCGGCGGCACAGCCGCGCAGCGAGCGGCGGGCCTCGGCGGCGGAGTGCCGGGCCTCCTCCAGGCTGCCGGGGTACGGCTCCGGCTCCTCCTGCTCCTCCTCGGGGACATGCTCGCGCAGCAGGTCACGGAGCATCGCGGCGATCTCGTCGAAGCCGCCGGCCGCGTCCTCGGCGGCCCGGTGGGTCTCCAGCAGCTCCGCGTGTGCCTCGCGAGCCTCGGCCAGCGCCTCGGCGCGGGCGGCGAGCTCGCCCGTCGCGGTGCGCAGCAGGGCCTGGGCGTGCTCGGCGTCGCGCGGGACGAGCTCCTCGGGCAGCTCGGTGTGCGCCTCGCCGTCCTCGGGGGCGTGCCGTTCGGCCTCGCCGCGCAGCCGGCCGAGCTGCTCGCTCGCGCTGGACATGCGTGTCTCCAGGAGTTGCACGAGCTCCTCGGCACGGGCGGCGGCGGCCTGCCGGGAGGGCCCGTCGGAGCCGTCGGGCGACTGCAGCAGCTGCTCGGCTCGGGTGCGGACCTTGTTGCTGAGCCGGTCGAGTTCGGCGCGGGCGGCGCTCTCGTCGCTCTCCGCGCGGGCCTGCTCGGCACGCAGGTCGGCGCCGACGCCGACCTTCTCGTACACCTGGGAGGCGGCCCGGTAGGCCTCGCGCAGGGCGGGCAGGGACGCCTTGGGGGCGTCCGCGTCCTCGACCGGTACGTCGTCGGGGGCGCCGGCGATCTCGGAGCGCTCGGCGCGCAGGGCTCGTGCGGTGCGGCGGGCGTCGTCGGCGGCGCGCTGGGCGGCGCGGCGGTCCTCGTCGGCGGCGCGGGCGCGCTCCAGGCAGGCCTGGGCCCGGGCCTCGGACTCGGCGGCCTCGTCGGCGAGTTCGCGCAATTTCACCTGCCATCCGGCGCGTTCGCGCAGCCGGTAGGCGAGCCCGGCGAGGGCGTCGGCGGCGCGGCGGGCCTTCTGCGCGGCCTCCTGCCGTTCGTCGCGGACGTGTACGGCCTCGGCGGCGGCTTCGTCGGCCTCCGCGCGCAGGGTGCGGGCCTCGGCCAGCTCGGCCTCGGCCTCCTCGGCGAAGGCGCCGGCGTCCTGGGCGGCCCGGGCCAGTTCGGTGAGGCGTCCGGCCGGGCAGCCGGTGCGCCAGGAGGCGAGCCGGGCGGCCAGTTCGCGGTCCTTGCCGAGGCGGGCGGCGAGCGTGCGGATCTCCTCGTCGCGCTCGGTCGCCCGCGCGCGCAGTGCCTGTCGTTCCTCGTCGGCGGCGTGCTCGTCGTGCATCGCCGGGTTCGGCGGCACGAGGAAGACGTCCCCGGAGGCGGCGCTGTCGGCGGGGGGCGGCGCGAGCAGAGCGGCG
Organism: Streptomyces sp. NPDC001153; assembly: GCF_053598315.1. Classification (NCBI taxonomy): domain Bacteria; kingdom Bacillati; phylum Actinomycetota; class Actinomycetes; order Kitasatosporales; family Streptomycetaceae; genus Streptomyces; species Streptomyces sp. NPDC001153. The sequence continues at coordinate 26,461 of NZ_JBSFJZ010000059.1, forward strand.
GCCGTGCCCACGGCGACGGCGGAGCGGGGCAGCAGGGCGGCGTCGCCGAGCACCTCGCGGGCACGCGCGTGCGTGTCGGGGTCGGTGATGATCACGCCGTCGACCAGTTCCGGACGGGCGGCGAGCACGCGCGCGTGGTCGGCGGGGTCGACGGCCTGGGCGAGATAGCGCCAGCCGGGCAGTGCCGGGATGCCGTGCTCGCCGAGGAACTCCACCGTGGCCAGGACGTCCGGACCCGGCGGCAGGAGTCCGCCGTCACCGAGCGCACCCAGGATCCGGGAGTCGTCGGCGGCGGCGGTGCGCAGCTCGAACAGGTGCCGTTCGGCGGTCGAGACGGCGTCGTCGAGGAGTTCGCGCAACTCGTCGGCGAAGCGGTCGAGTTCCTCGGGGGCGAACGGGCCGCCCTCGGCGGGGACGGCGGAGTCGGCCGTGGATCCCCCGCGTGTGTCGTCGTCCGCCTCCGTCCTCTGGGCGGGCACCCGCGCCCGGCCCTGCGCTCCCGGCAGGCTGAGCAGTTCGGCCAGCCGCTCCTCGGCGGCCAGGGACTCGGCAAGGCGCCGCTCGGCCTCGTAGGAGCGCCCGGCCGCCGTCGCGGCGTCCGCCGCGCGGGCGGCGGTCAGTTCGGCGCGGGACTCGGCGGCGGCCGCCTCGCGCGCGTGCTCGGTGGCCTTGCGGGCGGCCTCGCGGGCCGCGTCCCAGGCGGCGACGGCACTCTTCTCGGCATCGCTGGCGGCGAGCGCGGCCCGCGCCGGGTCGGCGTCCGGGGCGCTGTCGTCGAGCCAGCCCGCGCGGACGGCCTCGGCGGTCTCCTGCTCGACCTCGGCGAGACGCTGGCGCAGATGCCCGGTCTCGCTGCGGGCGCGCTGGGCCTCGGTCGCGGCGGTGGTGGAGTCGCGGTGGGCGGCGTCGCCCACCTCCTGCAGGGCGGCGGAGCGCTCCTCCTCCTCGTTGGCGAGGGCCTCGGCGCTCTCGGCGGCAGCGTGCAGGGCCCGTACGAGGTCCACGGCGGCCTTGGCGCGCGCGGCGAGCGCGGGCGCGGCGTCCCGCTCGGCCTCCTGGATGGCGGCGGACACGCGCGCGACGCGGTCGGCGGCGGCGCGGTGGCGCAGCACGGCCTCCGCGGCCTGCCAGGCGGAGTGCAGGGTCCGGGCGTCGGCGAGTTCGCGTTTCTGCGCGGCGGCGGACTTCTCGGCGGCGGCGAGCGCGAGGGAGGCGTGCCGGTAGGCGAGTTCGGCGGCGATCAGGGCGCTGCGCTCGCGTGCGCCCTCGGAGTGGGTGACGGCGTAGGCGGCGGCCGTGACCCGCTGGGCGAGGTCGGCGGCCCGCACCCGCTCCTGCACGGCCCGCGCGGACAGCCGCCGGGCGAGGCCACGGGTACGGCGCTCGGCGCCGGCGTGGATGTCACGCGCGCGTGAGCGGGCCTCGGCGGCCTCGACGATCCGACCGAGCAGGTCGACGGACCCGGCGGTGAAGTCCCGTTCGGCGATCAGCTCGGCGCGCCGGCCGAGCTTGTTGCCGAAGCCGCCGACGAGGTCGGCGAGGCCGTCGGTGTCGCGGGTGTCGGTGACGGCGCGCAGCAGCAGGTCGGTGAAGTCGGAGTCCTTCTTGACCGCGAAGAGACCGGCCGCCTCGCCCTCGTCGGCGTTCATCTCCCGCTGGTAGCGGAAGAGTTCGGGGTCGAGGCCGAGGTCGCCGAGGTGCTCGATCCAGCGGTCGTGGATCTCCTCCCAGTGCACCTCCAGGTGCGGGTAGGCCTTGCCGGCCTCGGTCAGGGCGTCGCGGAAGCCCTTCATGGTGCGGCGCCGGCCCTGGGCGCCCGAGGTGCCCTCGGCGGGCGGCCGTACGGCGGTGGACTCGGCGACGGGCAGGTTGTCCAGGCTCAGGCCGGGGCCGGGCCGGAAGGAGTACCAGGCCTCGGCGAACTTGCGCGGGTCGTTGGACACCTGCCGGCCGCGCCACTCGCTCACCTTGCCGACGACGACGCACTCGCCGGTCTGCACATGCTGCCACTCCAGCGCCACGTGCCCGCAGTCGTCGGCGAGCAGGAACTTGCGCAGCACGCCGGAGCTGGCGCCGCCCAGGGTGTTGCGGTGGCCCGGGAGCATGACCGAGAAGATCAGCTTGAGCAGGACGGACTTGCCGCCGCCGTTCTCCAGGAAGAGCACGCCGGCGGGCGCCGGCCGGCGCGGCGGGCCGGACGGCTCCTCCTCGAAGAACTCCGCCTGTGTGGGCGCCGGGTCGGGCACGGGCTCGCCGACACCCCGCAGGTCAAGCACGGTGTCGGCGTAGCGCGCACCGGCGGGACCGATGGAGTAGAGGCGGACCCGGGACAGCTCGTACATGGCGGACTCTCGTAAGTCTGGTGAAAAGTGCGGTGGTTCAGGGATCTGCGGGAGCTCGGCGGCCCTCAGGAGTGGAACGGCAGCCCGGCATCGGCCACCAGTTCCAGGTCCTCGGTGTCCTCGGCGGGCAGCAGGCTGGCCGTGCCGTCGGTCACCGGTACGACGCCCAGCTCGAGGAGTTCGGCCATGGCGGCGCTGCCGGCCATGTCGCGGACCTGGAGCTGGTAGCGGGCCGTGGTGCGGTACGTGCCGCCGCCGTCGTCGCCGGTGCGCTGCAGGAAACCCGAGTCGGTGAGGAAGGTGAGGGCCTTGGCGACGATGCCGGTCGTGGAGGCGGCCGGGCGGCGGGCGTCCTTGGTGGCGCCGGTGGCGCTGCGTCTGGCCCAGATCCGCCAGGCGGCCTCGAGGCCGGGCGCGTCGGTCGCGGGGTCGGTGTTCTCGCCCAGTTCCTCGGCCCGCTCCTCCAGGCGCCGGCAGGCCTGCCGTACGAAGGCGTCGACGCCGTTGACGGTGACGCGGCCGATGTAGGTGTCGTCGGCCAGGTCCTCCGGGCGCGGGAACGCCAGTGCGGCGACGGCGAGATGGGCGAGGCCGTGCAGGAAGCGGTCGCCGGAGTCGGCGGCGGTGCGACGCGCGTAGTCGCCCATGCGGACGGCGAACACCGAGTCCTCGGCGGCCGTCACGGCCATGCCCGCGCGCGGGGACACCTCCAGCACCACGAGCCCCAGTCCGGCGGCGACGGCGTCGGCGAGCCGCGCGAACGCCGGGTCCTCGCGGTACCGCCGCAGCAGTTCCGTGTACTCCTGGTCCCGCGCGGGCTGCAGCTTGGGCTGCAGCCCGAACGCGACGAGCCGCGCCGCGTCGGCGGCGTCGGCGGGGGTGACGGCGGCGGGCGCCGACGGTGCCGACGACTCCGCCTCACTCCACTCGACGTGCTCGCTCACGGTTGGGGCTCCTTGTCGCGCTGTCGTTGACTCATGCTGCTTCCGTCCGGTCCGCCGCCATCCCGGCCGCGTCCAGCAGGGCGGTCCCCACGATCAGGTCCGCCCCGCCGAACTCGGGATCGTCCAGCTCCGTCCCGTCGTCCACGGCGAACAGCAGCTTCTCCTCACCCTGCCGGTACGCGGTACCGACAGCCGGACTGGCCGCGTGGACCGCCAACAGGGCCACCAGATAGGCCAGATCGGGGTCACCGGTGCGCCGGGCCTCGGCCACCAGCCCCGACAGCCTGCGCGGCGCGTCGGCCGGCAGGTCCAGCAGCTCCATCGCGGCGGCCAGCTGTTCCTCGCTGAACCGGCTGTCGTCCGGTGTGGCGATCAGGTCGGGCTCGGGCATCTCCGCGCCCAGGTGCTCCCGCTCGACGGGCGGCGTCAGCAGTATCTCGACGAGGTCCGTCACCCGGACGGACACCGGCGTGCGCAATCCCGTGCCGTTGGCGAAGAACGCGTCCGTGACCCGGATCGCCTGCTCCAGGGGCAGGGGCAGGACGGGGGCGAGGAGATGGCCGTACAGGTCAGTCCCGGACGTCGTCGCGGGCGTGGCGAAGGCCTGCCGGTCCTGCTCGGCGCGGAACAGCGGGCCGGCCTCCAGCAGCCGCGACTGGAGCTGGGTGTGCCGCCGGATGCAGTCCTTGACGATGTCGACCAGCTCGGCCGCACGGCGCTTGTGCTCGGGCTCCTCGGTCTCGTCGCGGGCCCTGCGGATGTTGGTGAGGATCGCGTTCTCGTGGCGGTAGCGGTCGGCCACATGGTCGAGGGCCTCGGCGATCATGTCGGGCACGGCGTTGAGCCAGTCGACCGCGCGGACATTGCGCCGGGTGGCCTCCAGGGCTCGGCGCAGGGTCTCCGAGTACTGCACCGTGCGGTAGCGGGCCTGCTCGGCGGCGAGCTGGGCGTCCGCGAGCCGGCCGCGATTGATCAGCACCTCCAGCTTGACCTCGGCGGCGATCTGGGCGCTGGTGACATCGGTGTCCAGGGCGCCGACCAGGACGTTGACCGCCTCGTCCGTCGTGCGCAGGTACACCGTGCCGCCGGGGCCGGGGACCTCCTCGATCAGCTTGAAGTCGTAGTCCCGGCGCACGTACGTGCCGTCCGGCGCGAAGGTGCCGTACACGGCGCGGAAGCCGCGGTCGACGCTGCCGACGTTGATCAGGTTCTCCAGGACCCAGCGGGCCACGCGCTCGTGCTCGGCGGTCGGCCGGTGCGGCGCCTGGGCGGCGATGCGCGGGACGAGCCGGGCCACGATCTGCTCGTGGTCGGCGCCGGTGTCGAAGTCCATGTTGAGCGTGACCAGGTCGATGGCGGCGAGGGCCACCTCGGCCATGCCGTACACCGAGTACTCACCGGCCAGGTTGGCCTTGCGCGCGTCGAGGTCGTGCAGCGGCGCGGTGCAGGCGAGCGCGCGCAGCCGACGCGCCAGCCCCTCGTCGGCGGCCGGACCCGGAGCAGGGCGCGGCCCCGCGCTGAGCTGGGGCGGAACGCTGTCCGTCGATGCAGGCGAAGTCACGGTGCACAGAGTAGGTCCTAGGTCTGACATCGACCCAAACGGCGCGGAGCGGCTCCGCCGGGGGCGGGGTGCCGCGGGTCACGGGGCGACCCGGCGCCGGTACACCTCCACCATCCGCTCCAGTGAATCCGCGAGGTACGTCTCCAGCAGTCGCTCGGCCTCGCGCTTGTCGCCTGCCTGCAGCGCCTGCAGGATGCGGCGGTTGCGGGCGAGGTAGGGCTCGTGCAGCCGGCGCGGGTCGTCGACCACGTGGAAGGCGAGCCGGAGCTCGGCGAAGACGCTGCGCATGAGTTCGTCGGTGCGTTCGCTGCCCGCGAGGGCGACCAGTTCCCGGTGGAAGTGGATGTTGGCGGTGCCCAGCGCCTTCCAGTCGTTCTCCGCCGTCGCCCGCTCTCCTTCGGCGACGGCCGCGGCCACCCCCTCCAGCGGGTACGGCGGCTCGCCGAGCCCGCGCACGACGGCGCACTCGACCAGGGAGCGCATGCGGTAGATGTCCTCGACGTCCTCGACGGTCAGGACCCGCACGAACACCCCGCGGTTGAGCTCGTGGACCAGCAGGCGTTCGTGCGTGAGCAGCCGGAACGCCTCGCGCAATGTGTTGCGGGAGACCCCGAGCGCCCCGCCGATGCCGTCCTCCGACAGCCGGGTGCCGGGCGGGAAGAACCCGTCGGCGATACGGCTCCGGAGGATGTCCGAGACCCGCTCCGCCGTGCTGGTACGCCCCAGGAGCGCACGGTCGTCGGCCAGTGCCGTCAGCTGCTCTGCCATGCCGGGAATTCAATCGCACGGACCGGGACGAAACAACATGGGTATTGAAGGATCGTTGAACGATCCTCTACGGTGCTTCGGGACGGCACTGCTCACGTCCCCGAGGAGCCGGCATGACGCAGACACCGCGTACCGAGGACCTCCCCGTCACCGCGGTCGACCAGCGCGCGCACGCGTGGAGTCCGGAAACCGCCCGGGGCCGCTTCCGGGACGGGCTCGCCGGCCCCACGGCCGGGGTCGCGGCGGGCCACACACAGGCCAACCTGATCTCGGTGCCGGCCGACTGGGCGTACGACATGCTCCTGTTCTGCCAGCGCAATCCCAAGCCGTGCCCGGTGCTGGACGTCACGGACGCCGGCTCCACGTCGACCGTCCTCGCCGAGGGCGCCGACCTGCGCACGGATCTGCCCCGATACCGGGTGTGGCGGGACGGGGAGCTGGTCGAGGAGCCCACCGACGTGCACGTGTACTGGCGGGACGACCTGGTGTCGTTCCTGCTCGGCTGCAGCTTCACCTTCGAGTGGGCGCTGGCCCGGGCGGGCGTGCCGATCCGGCATGTCGAGCAGGGCCGCAACGTGCCCATGTACATCACCACGCGCGCGTGCCGTCCGGCCGGCCGGCTGAGCGGGCCGATGGTGGTGTCCATGCGGCCGGTGCCGGCGGAGCACATCCGCGCCGCGATCCGGGAGAGCAGCCTGTTGCCGGCCGTGCACGGCGGTCCGGTGCACTGCGGGGATCCCGCGGCGCTCGGTATCGAGGATCTGGCTCGCCCCGACTTCGGCGACCCGGTCGCCCCCGCGCCCGGTGACATCCCGGTGTTCTGGGCCTGCGGAGTGACCCCGCAGGCGGCGGTGATGGCCTCCCGTCCCCCGTTCGCCATCACCCACGCCCCGGGCCAGATGTTCCTGACCGACACCCGCGACGAGCAGTACCGGCTGGTCGGCATCGTCTGATGCCCGGCCGGTCGGCGGCGTCGGATGCCCGGCCGGTCGGCGGCGTCGGATGCCCGGCTTGTCGGCGGCGTCCGGCGCCACGGGGCCGGCCCTCACGGAGGCAAGGGGCACCCGTGCGGGAGGAATCGGATGCGAGGCCTGGACCTCAGCACTAACCAGGCCTCCTCGGACAGGCATCCGGTCACCTTCCCGGCCGCCCCACCGACCCGCCGGGCAACTACCCGGTCACCACGGTGGTCCGCGCCGCCTGCGCCCCCGCGGCCGGACAGGCCGAACCCGGCGCCGCGGCCTCGCCGACCGGATCCGCCGCCGCGACCGGGCGGACCGTACCCGCCGTCACGGTCTCGCCGACCGGATTCCCCGCCGTGGCCGCACGCACCGTACCCGCTCCCCTCGCATCGCCGACCGCATTCCCTGCCGAGGCCGCACGCACCGTACCCGCCCCCAGGGCCTCGCCCACCGGATCCGCCGCCCTGGCCGCACGCACCGTACGCGCCGCCATGGCTTCACGGACCGGGCCCGCCGCCCCGGCTTCACGGGACAGGCCCGCCGGCTCCGCTTCACGGGACGTGCCCGCCCGCGCGGGACCAGGGGTTCGCGCCGGATCCGTGCCCGCAGGACGTCGCTGAGCCTCGGCGTCCTGGTCGGTGCGCTCCGTCAGAGCGGCCAAAGCCGCGGACACCGCTGCCGAGGCGCTCAGGTCGAGGCGGGCGCTGGTGCCCCGGGCCCGGTGGTGGAGTTCGTCGGCGGCCAGGTGCAGCAGCTGGGGCAGCAGGTCCTTGCAGCGCCGGGCCACCCAGGCGGTGCCGGCCGTGGCCAGCCACAGCAGGCTCGCCGCGCGCGTGGGCGCGGGGAACTCCGGTTCGGGGAACGGCGGTTGTCCCGTCGCACGGCCCGCCTCGGCGAGCAGGGCGTGGAAGCAGACCGCGAGCTGCCGGTGCCCGCGCTCGCCCGGGTGCAGCCGGTCGGCGCTCCACAGGGTCCGGTCGGTGATCCAGGCGCCGTCCACGGCGTCCAGGTGGACGGCCCCGTACCGCTCGGACAGCGCGTGGACGACCGTGTTGACGGCCCGTTGCCTGCGGGCCAGAGGACGGGCCAGGGCGCTCGGCAGGCCCAGCATCGCGCCGGGGTCGGGCAGGCAGGCGGTGAGGAGGGTGGCGCCCTCGCGGGTGAAGGCGGCGTAGACCTCGTCGAGGCGGGCGGCCACCGCCTGGATGTCGAAGGTGCGACGCAGCGTGTCGTTGACCCCGATCACCACCGACACCAGGTCGGGACGGAGTGCGAGGGCGGCCGGAGTCTGCCGCTCCAGCACGTCGCGGGTCTGCGCGCCGCTGACCGCGAGATTGGTGAACTCCACGGCGTCGGACGTCTCGGCGAGGGAGGGCGCCAGCAGCGCCGCCCAGCCCCGCCAGCCGTCCCCCGCGGGGTCGCCCACGCCCTGGGTGAGCGAGTCCCCGAGGGCGACGAAGCGGACGGCAGTCATGCCACGCCCTCCTGCACGGTGCGGCGGACGCCGGCCGGGCGGAGCACCTTCGCGTCGTGGGCCGCGAGGAACGCCTCCACGGCCGTACCCCAGCCGAAGCACTCCGCACGCGCGCGTGCCGCGTCCCGCCGAGCGCGCTCGCCGCGGTCCAGGAGCAGCTCCACGGCGTCCGCGAACGCCTCGCCGCGGTCGGCTGCGGTCGCCCCGGCGGAACCGATGACCTCGGGCAGCGCGGAGGACGCGCTCGCCACGACGGGCGTGCCGCACGCCATGGCCTCCAGCGCGGCGAGCCCGAAGGTCTCGGCGGGCCCGGGCGCGAGGGCGATGTCCGCGGTGGCCTGGAGGGCGCCGAGCGCGGTCCGGTCGGAGACGTGCCCGAGGAAGGTCACGGGCAGCCCCTGCTCCCGCGCGCGCTCCTCGAGGCGGGCCCTGAGCGGCCCGTCCCCGGCCACCACGAGCACCGCCCGGCGCCCGCGTCGTATGAGCGCGTCCAGGGCGTCCAGGGCGGTGCCGGGGCGCTTCTCGACGGACAGCCGGGAGCACATCACGAGCAGCGCCTCGTCCCCGCGCGCGTGCCGGGTGCGCAGACCCGGGTCGCGCAGGGCGGGGTGGCGTTCCATCAGGTCGACGCCCAGGGGGGCGCGTACGACGTTGCGCGCGCCGATGCGCACGAACTCGCGCTCGGCGAACTCCGTGGTGCACACCACCCGTGAATAGACGTGCGCGGTACGGGTGTTGAGGGCGTCGGCGGCGCGCCGGGAGAGGTGCTCGGGCAGGCCCCAGGTGCGCAGCACCCCGTCGGCGGTCTCGTGGGAGACCATGACGGCGGGCACGCGCGCGCGGCGGGCCCAGCGGCCGGTCCAGCGCAGGGTGGTCCGGTCGGAGACCTCCAGTCGGTCCGGGGCCAGCTCCTCCAGGAGGGCGGCCACGCGGCGCTTGTCGGTGAGGACGCGGTAGCCGCCGGTGCCGGGCAGCAGCGGGCCGGGGAGGGTGATGACCCGGCCCTGTTCGGTGTCGCGGTCGGTGTGCCGTTCGCCGGGCACGACGAGGACGGGTTCGTGCCCCGCCGCCCTGAAGCCCTTGCCCAGCTCCCGCAGGGCGGTGCGCAGGCCGCCGGAGGCCGGGGCGACGAAGTTGGCGAGCCGGACGATGCGCAGGGACTGGCCGGTCATGCCGCCACCGCCGTCTTCCGTGCCGCGAGCACGTCGTCGTAGTGGGCGATCAGCTGGTCACCGACGGCGGCCCAGGTGCGGCCCTCGACCATCGCGCGCGCGGCGGCGCCGAACGCGGTCCGCCGCGCCGGGGCGGCGGCCAGTTCACGGACGGCTTCCCGTACGGCGTCGGCGTCGCGCGGCGGGACCAGGTATCCGGTGCGGCCGTGGGCGACCAGGTCGAGCGGGCCGCCGGCGGCGGGGGCGACGACCGGAACACCGCTGGCCATGGCCTCCTGGACGGTCTGGCAGAAGGTCTCGAAGGGGCCGGTGTGCGCGAACACGTCCAGCGAGGCGAAGATCCGCGCGAGCTCGCCTCCGGTGCGCCGGCCGAGGAAGACGGCGCCGGGCAGGGCCTCGGTGAGGTGGGCGTGGCTGGGCCCGTCGCCGACGACCACGACCTTGACGCCGTCCAGGCCGCAGGCGCCGGCGAGGAGTTCGACGTGCTTCTCGGGGGCGAGTCTGCCGACGTAGCCGACGATCAGCTCGCCGTTCGGGGCGAGTTCGCGGCGCAGCGCCTCGTCCCGCAGATCTGGCCGGAAACGTACGGTGTCCACGCCACGCGGCCACAGCCGGACCCGGGGCACGCCATGCGACTCCAGGTCGCCGAGGGCGGCGCTGGAGGGGGCGAGGGTGCGGTCGGCGGCGGCGTGCACGGAGCGGATCCGCCGCCAGGCGGCCGCCTCGCCGGCGCCCATGTAGGTACGGGCGTAGCCGGCCAGGTCGGTCTGGTAGACGGCGACGGCGGGGATGCCGAGCTTGGCGGCGGCGGCCATGCCGCGCACGCCGATGACGAAGGGGCTGGCGAGATGTACGACGTCAGGCCGGTGTTCCACGAGCGCCGCGGCCAGCCGCCGGCTGGGCAGGGCGACGCGGACCTGGGGGTAGCCGGGGAGCGGGAGGGAGGGGATCCGGACGACCGGGCACGGGGAGTCCGTGTCCCGTCCGCTGCCCGGAGCGGGGGCGGGGGCGACGACGAGCGGATGGTGACCGCGATCTACGAGGTGCCGGGCGGTCTGGAGCGCGCAGTGGGCCACGCCGTTCACATCGGGGGGAAAGGATTCGGTCACGATGACGACACGCATACGGGTGTTGTCGCCGCGCCGGACGTGGCCGCGTCGACTTCGATCTTTCCGCCCGGGGAACGTCCCATGAGCGTTGGGCTGCACACCCGAGCAGGTCAGACGGCCGTCATGACTGCCTGACCTGCGGGACACCCGGTGTTCACACGGCCGGCGGTGGTCCGCCCCCGTGTGTGCGTGCCGGAGGGGGTCAGCCCAGGGCGGCGTCGGGTCCGAAGCGGCTGCGCACCGCCGTCTGTACCTCCGCCTCCTCGGCCGGATCGGCGGCCAGGCGGCGCAGGCGCTCCACGACCCGGGTGTCGCCGGTCTCGGCGTGCCGGGCGGCGAGCTCGCGGGTGGTCTCCTCGCAGTCCCACAGGCATTCGACGGCGAAGCCGGTGGCGAAGGAGGGGTCGGTGGCGGCCAGGGCGCGGGCGGCCCGGCCGCGGAGATGGGAGGAGGCCGTCTCGCGGTAGATGTGACGCAGCACGGGGGCGGCGCAGGCGATGCCCAGGCGTCCGGTGCCGTCGACGAGGGTCCACAGCGTCGGTGCGTCGGGACCCTCGCCTCGTACGGCCTCGCGGAGGGCGCCGAGGACGAGGTCGCGGTCCTGCGCACCGCCGCGGCAGGCGAGCATGCGTCCGGCGGCGGCGCCGAGCGCGTCGGGGCGCTGGGCCCAGCGGCGGGCGCGGTCGACGGCGGCGACGCTGCGCATCCGTTCGAAGGCGTCGACGGCGGCCTCCACGACGACGGTCGTACCGTCGGCGACGGCGGCCTCGATCAGTTCGAGGGCGTCGGGGTCGTTGCTGTCGGCGAGATAGCGCAGCGCGGTGCAGCGGGCGCCGTCGATGCCGGCGCGGGCGGCCTGGACGATCTCCGGCCGGTCCTCGGGGCCGGCCACGGCGACCAGACAGCGGGCGGCCGGGACATGGAGGGCGGCGCCGCGGTCCATGCCCTGCTGGGCCCATTCGAAGACGGCGCGCACGCTCCAGTCCGGCCGGGGGCCGGTGGGCCGCAGCTGGCGCTGCCAGCGGTCGAAACAGCCGGTCTCCTGGGCGGCACGCACGCGCGTGGCGATCGATTCGCGCGGATCCTCGGCCCACAGCCGCCAGGGCCTGGGCTCGAAGGCGTCGCGTACGGCGGCGGCCAGCTCGGCCTCGCCCTCCGGGTCGGTGCCGAAGCGGGCCAGGACAGGCGCGGCGAGGGCGCGCAGGCCCGCGTCGTCGTCCCTGAGGGCCAGCTCGTCCAGGGCCCAGGCCCAGTTGGAGCCGTGGGCGGCGTACCTGCGCAGCAGTTCGAGCGCGTCCAGCCGGCCGTAGGAGGCGAGGTGACCGAGGACGGCCAGGGCGAGGCCGGTGCGGGACTCGTCGGTGTCGAGGACGTCCTCGGACTCGAAGAGGTGCGCCTCGATCGCGTCCAGCTCGCCGTTCAGGTCGAGGAAGAGGCGGGCGTAGTACAGGGAGCGGTTCTCCACCTGCCAGTCGTGGCGGGGATCGCGCAGCACACAGTGGTTCAGGGCCGCAAGCGCTTCCGCGCGGGGGGCGGTGAGCGCGTGCAGCGTGCCGTCGCCGCGGCCCCGCTGGAGCAGGCCGAGCAGCGTACCGCTGGGCGCTATGACCGGATCGAACATGGGAAACAGCCTCACATCAAGCGTCGACGCAACCGGGAAACACGCACTACCTGGCCGCGTGACACAACGTCGGAGCGCCCGCCGTCTCTTGCTTGCTGAAGACCATCTCTCTCTGCCTCTCGTCGGTGGCCCATGCGGACCGCATCACGGCCCGCGCGGTGCGGCAACACCTGCCCAGCCATCGCGTCCGTGAATCACGTCGTCATGATGACCCGGCCGTTTGTGCTGCCGCGACCGTATTTCCGGCGGCCCTTTACCGCCTCCCCCGTTTTCTGTGTCGTACCTGGTCAGGACATGCGCGTCAGTGCGCGCCGAACAATTCCAGGAGTTCCGTCTTGCCGAACATCCGGGCGGTGTCGAGGGCCGACGGGGTCCCCGCGGCCGGGTCGGCTCCGCCCTCGAGGAGCGCCTTGATCACTTCGGTCTCGCCCTTGAAGACGGCGCCCGCGAGCGGGGTCTGGCCCCGGTCGTTGATCTGGTCCGCCGCCCCGCCCCTGGCGAGCAGGGCGCGCACCGCGTCGGCGTGGCCGTGGTAGGCGGCCAGCATCACCAGGGAGTCGCCGCGGTCGTTGGTGAGGTTGGCCGGAACGCCGGCGTCGATGTACGCCACCAGCGCCTCGGTCTGCCCCTGCCGGGCCAGATCGAAGATCTTGGTCGCCAGCTCCACGACCTCGGGGTCGGGGGCTTCACTCATCGGGCGGACCGCCTCTCCTGCGAACTTCGGGGACTTCAGGGAGCGTACGGCAGCGAGAGCGGAACACGGCCGTACGAGTGAATCGCCAGCGTACTGGCTCGCGCGGCACATGACCCGTTGTGCCCGAGGTAAAGATCACCGACAGCCCCCGCCGGAGACAACCGCCCAGCTCAGCCGGGCCGGACAGGACCGTTCTGCCAACTGGGTGAAATCAACCGAATTTCACTCAGTTGCACCTTTAATCGTATGGATACATCCTGTGATCCTGGAAGAACTCATGGTGACTGTCCCCCCTCGACACCAGGAGGCCTCAAATGATCCTCTCCATGTCCGGCGTCTTCATCCTCGGCGTCATCGTCTTCCTGTTCTTCCGCAAGGACGGGCTCAAGGGCTCGCACGCCACGGTCACGGCCCTGTTCGGCTTCTACCTCGCCAACACGGGCATCGCCCCGAGCATCAAGGCCGGCGGCGAGAGCCTGGCGAGCCTCCTGGGCGGCATCAAGTTCTGACCCCGCCCGTCCCGCCCGCACGAACCCCCAGGAGACAGCAGTGGCCCGGCGCCCTCTCCCCCGCATTCTGAGCAAGGACAGCGCCCAGATCGCCCGGACGCAGCTCGCCCGGAGCCGGGAGCTGGCCCGGACGGCGGCCGACAGCGCCACCGACGTCCTCCATCCGCTGATCACCGTCACGCGCGGGCTGCGCCTGCTGGCCTCGGCCGCTCGGCGCAAATGGGCGGACACGCCCCAGGACAGGCGTGGGCCGCTGCTGTTCCTCGTGGCCTGCGTGATCCTGGCCGTGGCACTGGCGCCGTACGGGCCGCTGCTCGCCGTCATCACCGTGATGGCGGCGGCAGCCTGGCAGGGCCGCGACCGCACCCCACCTGCCCCCGAGGGACCCGACGAGGCCCAGACCGCACGGCTGCAGGCCCTCTACCAGGCGCTGGTGCCGTACTTCTCCAGCCCCGAGGACCCGGCGCCGCTGTACGCGCACGGCGGGGAGTGGGAGAAGGCCTTCCCCGCCCACGAGTTCGACGACGCCGGGCGCGTCGGCCATCTCGTGATCCGCTACCCCGCGTACTTCCCGGACGGCGAGCCCGGGGCCCGAACGCGGATCGAGCAGCTGCTCACCGCGAAGGCCGGGCGGGGCCGCGAGTACCGCTTCGCCTGGGACGAGGAGGGCAACCAGCTCACCGTCGCCGTCCTGCCCCCGCTGCCCGCCGACATCCCGGCCCAGCACTTCGTCACCGCGCCCGGCGAGACCGTCCTGGGCTTCACCGACCCCAGCGAGGTGCAGCGCACGCTCCCCCTCTCCTACGGAGAGGAGGAGATCGACGTGCCGCCGGTCGTCTGGCGCACCGGCATCCGCTCCACCGAACCGCATCTGCTGGCCATCGGCCACCCCGGCAGCGGCGTCTCGACACTGCTGCGCTCCATCGCCCTGCAGGCCCTCCGGCACGGCGACGTCCTGATCGCCGACGGCGGCGGCACCGGCGAGTACGCGTGCCTGACCGGCCGGGACGGTGTGCTGGCCGTGGAGTGCGCGCTGCCCGGCGCGCTGGCGAGCCTGGAGTGGGCCGCGCAGGAGACCGAGCGGCGGCTCATCGCCATCAACCTGGCCCGGCAGGCGGGCGATCCGCCACCGGCCGACGCCCGGCGCCCGCTGTGGATCATGCTGGACCGCCCCTGCGTCTTCACCCACCTCGCCGCGGCCGAGGGCCGCACGGACCCGCAGGCGCTGCTCCAGGTGCCGCTGCGGCACGGCCGCGCGGCGAACGTGACCGTTGTGGTGGCCGAGCAGTTCGACAGCGCGGAGGCCCTGAGCGAAGCGGTACGGCAGCACACACGCGCGCGTGTCGTACTCGGGCCCGCTGCGCCCCGGCAGGTGGAGGCGGTACTGGGGGCTCCACCGCACACCACACCGCTGGGACATGTGCCCCCGGGACGGGGTTACGCGCGGCTGGGGGTGGGGCCGGTGCATCGGCTCCAGGTGCCGCGTACGCCGGATCCGTACGACGACGCGACCAGTGACGCCGATCGGCAGGCGGTGCTGGAGCTGCTGCCGGCGCGGGCCACTGCCGTGGGGGCTCGGCCGGCAGAGGCTCCGGAGCCGACGGAGCCCCCGAAGCAGACGGAGCCGGCGGAGCCGACCGATCTGACAAAGCCGGCCGTGCCTGCGGAGGCAGCCGGGTAGCGCCGTGGGGGTTCGGGCCGCCCCCCGGGTGCGGGTCCGCCGAGGGCACGCGCGCACTTCCCCGCGCCCCTTGCTTGCGGGGCGCTTCGTTCTACGCCACGAACGTGCGCGGCGCCTCGCCACCCCCCGTGGCCCCCGTCTCCACCAGTCGCACCGCCGCGGCCAGCCGGACCGCCGCCTCGTCCGCCACCGCTCCCCCGACGGTGAACGGCAGCCGCAGATAGCCCTCGAACGCGCCGTCCACGCCGAAGCGGGGGCCGGAGGGGACGCGGACCCCCGTCCGCTCGCCCGCTTCGGCGAGGCGGGAGCCGGACAGGCCGCCGGCGCGGACCCAGAGGGTCAGACCCCCCTGGGGCAGGTGGAACTCCCACGCCGGCAGCTCGCGCCGGATCGCCGCCACCAGCGCGTCCCGGTTCTCGCGAGCCTGGGCCCGGCGCAGCTCCACCGCCTGTGCCCAGCCTCCCGTGCTGAACAGCCAGTTGACGGCGAGCTGTTCCAGCACCGGCGTACCGAGATCGGCGTACGCCCGCGCGGCGACCAGGCTGCGGATGACGTCCGGAGCCGCCCGCACCCAGCCGATCCGCATGCCCGCCCAGAACGCCTTGCTCGCCGACCCGACCGTGATGACGGTCGAGCCGGCCGGGTCGAAGGCGCAGACCCGGCGCGGCATCCCGCCGTCCGCGAGCTCCTCGTCCAGCCACAGCTCGGTCATCGTCTCGTCGGCGACGAGCACCGTGCCGGCCGAACGCGCCGCGTCCACCAGCCGGCGCCGCTGGTCCTCGTCGGCGAGCGCGCCGGTGGGGTTGTGGAAGTCGGCGACGACGTACGCCAGGCGGGGCGCGGCCTCGCGCAGGACCTGACGCCAGCGGTCCATGTCCCAGCCGGACAGGCCCTCGGCCATCGAGACCGGCACCAGGCGGGCGCCGGCCTCCCGCATCAGCTGCAGGATGTTGGCGTAGGACGGCGACTCGACGGCGATCCGCTCGCCGCGGCCGGCGAAGAGATGACAGATCGCGTCGATGGCGCCCATCGCGCCGGTCGTCACCATGATCTGCTCGGGCATGGTGGGGATCCCGCACGCCGTGTAGCGCTCGGCGATCATCGAGCGCAGCGCGGGCAGGCCGGCCGGGTAGTCGCCGTGCGTGTGGGCGTACGGCGGCAGTTCCTCCAGGGCGCCCTGCACGGCCCGGGTCAGCCATGGCTCGGGAGCCGGGAGCGAGGCGCAGCCGAGGTCGATCATCGAACCCAGGGCCTCGGGCGGCAGGGGTTCGAGGCCACGGGCGGGCAGCGGGTTGCCGGCCGGTACGGCGGTCCAGCTGCCGGCGCCGCGCCGGGACTCCAGGAAGCCCTCGGTGCGCAGCGCCTCGTAGGCGGCCGCCACGGTCGTACGGCTGACGGACAGGGCGAGGGCGAGTTCACGCTCGGCGGGGAGGCGGGCGGCCACCGGTACGCGGCCCTCGAGCACCAGCAGGCGGATGCCGTCGGCGAGGGCGCGGTAGGCGGGCGGGCGGCGGGTGCCGGGACCGGCCGGGCGCTCCTGCTGGGACTTGAGGAGCCGGGCGAGCTGCGCGGCCCCCATCGCTGAGGTCCACTGCGCCATGACGATCAGTCCACCTTCCCCGAATTGGCCATGGATGACGATCCTTCCCAAGCCACAGAGTGACATGCGTCAGGCCACCGCCACCACCCAGGGGGGTATTTCGTGTCCACTCGGCGCCGTCTCGGACGGCGGTTGATCCAGCTGTACGCCGGGCTCGCGCTCTACGGCGCGAGTTCCGCCCTGCTCGTCGAGGCGGGCCTGGGCCTGGAGCCCTGGAACGTGCTGCACCAGGGCCTCGCCGCACTCACCGGGCTGACCATCGGCGTGGTGTCGATCATCGTGGGGGCCGCGGTGCTGCTGCTGTGGATCCCGCTGCGCCAGCGGCCCGGGCTGGGCACCGTCTCGAACGTCTTCGTCATCGGTCTCGCCATGGACGGCACGCTCGCGCTCGTCCCGGACGCCCACTCCCTCGCCGTACGCGTCCCGCTCCTGCTCGCGGGGGTCGTGCTGAACGGCGCGGCGACGGGCCTCTACATCGCGGCACGCTTCGGTCCGGGGCCCCGCGACGGGCTGATGACCGGGCTGCACCGGCGCACCGGCCGCTCGGTCCGGCTGATGCGGACCGGGATCGAGGTCGCGGTGGTGGTCACCGGGTTCCTGCTGGGCGGCACCATCGGCGTCGGCACCGTGCTGTACGCGGCGTCCATCGGACCGCTGGCCCAGTTCTTCCTGCGGGTGTTCGCCGTCCCGGCGGCATCGACCGGCAGCACGGTCGTTGCCGCGGCGACACCGGAAGGGGTGATACTGCGTCCGTGACCCTCACGACACCGCCCAAGCGCCATCCGTACCTCGACCACCCGGGGCCCATACCCTTCGCCCACCGGGGCGGGGCCGCCGACGGGCTGGAGAACACCGTGGCGCAGTTCCGGCGCGCGGTCGAGATGGGCTACCGCTACATCGAGACCGACGTGCACTCCACGGCCGACGGCGTGCTCGTCGCCTTCCACGACTCGACGCTGGACCGGGTCACCGACGGTGCGGGCCGCATCGCGGACCTGCCGTGGCAGGACGTACGGCACGCGCGCGTGGCCGGCCGCGAACCGGTGCCGCTGTTCGAGGAGTTGCTGGAGACCTTCCCCGAGGTCCGCTGGAACGTCGACATCAAGGCGGAGCCCGCCCTGCGCCCCCTGCTGGAGCTGATCGAGCGCACCGGCGCCTGGGACCGGGTCTGCGTGGGCTCGTTCTCCGAGGCGCGCGTGCTGCGCGCCCAGCGGCTGGCCGGGCCGAAGCTGGCCACCTCGTTCGGCACCCGCGGGGTGGTGAGCCTGCGGTTGCGCTCCTGGGGACTGCCGGCGGCCGTGCGCCGGTCCGCCGTCGCCGCGCAGGTGCCCGAGGCCCAGTCGGGGGTCCCGGTGGTCGATCATCGCTTCGTCCGCGCCGCCCACGCGCTCGGGCTGCAGGTGCACGTGTGGACGATCAACGAACCGGAGCGGATGCACCGGCTCCTGGACCTGGGAGTCGATGGCATCATGACCGATCACATCGACACGTTGCGCAAGGTCATGGAGGAACGCGGCGTCTGGGTCTGAGCACCCGGCCGCCCGGCCCGAGCCTTCGCACTGGGGCAGTTGAGCGGAAAAGCGAGGGCACGGGTGAGCACGGACACCGTGCGGACGGACGCGGCGGACGACGCCGCAGGCCTCCGGCGCGAGCAGCGCGGCTGGTACTTCTACGACTGGGCCTGCTCGGTCTATTCGACGAGCGTGGTGACGGTCTTTCTCGGGCCGTACCTCACCGCGGTCGCCAAGCGGGCCGCGGACGCCGACGGCTATGTGCATCCGCTGGGCGTACCGGTCCGGGCGGGCTCCTTCTTCGCCTACACGGTGTCCCTGTCGGTGATCCTCGCCGTCGTGGTCATGCCGATCGTGGGCAGTGCGGCCGACCGAACCGGCCGCAAGAAGCCGCTGCTCGCGGCGGCGGCGTACACCGGGGCCGCCGCGACCACGGGCATGTTCTTCCTGGACGGCGACCGGTATCTGCTCGGCGGGGCGCTGCTGGTGGTGGCCAACGCGGCGCAGTCCGTCGGGATGATGCTCTACAACTCCTACCTGCCGCAGATCGCCCCGCCCGAGGAGCGCGACGCGGTCTCCTCCCGGGGCTGGGCCTTCGGCTACGCGGCGGGTTCCACGGTCCTCGTCGCCAACCTGGTCCTGTACTCGGCGCACGACTCCTTCGGTCTGACCGAGACGGCCGCGGTCCGCGTCTGCCTGGCCTCGGCCGGCCTGTGGTGGGGTGCCTTCACACTCATACCCCTGCGCAGGCTGCGTGACCGGCACGCGCGCGTGGAGCGCGCCTCGGCACCCGGCCTCAGCCAGCTGGCCGCGACGGTCCGGGACATGCGCCGGCACCCGCTGACGCTCGCGTTCCTGCTGGCGTACCTCATCTACAACGACGGCATCCAGACGGTGATCACCCAGGCCTCCGTCTACGGCTCGCAGGAACTGGGACTCTCCCAGTCGACGCTCATCGCGGCCGTGCTGCTGGTGCAGGTGCTGGCCGTGGCCGGGGCGCTGGCGATGGGGCGGCTGGCGCGGACCTACGGCGCCCAGCGGACGATCCTCGGCTCGCTGGTGGCATGGACGGTGACCCTGGCCGCCGGTTACTTCCTGCCCGCGAAGGCGCCGGTGTTCTTCTTCGTGCTGGCCGCCGGGATCGGCCTCGTCCTCGGCGGCAGCCAGGCGCTGTCCCGGTCGCTGTTCTCCCATCTCGTGCCGCCCGGCAAGGAGGCCGAGTACTTCTCGGCCTACGAGTTGAGCGACCGCGGGATGAGCTGGCTCGGGCCGCTGCTGTTCGGCGTGACCTACCAGCTGACCGGAAGCTACCGGTCCGCGATCATCTCGCTGGTGGCCTTCTTCGCCATCGGGTTCGTGCTGCTGGCGCGCGTCCCGGTGCGGCGGGCGATCAGCGAGGCGGGCAACCCCGTTCCGCAGAAGATTTAGCACCGATTTAGCACTCGGCGCGAAAGGGCGGTAGTGTACGCCTTTGGCCTGCCAGGCGTACCGTTACTGCGCGTCAAAGATGCCGAAACGCTGGGTGACATCTGCTATCAGATGTGACAAACCGGGCGCCGGTGGGTAGAACAAGGGGCGGCTACGACGGCGACGCATGACCCGGAACGGGACACGGAACGGGAATCTTTACCGCCGACCGGACGTTGACCGGATGACGACGACAGCGACACCTGTCCTGTGGGCGACAAGCCCGGGAGGCACGATTCATGAGTGAGCGAGCTCTTCGCGGTACGCGCCTCGTGGTGACCAGCTACGAGACGGACCGCGGTATCGACCTGGCCCCGCGCCAGGCCGTGGAGTACGCATGTGAGAAGGGGCACCGCTTCGAGATGCCCTTCTCCGTCGAGGCGGAGATCCCGCCGGAGTGGGAGTGCAAGGTCTGCGGAGCCCAGGCACTCCTCGTCGACGGCGACGGCCCTGAGGAAAAGAAGGCCAAGCCCGCGCGTACCCACTGGGACATGCTGATGGAGCGGCGCACCCGTGAGGAACTCGAAGAGGTCCTCGAGGAGCGTCTGGCGGTTCTGCGCTCAGGGGCGATGAACATCGCGGTTCACCCTCGGGACAGCCGCAAGTCGGCCTAGTCCCTGCGGCTGGACGGAGACACAGCGCACACGAAACCGCGGGCGCCGTACACGATGCACGTACGGCGCCCGCGGTTTCGCATGTCCGGGGGCGTGCTCAGCGGGACAGCGGCGGACGCTGCTGCTCGCCCGGCTCGGGCCGGTCCTCACGGATGACCTCGCCCTGCACCACCCTGCCGTCGGGACGGTGGATGCGGGCCTGCTGGAAGGCGTCGCCGAGGCTGCCCGGGGCCGCCGTGCGCAGCCTCTTGTCCAGGGCGTTCTCCGCATAGCGGCTCACGGCCTGCTGCACCGGCGGGAGCAGCAGGAGCAGGCCCGCCACGTCGGAGAGCAGACCCGGGATGATCAGCAGCAGGCCGCCGAGCATCATCAGGCCGTTGCCACCGCCGCGCTCCGGTGAACCGCCCCGCTGCAGCGCCTCGTTCAGGCTCTGGAAGGCACGGCGGCCGGCCCGCTTGATGACCACGGAACCGGCCACGAGGCCCGCGACGAGCAGCAGGAACACGGCGAACCCCCCGGCCGCTCCCGCGACCAGGGTCAGCAGCCAGATCTCCAGCACCAGCCAGGCCGCGACCCCCAGCGGCAGATACCTGCGCAGCCGGGAGCGCCGGGGCCGGGTGGTGTACGGAGAGGTCGGAGCGCCAGTCGTCATGCCCCCAGTGTGCCTGGCGGCTGCTCAGAGCGGGATAAGGGGGTCTTCACCCGGGGCCGACCGGGACCACTTGGCCCGCCGGCGACTACTTGGCCCGCCGGCGACTACTTGGCCCGCCGGTGACTACTTGGCCCGCCGGTGACTACTTGGCCCGCTTGTTCCTGCCGGTGAGCTTGGCGACCCGCTCCCCCGCGCCCCAGGCGGTGACCCGCCACAGCGCCTCGATGAGGATGTCCTTGCTCATCTTGGAGTCGCCGAGTTCGCGCTCGACGAAGGTGATCGGAACCTCGACCACGTGGTAGCCGGCCTTGACCGCGCGGCGTGCCAGGTCGACCTGGAAGCAGTAACCCTGCGAGGCGACCTCGTCCAGGCCCAGCCCCTCCAGCGTCTCGCGGCGGAACGCGCGGTAGCCGCCGGTGATGTCGCGCAGCGGCAGGCCGAGGGCGAGCCGGGAGTAGAGGCTGCCGCCACGGGAGATGAACTCACGCGACTTGGGCCAGTTCACCACGCGGCCGCCGGGCACCCAGCGGGAGCCGAGCACCAGGTCGGCGCTCTTGAGGGCGGTGAGCAGCCTGGGCAGCTCCTCGGGCTGGTGGGAGCCGTCGGCGTCCATCTCGATCAGCACGCCGTAGCCGTGCTCCAGACCCCAGCGGAAGCCCGCGAGGTAGGCGGCGCCCAGGCCTTCCTTGCCCTTGCGGTGCATCACCTGGACGTTCTCGTCCTCGGCGGCCAGCTCGTCGGCGAGCTTGCCGGTGCCATCGGGGCTGTTGTCGTCCGCGATCAGCACGTGCGCCTCGGGGACGGCCTTGCGTACCCGGCCGACGATCGTCTTGATGTTCTCCGCCTCGTTGTAGGTCGGAATGATCACCAAGGCCGTGCCGAGCGGACCGAACTGCCTCCCCTGAGCCGTGGCCAGGGTCCCGTCGCCGTCGTTCACTGCTGCCCCTTCTTGGTCGTACGCAGGCGTCCACCATAGTGGCCACCGCCTGGTAAGACATGCCGGCTGCGTCCTTTGGTGGTGTCGATTCCACAAGAGTGGGGTAAGAATGTGTTTTTGGCACCTCCACGGCACGCCGGGGCCGCTCGCCCACCACGGCGGATGGGGGCCCGGCGCCCTTCGGGCCGACCTGGGACCCGCTGGCTGCGGATCGACCGAAAGCCGTTGTCTACTGAGCGCACGGGCCCCACCCGGGTCACACCTTGCCGGGCCGGAACGTTCCCTCGGCGGCGCGGGCGCTGAGCCTGGCTCCCAGCGACGGTGCCCCGGTGCGGCACACCGTCCCTGACCCAGCGGCGCTGAGACGAGTTGCGGGAACGCTCCCCGGTCAGGCGTCCGGTGGTGGACTCGGCCGAACCTACCGGCCCCCGGCCGTCGACTGTCAACAGCCCCCTGGCCTGCGACGACGCCCCGAACCGTGCGGTCTTCGGGGAGGATGCGCAGGTCGGGCGGTGGGGGGGGGGGCGGCCGGCGGCGGCCCCCCCCCCCCCCCGGACACAAACCCCCCCGCCCACAGACCCCACCCCAC